>CAZHIF010000004.1:72605-98037 GCA_964532505.1 uncultured Candidatus Peribacteria bacterium
CAAAATCCACCATGGTAGCATCAATTGAGAAGCAGTGTTTGAGGGAGTGTCAGAATTTGATGGAGTGTCAGAAGAAGAAGGTGTTTCTGTGGTTTGTGGAGAAGTATTTCCGTTGATAATTTCTTTTCCTTTTTCTTTCAATGATTCAATTATTGATGCAGGTCCTCCGTTTTGATTGGGATCAAAAGCGGTGGTAATATCAGTAATATTAACAACGTCGGTGAACACTCCTTGCCGTTCGATACTGTCCTCCACTGTAAGCACTACGGTGTAGCTTCCCGCTTTTTCATAGACATGCACTGGGTTTGGACCTTCTGTTTTATACCCATCACCAAAATCCCATGAATAGGTGAGATTGGTGTCGACGAGATTAGAATCTGCTACACTATCAGATGACAAAAATGATACTTTATTGCCTTCTTTCTGGGCAAGAAAATGCGCCACAGGACCTTCTGTTTTGAGCTTCGAAGCCCCTTCTGTCGTCACCTCCACCACCGCTTTCGTTACCACAGGAGTAGACCCCACCTGCATAATTTCAGCCCGCACGTTAAATGTTCCGCTCTGAGAATATTGATATTCCACTTCGGTTTTATCACTCTTTTCAATATCCCATTTTCCATCGCCATTAAAATCCCAAGAAATAGCACTATCAGGCGCTATGTTAAACAGTTTAAAAATAACAGTTTCTCCCGATGGAATTTTTGACCGAGACGCAAAAAGGAGTGGAGAAAGAAATTCTGATCCAGAAGTGGGGCCAGCATTTCCAGCATTTGGATCTATAAAAATAGTTTTTTGAACCGATTTGCTAGCGCCAGAAGTATCAACTACAGTGAGGGTAATGGTGCGAGGCAATGAATCAGCCGAAACCTGCAGAGGATAAACACTTCCAATCGTCAGACTATCGGTTCCTGCATTATCACTATCATTGGTAAAATTCCCATCATTATTGCTATCCACTTTATCATTGGTATCGATTCGATATTCTTGAATCTTTCCATCAGATTCAGAGGCATACAAAAGCACCGTTGCAGGCTTTCCAGAAACAGGAATATTCCCTTGTGCATTGGCAGGCGGAATGCTTCCCAAATGGGCTGCAAGAGGTTTTGCTTGTTTTTCTTCGCTTGCCTTAGTAGCAGCATCACTAAAACGGATAAGAATCGTATCAGTGCTTGTTTCTCCTTTTTCATTGGTGACGGTGAGCAGTACTTTTTTGGGAATCCCATCATTGGTATACGTTTTTTGAAAATAGCTTCCTGAGGAATAGGAAATATCATTTTTGTTTTCGATATCGTTGTCGATGATACCATCACCATTTGCATCAGAATACAGATCTCCTTCCAAGGCAAACGTTTTGATGCTTCCAGTAGAATTCATAAATGAAAAAGTCACCTTGGCGCTTTGCCCTGGTAAGTCGATAAATCCATTTTGAGCAGCTGGAACACTCGTGAGCACAGCTTTGAGCGGTGAAAAGTTTGGAAAAGAAGCCCCCACGGAAATATCAATCACCGTTTCTGCAGAAAATCCATCTTTCCCAGATGCCGTAACCCGAAGAACATATTCTCCACTGGCATCAAATGATTTACTATACGATTTTCCTGTTTTTGTTTCAATAATTCCTCCATTTTTCGAAAGCGTCCAAGAGGCATCACTTCCAGAAGGCATTTCATTGAGAGAAATGGATAGTTTTTCCCCAACTACTGCATACACCTTCCCAGCCATAAATCCAATGTTTTGAGGGATGGCAAAAAGAAAAATAAACAGTATACACAATCCAATCACTCGAAAAAGCCGATGATGGAAAGAAGAAATCATAAAAAAAATAGAATATAAGAGAATAATGGTTTTATTGTTCCACTGTGAATGTTAGTTTTTCTTTGAGTTCACCAGAGACTAGTTTTGCCGAGACTTCGATGGTCACATCTCCTGTTGAGGTGGGAATAAAATCCACAATCGCTCGCCCTCCTGAAGCTTGAACTGAAGAAGCAGAAAAGGTTCCCATTCCTTCAGCCATCTTTAGATCCACAGGGCCAGAATAAAAGCTTCCATCTGCATTTTTCGCGAAGATAAACAGAGAAACTTTTTCGCCAAGACCAATGATTCGCTCTCCTCCATACACATCCAGTACAGAGCTTGGGTTTTTGGTACTAAAAGAAAGACTACGATTGATCTTACTTCCGAGATCAGAAAGTGATTTCCAAGAGCCTGAGGGTAATCCATTTTGAGCAACGTTATTGAGAGCGGAAAGACTCTCTACCGCTTTTTGCACTGCCGTTTGGTCTGAAATATTTTGCTTTGCAGTGGCAAGCAAGTCTTGTGTCTTTTTCAATCTAGCAGAAAGAGCTACATCTTGGATCACATCAGGCTTCAATTCGGCAAGCAGGGCTTCTGCCTTTTTAATATCTGTTTCGGTTATCGTTCCGTTTTTGGCTTTTGTTTGCAGTTCTGCGGAAAGAGATGCAAGCAGTTCTTTTTTACTGGCAGAAATAATAGAAGGAACTCCGCCCGAAGCTGTAATCGTGTCATGTACCTCTTTTTGCACTTCATCAATTTGAGAAGAAAGGTTGGAAGCATCTGCAGGATTTTGCTCCCATTTTTTCAGCACTCCTTCCAGTGTTGCCAACTGCGATTGTGTTTTGGCAGAAGACGATGTGTTTTTGAGTGTATTGATTTTATCTTTCACGGTTTGAATACTTTCTGCAGAAGGCTTTGGATTTGCCAAAAGTGCTTTTATCCCATCAATAACTTCTTGCACTTGGATTGCTTCTTGGCTTGCTATTTTATCTTTTTCAGAAGCAGAAGAAACGATACCAGAAAGACTATCAAGCGTAATAGACCGCAACGTCTCATCATCTGCCCCAGCTGCATCTTTCACGGTGAGCTTGACTCGAACACGCTTTGTCCCCTCTGGATATTTGGCTTCTGCACTGGCAGAAGTGGAATCCACATCATTATCTTTTTTTCCATCTCCGTCTGAATCGGTATTGGTGTCAAAATCCCAAGCATAGGAAAGAGCGTTTCCTTGCACTGTTTTATCAAAATCGGAAGTAGAACCATCGAGCAGCAAAGAGCCTGTAGACGAACGAGTGGCAACAATTTTTGAGAGAGGAAGCTTAGAGGTGAGCTGCACCACCACAGGCGAAGTGGCACTAGTGGAAAGCCCTTGATAAGTCACTTTCACACGAGGAGTAAACTTTCCTGAAAGTACATATTTGTGTGAAACCATGTTTACCGCAGTACTATCATCAAACACATTATTTCCATCAAAATCCCATTTGTAGGTAGCAAGTGTAGAAATATCCACTCCATCAACTGTTTTTGCTTGAGCGGTGAAAACAATGGTGTCTCCTAATTTAATATCTTTTTTATCGGGCACAAGCGTCACTTTGGGAGAAAGATTTTGCAAAGTTTTCACACTCATGGGGGCAAAGGCTCCAAGTGCATCATTGCACACAGTGATTCCTCCGTTATTGTCTTCCACTTCACAATGAAATAAATAATCATTCGTATTTCCTTCGTCTCCAAAAGGAGGAATGAGGAGCATAGTGTTGGCTTTGGTTGTCATTTGCAATCCAATTTTATCGGTAGAAGATCCACCCACTCTAGTAGCCCACCAAGTGTATTTTCTAATACCTCCATCTGCATCAGAGGTTTTGAGAGTGAGAGGAACCGAAACAGGCGCAATAGTCGATTTTGGCGTTCCAATTGTAAAGCTCAAAATTTTAGGCTTACTATTTTCCACCGAAACCCAAACGGTTTGCGGAGCAGAAACAGTGTTTGATCGAGTATCTGTCACTTTAAGCGTGATTTCTTCGCATTTCCCCCCTTCTGATAATTTTGGAAATTTCCAAAGAATATTTGGCGTTTTGTCGACGTTGTTTTCTGGTAATTGCCAAGTATATGAAAGGCTATCATTTCCACCATTTTTATTCACCGATCCTTCAGCAGAAAACGTCACATTTTCGTTTCGATGTACAATAATTCCTGGCTTTCCACTTCCACAAAGATTTTCTACCCACGGAAGCACATCTCCAGAAATAATGGCATTCACCACTGCAGTGGGCGCATTTGCTTCCCCAATAAACACCATTTTTTGTGCCACACTTTTTTGATTGGCTTCATCGTATGCCGTAAGTGAAACCAGATATTTTCCAGATTGTTTGAATATATGTTTTTGCACCGCTTCATTTGTCATCTGCTTCCCCGTTCCATCATTAAAGTTCCATTCAAACGACTTTGCGCCATTGTGCTTTGCGGTAAAAGTTATTTCTTTTTGAATCGTTCCTGTGATACTTGGCACTTCAATTTTGAGCTCAAGGGTAGAAAGAACTGTAATTTTTTGAGTTTTTGTTGCTTTTTTTCCAAAGGCATTGGTCACTTCTAGGGTGACGGAATAGGTTCCTGCTTTGGGGAAAGTATATTCTACTTTAGGATCACTCATCCCCGTTTTATCAAACGATCCATTACCGTCAAAATCCCAAGAATAGGTGAGACGAGAGTCAGAAGGATCAGATGAGGTCGTGGCATCAAAAATGTAGGTAGCTGGAGTATCAGATCCTTTGGATACAGAAACAAACCGTGCCACGGGATTGGAAGAAATAACACTGAAGTTTTGATAGAACGAATCGGTTTTCCCTTTCGAATCTTTCACAGTAAGCACGGCGGTGTAGGTTCCTGGTGTAGAAAATTTTTCAATGGTATTGACCCCAGAAACTTCCGAAACAGTTTCTCCTTTCGCATTTAGAAATTTCCAAGAAAAATCTGAAATAACTCCTGCATCACTTTTCGATGGAGCTCCAGAAAATGTAATTGGTTCGTCTATGAGATATTGACTTTTGGAAAGCGAAAAATACGAAACTAAGTCTTGAATAGAAATGGTAATCGTAGCACTTTTGGTCGTTTCGTTGGTGTTGTCGATCGCTTCCAAATAGACCGAATAGATTCCTGCTTTTGGGAAAGAATACATCACAGGAGAAACCGTTGCGGTATCAATTTTTACTCTTCCAAAGTGCCACACCACTTTGCTAATGGTTCTTCCTGTTTTTGGGGTGATATTGGGCGTAAAGACAATTCCAGCGGTATTATCGGTCATCGTAAAAGCGAGAGCTGAAGAGTTCCCTCTTCCATTTGCCAGAAACGAAGCTTCGGTACTAGCGGGCAGCGCCAGAAAACTCTGTGTCGCCTCCCCCGCAATAACCATCGGATCAGACGAAGCTACTTGTAATCTGATGATATAATTTCCAGATTCGGTAAGCTCAAGGCTTTGCTGCATTCCATTACCCATTACTCGTTCTCGCCCGTCGGAGGTGATAAGTGACCACACATACGCATCATTTGGAATAGGCTTAGTGGCAGCTCCTCTGATATAAGTTTTTTCAGCAGAAAGGGTGAGCGTTGTGGGCACTGTTTTTTTGGAAGTAGAAACAGTAAACTGTGCCATAATTTCAGAGGATTTACCAACCTGCACTCCCAAGTCAGAAATTGCTTTTCGGATTTTAGCGAGGAGAGTCGCATCATTGGGATTGGCAAGAAGTTGATCGAGCAAGGAAAGAAGATCATTATATTTTTTTTCTAGGTCAGGATTTCCAGTACTTCTCTTTTTCAAATCGTCTAAGGTTTGCTTGAGGGCAACAATTTCTGCAGTGGTGAGATTTCCCTTAGAAGAAAGCGCATCAAATTGATTCATCAAATCATCAAGTGATTTCTGCAACGAACCTGTCGTAGTATTCATTTGGCTTTGCAAGGCTGCTAATTGTTTTTCAAGATTAGCAATTTTGGTCGCATCAGGATTTGGCGCGTTTTTCAATGCTTCAAGCTGTTTTTTCAAATCATCAATTGCCTTTTGCAACGCCGATGTATCGGCAGAATGAGCTGGGGTTGCACTTCCCGAAATAGTGGTGGATGGCTGTGAAGTTTGCACATTTCCTCCCAAATTCGCCAACCAACTCACAATTGTGTAGGAAAGCACGATCAATAAAATTCCAAAAAACGCATATATAAACATTTTTTTTGATTTTTCCAAAACTTTGTCATCACCTTGTGAGGCAATCATCAAAAATCCAGCATAGATAACCATGATGAGCAAAATAACTCCCACAAAAGTGAGTAAATAGTTGATAAACGAAACGATACTGGCTTTCAAATCTGCAGTTTTTTTAATCTCATTTGGGAGCCCTTCTGCATCAATCCCACTTTGAAAACACGATCCTCCATTGCAAGGATCTTCGGAGACAGAAATGGCGAACGCGGAAGGAGCAACAGAAAACGCAAAAATAATGCTTGCCACAAGTACAACCAAAATCGTTTGAACTTTTGCCAACCATGAAAAAGAAAATCTCATTTTTTTATGAAAACTGAAGGGTGGTGAGAAAATTCACAATCACCCAAGAAAAAATAATAATCACAATACCAATGGCTGTGTTGATCATTGCTTTTTTCGCGGTTTCTGGGTTTTTGTCGTTTATATAACTCGTGATATACAGAAACCCAGCATACAAAAACGCTACAAACGCTAAAATACCAGAAATTATCAAAAGCCATTTCACCGCCCAAATAATGGTCTGCACCAAATTTCCATCTTCCACAAGTCCGGTTCCTTCAATATTATCTTTCACAATCTGCGCTCCTTCTTGAAGCCCTCCCCCGCTAAACACCGGAACAGTATCAGCAAAACAAAAGACAGAAAGCCCCATAGCACCCAAAAGAGCATAGAAAAATATTTGTTTTTTTAAGGCTATCATAGATTCTTTTAGTTAAGAATGTTCTGGTCAGTATATCAAATTTTTTAAGCATGTTCAAGCACGTTTGTTTGAAATTTGGTAGAAGCACAATACATTTTGAGGAATACCCCTTTAAAATAGTGGATATAAATAAAAAAAATTAGCACTCTTGACACTTGATTGCTAATTTTGAAATAATAAAATAAAAAATTATTTTTTAACACCAAATTGTATGAATATAGAAATCCTTACCGAACGAAGTGCGGAAGCACTCCAAAAAGCTCAAAAACTAGCAAAAGAACTTTCGCACGGAAGTGTGAAGGCATTACATCTTTTTCGGATTTTGCTGGATCAAGACGACACCGTAGTGCCGCCACTTTTTGAATTGGCAAAAAAAAATCGGCGGGAAGCTATTGAAAAAGTGGCAGAAGCGTTGAAAAAAGAACCAAAAATTTCAGGGAACGTGACACGCCAATTTGACCGAGAATTTGAAAAAATTTTTGAAAACGCTGAAACAAAAATGCAGAAAATGGGCGATTCATTTTTGTCCGTTGAGCATTTATTTTTAGCACTCTTTGAGAGTGAAAATTCTGCAAAATCTATTCTTCTTCAGTTTTTTACCGAATCTCAAGCACATGATCTTCTCACAAAAGTTCGAGGAAGTCATAAAGTGGAAGACGCAACGCCAGAAAGCAAGCGAGATGCGTGCAAAAAATTCTGCAAAGATTTGACCGAAGAAGCTCGTAATGGACGAATTGATCCAATTATTGGACGAGACACCGAAATTCGGCGTTCTATGCAAATTTTATCTCGAAGAACAAAAAACAATCCTGTGCTGGTGGGAGACCCAGGAGTAGGAAAAACCGCCATTGCCGAAGGGTTGGCTCGTCGAATTGTGGCAGGAGATGTTCCTGAAAACCTAAAAAATAAGAAAATTTTGGAGCTGGATATGGGGGCATTGGTGGCAGGAACAAAATTTCGTGGAGAGTTTGAGGAAAGACTGAAAGCGATTGTAAAAGAATTAGAAGAAAGTGCTGGGCAAATCATTTTGTTTATTGATGAAATCCATACCATTGTGGGAGCGGGAAGTGCGGAAGGCTCTATGGACGCTGGAAATATTTTAAAACCAGCTTTAGCTCGTGGAAGGATTAGAGTTATTGGAGCCACAACTTTGGCGGAATACAGAAAATATATCGAAAAAGATGCAGCGTTGGAGCGGCGTTTTCAGCCCGTAATGGTAGACGAACCAACGGTGGAAGACACGATTGCTATTTTACGAGGAATTAAAGAAAAATATGAATTACACCACGGCGTGCGGATTACCGACGAAGCCATTGTTGCAGCAGCAAAGCTTTCTAGCAGGTATTTGACGGATAGAAAACTGCCCGACAAAGCGATTGATTTGATGGACGAAGCAACATCAGCTCTAAAAATGGAACTTGAAAGTCAGCCTGAAATTTTGGACAAACTGGAACGGAAAATTAGAACTTTGGAAATTGAGAAAGAGGCAATGAAGGCAGAAAACAATGAAAAAAAACTAAAAGAAGTAGAAAAAGAACTTTCGGAAAGCAAAGAAGAAGAACAAAAGATTCGTTTGCAATGGGAAAAAGAAAAAAATGAAGTATTGGAAGTTCGCAATGCTCAAAAGAAAATTGACACCTTAAAACTGGAAGCCGAAAAAGCCGAAAAAGACGGAAATTTTCAAAGAGTGGCAGAAATTCGGTACGGAGAAATTCCAAGGTTAGAAAAATTATTAGAGACTGGTAGGGGTGCGATGCATCATGCCCCTACAGAGAATCGTCTTTTACGTGAAGAAGTGACGGTAAACGAAATTGCCGAAGTTCTTTCACGTTGGACTGGAATCCCTGCAGACAAAATGCAAGCAGAAGAAAGTCAAAAATTATCAGAACTCGAAAGCATTTTGCAAAAAAGAGTAATTGGACAAGAAGAGGCTCTTAAAACTGTGGCAAATGCGGTGCGTCGTGCCAGAGCTGGACTTTCTGATGAACACAAACCGCTGGCGAGTTTCTTGTTTTTGGGTCCAACGGGAGTGGGAAAAACCGAGCTTGCTAAAGCGTTATCAGAATTTTTATTCAACGATCAAAACGCCATGATTCGACTCGATATGTCGGAATTTATGGAAAGCCACAGTGTGGCAAAATTGATTGGCTCACCTCCAGGATACATTGGGTATGACGAAGAAGGGCAGTTGACTGGACAAGTGCGACGAAAACCGTTTTCGGTACTTTTGTTTGACGAAATAGAAAAGGCTCATCCAGATGTCTTTAAACTCTTTTTGCAAATTTTGGACGAAGGGCATTTGACCGATAGCAAAGGAAGAAAAGTAAATTTCAAAAATTCAGTGATTATTATGACCTCAAACCTTATCACTGACACAGCAGGAAAAAACAGAGCTGAACTCCAAAAAGAACTTTTATCATTTTTCCGTCCAGAACTACTCAATCGAATAGACGAAATTATTCCATTTCACCAGCTAGGAAAAGCCGAAGTAGCAAAAATTTTGGATTTGCATTTAGCAAAACTTGCAGCCAAACTTGCCAAAAAAGAAATTTCCATCAATTTTTCCGAAGAAGCCAAAAATCTACTGGCAGAACATGGATTTGACCCAGAATTTGGAGCTAGACCACTTGCCCGAACGATTCAAAATGAAGTGGTAGATGAACTTTCGATGCAAATTATTGAAGGGAAAATTTCTAATGGTGATACTATAACAATTGAGGTGAAAGATGGAGCCCTTGTGGTGAAATAAAAAAAATGAGAAAAATAAAGAGGAGTGTTGTGGCGCCACTTCTTTGTGCACACTGGTAGAAAATCTTTTATTATTTCTATGAAATCATTCTTCTTTTCCTTTTCCCTTTCCATCTTTATTTTTTACAGTTTCAATGTGGCTCCCGTGGGATATGCCACGGGACTCAAAGATATTCTGCAAAAAGCAGGAGTGAGCGGAAGCGAGCAATCAGCCCCCGTGCCAAAGCTCGACACGCAAACCACCACTGAACAAAAAGCCAATTCACTCATCAATTCAGCTATTCAGCTTTTGCTAATCTTGGCGGGAATTATTGGAGTAGTTTTGGTGACGTGGGGAGGATTTCGATATGCCACTAGTTTTGGGGAAAAGGGAGGCTTGGATAACGCCAAAAAAGTAATTATTGGAGCTATCACAGGTCTTTTGGTGGTCATTTTTTCGTATGCAATTCTCACAAATGTTATTCATTTTGTGGAAACGGCTGGATAACATTTTTTTTATTTTTTCATGTCTCGAAATTTTTTACTCATAGGAATTGGAATACTCCTTGGAATAAGCATTGGAGCAGGGGTTTTGATGATTCAAGCAAATGTACAATATAGCGTAGAAAACATTGCAGCAATTCCAACGCCCACCCCCACCGAAGCGCCAGAATATAATGCCTCCTTCTTGGCAGTGGGAGATATTATGCTCTCTCGAGGGGTCGATCAGGCAATCCGAAAAAAAAAGAACCCCCTGCTTCCTTTTGAGAAAATGGCGGATGTATTCACCAGTGTTGACTTTACCTTTGGGAATTTTGAAGCACCGATTAACGGAACTGATTTTGCAGGGAAAAATGGAAGCTTGGTATTTAATGTGCCCGTGAAAAATTTGGAAGGTCTGAAAAAATATAATTTTGAAGTGCTTAGTCTCGCCAATAATCATGCTCTAGATCAAGGAAGAACAGGGCTTCAAAACACTGAAAAAACGCTATCAGATCAAGGATTTATCACCGTAGGAACAGGTGAAAATTTGGAAGATGCGTGGAATCCTAAAATAATAACAAAAAATGGTATTCGCATTGCGTTCATTAGCGCTTCGTATGCGTCATATAACGATAATGGCGTGAGAAAAAATGATTGGGTAGCACGAATAGAAGATACAGAACGATTGAAAACAGCAATCGAAAGTGCAAAAGAACGCGCTGATTTTGTGGTTGTTGCAATGCATGCAGGGGTGGAATACACCAGAACCCCAAACAAAGCACAAATTGCATTTGCACATGCATCGATTGATTATGGAGCTGATATTGTTATTGGAGGGCATCCTCACTGGATCCAAACAACCGAAGAATATAAAGGAAAACAAATTTTGTATTCTCTTGGAAATTTTATTTTTGATCAGGAATGGAGTAAGGACACCAAAGAAGGATTGGCCGTCAAAATATCCCTTTGGAAAAAAGGAGATAAGAAAGAGCTGAAAATATCAGAATACATTCCCGTGATCATCGAAAACTACAGCACTCCCAGAAAAGCGAACCCCGAAGAGGCAAAGAAAATTTTAGAAAAAATTGGACTATAGGAGTTTACATTTTTGAACCCATTCCTGTTTTATGCAATAATCCGCATCAACTCTGCAGGAATTTCCGAAAGTACATGAATTGGTTTTTGATGATAAGGATGGATAAATTCCAAAGAAAACGCGTGTAAAAACTGTCGCTTTAATCCAAATTGTTTTTGGAGCTCTTTGTTCCATGTAAAATTTCCATATACCGAATCTCCTGCCAAAGGATGCCCATGAGACGAAAAATGAATACGAATCTGGTGCATTCTTCCCGTTTCTAGCGTTACTTCTACCAAGCTCGCATCAAGACTGGGAAAATATTTCTGCACCATATAATGAGTGACAGAATCTTTTCCATCTTCTGAAATGCTAATTTTATTGTATTTTGAGGTTTCTTTTCGCTCTATTTTTTCGGTAATTGTTCCCATTTTTGACTCCAGCTTTCCCTGCACCAAGGCATAATATTTTTTAATAATTTTCCCTTTTTGAAGCATATCCACCATTTTTCGAACAATTGCATCATGTTTCCCCACCATCACAAGCCCAGAAGTGTCTTTATCCAGCCGATGAATCAGCTTTGGATCTGGCGATTCTGGATCTTTTGATTTTTGCAATGCCATGCAATAGTCGATAAGAGATTGCCCGTATCTTACTCCAGAACCTGGATGCACCGCCACTCCTGCAGGCTTTTCCACCACCATCAGGGTTTCGTCTTCGAAGAGAATTTTGGTTTGAGAAAGCTTTGGATGGTGTAGCACTGCGTTCCAGTTAATGGTTTTGATTTCTTCTCGCTTTTCACCAAATTCTTCAGAGTGAAAGAAAATCTTTACAATGTCTCCACCACAAAGAGTAAGCGATTTATCAAGTTTCAACCGTTTCTCTCCTCGAAAAACAGCAATCTTTTTTTCTCGAAAAAATTTCTGCCGCATTCCCATAGGGATTTGCGGAAACGTTTTTTGGAAAAATCGCTCCAAGCGAATACCGTCGTCTGTGTGGCTTATGGGGTAGAGCTGCATGAAGAAGTTGACAAAAAAGGTTTTTCATAATTCCAAGAAACAACGAAAGAGAATCATGGAGCTGTGCGCATCACCAATTGAACGTTTTGAAACGAAAAATCTCGATTTTTTGAATATTTCCAAATGGTTTGACCAGCTGCTCCAATCATCGCGGCGTTATCGGTGCAATATTCCAACTTTTCTGGAATGCGCAATTCCCATTTTTTTTGCTGCGCAAGTGCTTTAGCTTTTGCTCGCAAAAGACGATTTGCCGAAACTCCACCGGTTACTTCAATAGCGGAAATATTAAAATGCTGTGCTGCTTTTTTTAATTTCCCCAAAAGCACATCCACAATTGCCTCTTCAATCGCTTTTGCCAATTCTGATTTTTTTTCTGGTAAAAATAATTCAATCCCTCCTGCATCACGAATGGTGTAGAGCACCGCAGTTTTGAGCCCAGAAAATGACATATCAAAATCATCACTGTTCATCATTGGGCGAGGAAGATGAAAAGAAGGGGCTTCTTCAAACAAGCTCGCCAATCGAGAAAGATTTGGTCCACCTGGATATGGCAAACCAAGCATTCTAGCGCATTTATCAAAACACTCCCCTGCTGCATCATCAATTGTTTTTCCCACCCGTTTCCATTCCAACGGATTTTCCCAAAGTATAATATCACTGTGCCCCCCAGAAACCGTCAGCACCAATCGAGGGAACGTCCCCTCATCTCGCTCTAGCATATTTGCGCACATATGCCCAAATGTATGAAAAACAGGAATAAGCGGTTTTTTCCAAAGATACGCCAAGGTTTTTGCCGTTTCAATTCCAGTAAAGAGCGAACCAATAAGTCCTGGACCATTCGTTACCGCAATGGCTTCAATATCATCTGGAGAAGTTGCTTGCATCACCATTTGTATCACTTCTGCGATATGCTGTTCGGCTTTTCGAGCAGCAATTTCTGGCACCACTCCACCCGTAGTGCTGGCAACACTCGAAGAAGAGTAGAGGATATTTTTGAGTACAGAAAAATCAGACCGCACCAATGCCGCAGAAACTTCATCACACGAGCTTTCTATAGAGAGAATCATAAAGAGATTTTATTACATTATTTACTAAACGATTTTTTTTTCGAAAGATTTTTTCCTGATGGAGGAGCTGCAAACCAATATTTCTTTTTTTCTCCTGTTTTACTTTTCGATTTTTTTATAGCGTTTTTCTTTTCTGCTTTCGCCGCCTTAAATTTTTCAAACGAAGAAGGTTCTGTTTTGGGTTTTGTAGCAACAAATGTTTCGTGTGGCCTGCGATGTCCTGGGTTTTTTGTTTTAGTAACAACTGTAAAATCTGTTTTGGGAAATGGATGATTTTCAATAATTCTAATCTTCACACCTGTAAGTTTTTCAATATCTCGCAAAAATCCCAAATCTTCATGCGTACAAAATGAAATAGCAGTTCCAGATGCTCCTGCTCGTCCTGTTCGACCAATTCGATGCACATAGCTTTCGGAAATATTGGGAATATCAAAATTAATCATATATTCAAGCTGATCAATATCAATTCCTCGAGACGCGATATCGGTTGCCACCAGCACTCGAATAGATTGATCTTTAAATGCTGAAAGAGCTTTTTGTCTATTATTTTGTGATTTATTTCCGTGAATTGCTTCTGCGGTGATGTTGCGTCCCTGTAGAAATTTTACGATTTTATCAGCACCATGCTTACTTTTAGTAAACACCAAAACATTTTTTATTGCTTCATCTTGAAGCAAATGAAAGAGTAAATCATTTTTTCGTCCTTTATCTAAATGATACACATGCTGTGTGATAGTGGATGCAGGAGTCGCAACTGGAGTAATTGCAATTTTTTCTGGAGTTTTTAGGAGCGCACCTGCTAGGGTTTGAATAGCAGGAGCCATTGTTGCAGAAAAAAACAATGTTTGCCGTTTTGCAGGCAGTTCTTTTACTATTTTTTTAATATCATGAATAAACCCCATATCGAGCATAATATCAGCTTCATCAAGCACAAAAATTTCTATATTTTTCAAAGAAAGAAGATTTTGGCTCAGAAGATCTAATAATCTTCCTGGAGTGGCGATAAGAATATCTACTCCTTTTTTAATGGTTTCCACTTGATGAAATTGGCTTACTCCCCCAAAAATAACAGCTGTTTTGAGGTGTGTGAATTGTCCATAGGTTTCAAAACTCTGCTGAATTTGAATGGCTAACTCTCGAGTAGGAGAAAGAATAATCGATCGAATAACACGATGAGAAGATTTTTTTTCAGAAAGCAATTGGAGAATAGGAAGTGCAAATGCCGCCGTTTTTCCAGTTCCGGTTTGTGCGCATCCAAGTACATCTCTACCATCAAGAATCACAGGAATAGCTTTTTCTTGAATGGGAGTTGGGGTTACATATCCTTCTTTTTCAAGGGCTTTTAAAAAAGAAGGTGCAAGACCAATGGAAGAAAATGTCATATAATATACACTGGATATGAGAATATAAAACCATCATAGCATATTCAATGTCCTTTGCAAATCTCCCCATACCAAATTGCCTTGGCAGTTTTCAAGGATAATATAATGATAATCGCACAAAGCAGCGCATAACACCCAAACGAAATCCACCAAAATCCTATCAACGAAAAATGCGAATACATTGCAAAAGAAGCGGAAGTAAATGCTGCCAGAGGAAATGAAAACGCCCACCAAGAAATAAAAAATTCTTTTGGAACAATTTTTTTTCCTTGAGAAATGAGAAGAAGAAGAATAAAAAGCCCTATGTAATATGCCATTTTAGGGAAAAAGCCTTCAACATCAAGCGCAAAAGAAGAAAGCACCACAAGAGAAGGCGGCGCCAGAAGAATGAAAAACGTAGGAGAAAGCTTTTCAGGAAGTGGGTCATGAAAAAAAATCCGATTCAAAAAAATAGTAAGAATAAGAAGCCAAAAAAACGTTCCAAAGCTATAGAAAAACCAAAGAAATTCAGGATGAGCATGTGAAATCCCAGTGATGGGAATCAGCAAATTTCCAACAAGTGGCAAAAACCACACAGGCGTCACATGGTTAGTATTAAAAATTTCAGAATGTACCCATCTAGAAAAAATAGCGAGGGTTAATGCAAATTGCACACCTGTTGCAATCGTCCACATCACAAAAGAAGCCATCATCGAAAATTCTTGCATAAGCGATGAGAGCAACAGCATTGCCATAGAAAACGCTGGAAAAAAATTCAGCGTAATAGGATTTTCAAATTCTGAAATAACAGCAGCACGAAAAGTAAAAATCTTATATAAATACGCCAAACAAAAAAGCAAAAACAAAATAAATCCCAACCCAAAAACAATATGACTAAGCAATATAAAATTAAGTTTTTGTGAAGCAATAGCAAATCCAGCAAGCCCCATTATGGCAGAAAAAAATCCAATGGGAAAATATTGAAGACGAGAGAGCATAAAAAAACAAAAACTATAATAAAAAACTAACACACTTTGTCATGGCTTTCAATATGCAACACAATAATAACATCGTTTTCTATTTTGACCTCCAGCGTAATGCAATAAAAAAAGTTAATGGAAATGGAATAAATTCCTTTATATCCTCCTTGAAATTGATGCAGTCGGAGGGAATGATGGAAAATATTTTCTCCTAAATCATAAAAGCATTATTGAAAGGTACAATTTAGTGATGCGAAACAAAAGCACTGTTGCAAATAAGAACCTTTACAATTGTAATTTACTTCATCGCCTCACACACTGCAGAAAGATAAGCCTCTATTGCCGCTTTCACAATATCAGTATCTCCAAATCGAGCAGAAAACGTTCTTCCATTTTCGGTTTCCAGTCGCAAATTTACAACAGCCTGCGCATCAATTCCTTTCGTCACGGCATCAATTCCAAAATGAGTAAGGTTTCCATGTTTTCCCAAGATCGCATCAATGGCCTGATAGGCTGCATCCACCATTCCATCTCCTATTTTTTCGACAGATATTCTTTCTTTTGTTACAGTGTTTTTAAGTGTAATTTTTGCTTTCGGTTTTTCGGAGGAAGAAGAAGCCGTGAAAAAATCTTCCAATATCCACTTTTGGCTTTTTTGAGTCGATTCTCCCATCACCAATACATCCAAATCAGAATCTTCAATTACTTTTTTCTTATCGGCCAATTCTTTAAACTTTGTAAATACGTCGTCTAATTCTTCTTTGGAAAGACTATATCCAAGCCGAGATAAATGAGAATCAAGAGCTGCTCGCCCAGAATGTTTTCCCAAAATAATTTCGGTTTTTTCCACCCCCACACTTTCGGGCGTCATAATTTCGTATGTTTCACGATTCGCAAGTATTCCATGCTGATGAATTCCTGATTCATGAGCAAACGCATTTCGTCCAACAATTGCTTTGTTTGCCTGCACTTTTTGCCCAGTTAAACGAGTAAGAAGCTGAGAAGTTGCAAAAATTTCTTTCGTGTTAATTCCCGTTTCTAAATGAAAAAAATCAGAACGGGTTTTCATCGCCATCACCACTTCTTCAAGTGCTGCATTTCCAGCCCTCTCCCCTGCTCCGTTGATGGTGCATTCGATTTGACGCGCCCCATTTTTCACACCAGCCAAAGAATTTGCCACCGCCAAGCCTAGATCATTATGACAATGCGTCGCAAAAATTACCTGATCAGCATTTTTTACATTTCTAATAAGATATGCAATAAGTTCGCCAAATTCTTCTGGCATTGTATAGCCGACTGTATCGGGAATATTAATAACATCGGCTCCTGCTTCAATTGCCACATTAATCACTTCCACCAAAAATTCTGGCTCTGTTCGCCCTGCATCTTCTGGTGAAAAATCCACTCGTTCGCACAAACTTTTGGCAAGCGAAACTGCATTTTTTGTCATTTCCAAAATCTGCTCTTTGGTCTTTTTGAGTTTAAATTCTCGGTGCAAAGGAGAGGTTCCAATAAAGGTGTGAATCCGTGGTTTTTTGGCGTTTTTAATCGCCTCCCAAGTAGTACGAATATCGCTTTCCATCGCTCTTGAAAGACCGCACACCTCTGGTTCGGTAAGCGTTTCGGCAATAGCTTTTACCGCCGCAAAATCATCAAGGCTGGCAGCAGGAAACCCCGCCTCAATCACATCAACCCCAAGTCGCTCGAGTTGGCGAGCTAATCGGATTTTTTCCTCCAAGTTCATCGAAAATCCTGGAGCCTGTTCACCATCTCGTAAGGTGGTGTCAAAAATTCGAACGTAGTTTTTAGTCATAGAACAAAGGTTAAATTTACAAAAAATAAAAATTTGAGAGAATAAGTGTGTGCCCATCATTCCATCTGGTTGACATTGGACCAAGGCGTGCCAAGTATTTTATTATCTGAAAAAAAGTTTTTCGGACATAATCTTGGAAGCAAGAGAGTACACCAATCAAGATTTTTTTGATTGTATTTTTGTGATATTCTATAGTTATAAAAAAAGAAGAATTGCTTCTCCTTTTTATTTTTTTAAAAAACAAAGACTAAGGAGAAGACTTAGTAAACCGACGAATGTGTGTAGCAAAAAAATGGGGTTGCCCCCAGGAGAAAAAGTGCCAATTCTGTAGCTTGTTGAGTCGTCACGTTTTTTTAAAAAATATGCCACCTACATACAGGTGACATATTGACACACTTAGAAGATAAAAAACAACTGTTTTTTATGCTGTAGAGGAAGATTGATCCCACAACAAAGAACTTTTTCGAGATTCTCGAATCGGCTTTTGGAGTTCTTCTGCATCTGGTCGACGATAGATATATTCCACTTGCATCTCTCCAAACTCTTCCATATTCGCTTTTTTTTGCAAAAGCGTTGAAAGATACCACATTCCTGCAAATAAAAATACCGGCAAAAGAATCACATGAAGCTGCACACTCAATGGACCCATGGAGAGAAAAGGATTTTGATCCAGCGCAAAATCATAAAGCCCGTGAAGTACAGAAGCCAGAAGTAATCCTGTCATGGCCATTCGTTCTCGAAAAAATTCAGCAGGCCTCCAGTGCAAAATTCGATACATAATACTTTCAATTACAAATGATTTTCCTCTCTGCATTTCATACTGCATGTATGGCTTTGCAAAGTATCCCATTCCGTAAAAATATCCATAAATTCCAGAGCATAAAATATGCACAAACATCACAAAAACAGAACGTTGGAGAGCAAGGGTGTAAAACGCACCATCTAACCCACTATTTAAGAACATCTTATAAAAATAAGCAACGTTCTCCAGAAAAGAAAAACCCAGAGCCGCCACAATCGAAAGCTCAATAACCTCATCAATAGAAGAAAAAATTCGCTGATCTGCCCGCACCACCGCAAAATGCTTAATGGCTTCCTCCAAAAAACCAACTCCCATATAAATCCAAAAGGAAATAAGAATCCCACTAGTAAACATGCTAGCAATACTTTGCTTAAAATTCAGCGCTTCCACAGAAAAGAAAACCAGATTAAAAGGTCCTGCCCCCCACAAATATTGATAGAGCAAAATTATCCCTCCCCCCGCCATTCCCCAAAAAAATGTAAGAGTAACATAAAAGGTATCTTTTGTAGATTTATTGAGAAAAATCATCATCCAGAGAAATACTGGAACAATGGCAAGCACCACACACCAGAAAAAATGCCAAGGATATAAAGAAGCCTGTTGTAGAATTGCGAGCATAGAAAAAAATGTAGTATATATAAATTTTAATAATTTTATTGTAAAACAATAATTATCAAATAATTATAAAACTTTTTTTAAAAAAACACAAGTAATTTTATAATAAAAATAAAAAAGCAGGTGTAAATCCTGCTTTTAATTCTTTTTGATGGTGGGAAGGGCGGGATTCGAACCCGCGACCAATAGCTTAAAAGGCTACTGCTCTACCCCTGAGCTACCTTCCCTCACTTTTTTTAGAAACAGCCAAAAAACTTTGGTAGCCCCTAGCGGAGTCGAACCGCTCTTTCCAGGATGAAAACCTGATGTCCTAACCGATAGACGAAGGGGCCACAATAAGAATGGCAAAAAGTGCCAAGGCATTTTTTCATATTTTCAAAGGGTATGCAAGAGTTTTTTTTTGTGCTATACTCAAAGGAAAAGATTTTTTCAAGTTTTACACGTATGGAAATTTACAATGGAAGTCGGCGCAATCAATACACATCCAAGGCTCAGATAAAGGCAGTGCAAGAAGGAGGAAGACGCGCTGACATTATCAGAATAGCATCTAATGAACATCACAATAGCGTTGAAATTCCAGATGCGGAATTACTTTTGGATGTAGAATTGAAGCGAGTGGAACAAACTCAAACAGAAAAAAATATTAAAACCGAAGAAAAACCATTATCTTTCTGGGAGCAGGCAAGATCATTTTTTCGTTACCTGATGCGACAATAAAAAGAAAACTGATAATTTTTAACTTTTTACTATCCTTTGTTTGTTATTTGTTTTCTCAACTCTATCATCTCCACCAATCCTTTCGCGAAGCCTTTCCCTTTGATGAGACGATCTGCAATATCCTCAACCGAATTGGCCCCAAGCACACCATTGATTACCGGAATGGGTGATTGAAGAGAGCAAAGCATAAGCCCACGTGCACTTTCCTCAGTGACGATTTCATAGTGATTTGTTCCGCCTCGAATCACAATTCCCAGTGCAATAACTCCATCATATTTTCCAGATTTTTGAAGCTGAGAAACAATGGCTGGAAGTTCCAAACTTCCAGGAACCGAAAAAACAGAAATCTCTGAAACTCCTGCACTCTGCAAAGATTCTTTAGTGTAATTCAAAAGCGTATTCCCCATTTCTTCATAAAAACTCGCCTGAACAATGGCAACCCGAGCCAAAAAAGAACATTTAGGAATTTCAAGCGATTCAAGATTTTGCTGCATAAAACAAGAAAAAAGACTATCCCCATTTTACCCGAATATTTCTTGCATTTCCAAAACAAAAAGGAGATAATCCACCCAAATCATTTCACCGTTGTTTTATTATGATGCCAACTACTCCTGCCAAAGAAATAGAAAGCAAGCTAGAAGCCATCAGAGCTAATCGAGATCTTTCATGTTTTGATATTGTATCGATTGATGACCTGAGCGTAGACGACATCAACTTAATATTGGAACTGGCGAAAGAATTTAAAGCAGCAAAAACCCAAAAGTTGGGACTGCTGCGAGGAGTGACTATCGTGAACGCATTTTATGAAAATTCAACAAGAACACGAACAAGTTTTGAAATGGCAGGAAAACACCTCGGAGCCGACACCATCAATATTTCAGGAAGTTCATCGAGTACCAAAAAAGGAGAAAGCCTAATAGACACCACTGAAACACTCGCAGCATATCACACGCAGGTTATTATCGTAAGAAGTGAATTTTCGGGAGTGCCAGAACAGCTGAGAAAGGTAGTACCTTCTGCAGTTATCAATGCAGGAGACGGGTGGCACGAACATCCTTCTCAAGCACTTTTAGATGCAATGACGATAATAGAACACCATGGAAGCATGCAAGGGAAAATCATTCTCATGGTGGGAGATATTGTGCACTCTCGAGTGTTTGGATCACTGGTGAGAATTATTAATAAGTTGGGAGGGATTCCTAGAATTGCTTGCCCTGCCAGTTTTGTTCCTCCCGAAGTAGAAAAAGAATTTGGCGTGCAAGTGTTTTTGAATTTAGAAGAAGCCTTGAGCGGAGCAGATGTGGTGTATGCGTTGCGAGTGCAAGAAGAACGAGGCGCAAAAGGATTTGTGCCAAGTCTTCGAGAATATTCAAAAACCTTTGGAATTACTAAAAAACGATTAGCCCTTGCCAATGAAAATGCCATTTTGATGCATCCAGGACCCGTTATGAGAGACATTGATATGCATGCCGCATTGGTTTCGATTGATGACCAATCTCGAATTTTGGATCAGGTAGAAAACGGAATGGCCGTGCGAGCGGCAATGCAATGGCTGGTGGCAGATCGACGAGATGGAAGAAAAAAAGAATTTGCATTGAAATAATAGAGGATAAAAAAGTGAAAAAATTCTAAAATAACGCAGCCCTATTGGGAGCATAAATTTACTGTTTTATTTTTTAAAAAAACTAAATATACAAAAAGAACTTTTTGCTGCAATGCTAAAGAACCTACATTCAGGGTGGTTTTGAACGTAGGTCATTGCTTTATATTAGCAAATTTGAAACATATTTTTTCTTGATAGAACTTTACAAAAAAAATTTACTCTTTCAACAGTTCCTCCATTCTCTGCGCCACTTCTCCAGAAAAATCTTCATGAAACACCAGCTTTGGAGTTTTTACAATGCGAACCTTAGAAAACACCATGCCAGAAATTCGGTTTTTGGCATGATTCAGGCGTTTAAAAAAATCGGGAACTCCCCCAATACGAGAAATCCAAACACGACTTTCAGAAAAATCTGCCAACACTTCCACATGTCGCACAGTAAACACTCCTGAATCAGCAATGGGAAATACAGAAGAAATCGCAATGGAAAGCTGTTTCCCAATTTCATGTGCCAATTTTTCGTTTCGTTTCATAATGATAAGAGAGAATTACAATTCAGTATTTTTTGCAGAAAACAAGGCTTTGAACGCGGCATCAGCCGCCACACTTTCTGCCTTTTGCTTAGAATTCCCATGCCCCTCCGCCACTTTTTTATCGCCCAACATTGCCGCCATGATAAAGGTTTTGCTATGATCTGGTCCTTCTTCGGAAATCAATTCGTAATGAGGTGTAATGCTAAACTTCGCCTGCGCCGCCTCTTGAAATTTTGTTTTCGGACCAATATATGCAGAATGTTCGCGAAAATGCTCAATCATTCCAAATAAATGTTTTTCGAGAAACAACTTGCATTTTTCTATTCCCTGATCCAAAAAAAGTGCCCCTAAAAAAGCTTCAAAGGTATTTGCCAGCAGGTAATCTTTCTGATTTCCTTGGCTTTTTTTTTCTCCATTCGAAAGCAGTAAATAATCACCAAAATGCAAATTTCGAGCCGCAAGCGCCAAACTTTCCTTTCGTACCGTGGCACTCCGAAGTCCCGTCATTTCTCCTTCATCCGATTTGGGATAGGTTTTGTATAAATACTCAGAAATAAGCAACTCCAACACCGCATCTCCTAAAAACTCCAGCCGTTCGTTGCTCTCTCCTGCCCCTTGCTCATTTGTGTAGCTTTTGTGCGTAAAGGCCAGCGTATATAAATCTTGTTGAGAAGTAGTAAGCGATAGAGAAGAAAAAAGACTAGAAAGCATGAAAAAATTAAAAATTAACAATAAAAAGTTTTAATCAATACATTACATTATTAGCAGTTGGCTGTTTCGTTATCCATCCTACCACTCATTCTATTTTGTTTCAATCGCTTTAATGTATGATCCAGAAGGCGACTTTACTTTCACGTTTTTAATGAGCGCATCACGATTTTCTTCTGCTCCTTGCACAAGATTTTTGATAGTTTTTTGATAGGATGTAATCGATTTTGTTCGCTTGTTTACTTCTTCTAGCTGAGATTCGAGCAAGGAAATAGTGTGTGCAATTTCTGCCTTTTGTGATTTCAACGTCTCCATTGCCACCGCATCACCCGATTCCACTGCCTTGGAATAGGCTGCAGATCTTTCTTTGAGCGACTTATTGTGCCCTGAAATTTGCGATTTCAGTTCCGTCACCTGCTCATCTTTTTGTATATCATTCTGATCAATCGCATGCAGCAGCGTCTTCCCCCAATCTATGTATTGATGTACCCCTTTTTCTCGATCCGCAAATCCGTCCAAAAATTCCCACACATCAAGGCTGGTGTAATACGCTGCATCTTGCACGATTTTAATATCATTAGAAAAAACAGTGGCAGGAGTAGAATCTTTTTTATTCAACAAGAAAACCCTATTTTGTTCAAAAAGATATTGTGCTACAGGAATATCCTCTGACCCCTTTGAAATGCGAATGTTTAAAGAAAGGGTATTGGAAAGCAGGTGGGAGATCTCATAATCACTCGTATTTTTGGAAAGCAAATATTCAAAAGCTGTTTTCGTCATAGAATCTCCCGAAAGATCCGCCAAAGAGGGCAAAGAAAAAATTCCAAATCCAAAGATCCAGAAAAAAAATCCGAGCTGCCAAGTGGTGTGATGCGACGATTTCATTATTGTGATTATACTAATTTTGAAATAAAAAAGAAAGATAAATTCAAAGGCTATGCGTTTTCCAAAATGGAAAAAAAATGTAGGATTTAAACAATATATGTCCTTTGTTTTGAGTTTTTTATGACCACCCTAAAATCATTATTATTTGCAGGAGCATGTGTGTTTTTGCTTTCTGGATGTGGAGATGTAACGATTCCAGAAAGTATTCCAGAAGAAACTCCTATTAGCGATATCACTAATCAGCTTACCGATGAACAGATCTTAGGACTCACATCCTCTTCTCCTTCCACTTCTGCAGGGGTAATAAATCCAGCATGTGAAAGCATTCAAAAAGAAAGAGATAATCTTTCGGAGGCAATTACTTTGGCACAAGAAGAGCTAAAAACCTGCAAAGCAGAAAAAGAAGCAAGTGCAGGAACCAGTGGATCATCAGCTTCTGCGGCAGCTCAGCTCAAAACTCTTGAACCAATCATCAACAATTATATTGCCAATGGACAAAAATCTGAATTTAAATTTGACCTGTGTGGCGGAATTGGACGAGTGACACAAGAAACATGGTATTCTGAATTTCAAAAAGCGCTGAGTGATAACAAAATTATGTTTAAAGCGATGAATCGAGCGCTTATTCCTTCGGATTTCTATAGCGTATGTTTTTCAAATGAAGGGAAAATGGCAGTGTTTTTGGGAGCATCAAACCAAAGTGTTTCTGAATTTCATTTAGTAAAATATAGCTTCGAGAGTAAACAAGTAAGCGAAGCCTATTTGATGGGAGGGAGCTGCGAAAATTGCCCAAATCAATTTGGAAAACGGGTAGGACCATCGATTATTTTGTTCAATAAAAATGGCAATCGAATTACGGAGTTTAACTATTTTTATGACATGAACGTATTGCAGCAGAAGTAGAAGGCTTAGCATATTGCTAAAAAAACAAAAATACGAGTTGATAATTTTTCAACTCGTATTTTTAAAAAGAACGTTGCCAAACCACATGTTTTTTTGAAAAAATAAACCTGCATTTAAAAAACACTTTCATTCTTTATTTCTTTTATGGACTACTCAATCGCCTTGGATCAAACCGATCCTGAAATTTTTTCAGCAATGAAAAAAGAAGAATTTCGGCAAAAATCAGGAATGGAACTTATTCCATCAGAAAATTATGTTTCACCTTCTGTCCTTGCTTGCCTTGGAAGCATTGCCACCAATAAATATGCAGAAGGATACCCAGGGAAAAGATATTACGGTGGATGTCAAAATGTAGATACAATGGAATCACTTGCTATTGAGCGAGCAAAACAATTATTCCCAGGAGCTATTCATGCAAATGTGCAAACACATTCGGGATGCCCTGCCAATGAGGCAGTGTATTCTGCTATTTTAGAACCAGGAGATACCGTATTAGGAATGGACTTAGGACATGGCGGACACCTTTCGCATGGCCATCCTGTAACAAAAATGGCAAAGCTCTATAACTTTGTTCGGTATAAAATGAAGAATGTAGACACAGGAGAAATTGATTACGACGCTCTTCGAGAAACCGCACTCAAAGAAAAACCAAAACTTATTTTAGCTGGATTTTCAGCTTATTCTCGAGATCTTGATTATGCAAAATTTAAAGAAATTGCAAACGAAGTGGGTGCGTATACAATGATGGACATGGCGCATATCGCAGGGCTTATTGCAGGAAAACAACTCAAAAATCCTTTTGATTATGGATTTGACATCATTACTTCCACAACGCACAAAACCTTAAGAGGCCCTCGAGGGGGGCTAATTCTTACCTCTAACCCAGAATTGGCAGTAAAAATCGATAAAACAGTATTTCCAGGATTGCAAGGAGGACCACACATGAACAATATTGCTGCTAAGGCTGTAGCCTTTGGAGAAGCACTTAAACCAGAATTTAAAGAATACGCTGCACAAATCATTAAAAATGCCAAAACAATGGAAAATGTATTCCGAAACCGAGGAGCTCGAATGATGGCAGGAGGAACCGACAATCACCTTCTTTTGATTGATACAATTACTAGTTTTGGAGTTTCTGGAAAAGAATGTGAAGAAGTGTTAGACACAGTACATATAACTCTCAATAAAAACTCGATTGCAGACGATCCACGAAGTCCTTTTGATCCTTCAGGAATCAGGCTTGGAACCCCAGCCATGACGACTCGAGGATTCAAAGAAAAAGAGTTTGAACTAACGGCAAACTGGATTTGTGATGCGATTGAAAACAAAGATAATCCAGAGAAATTGAAAGAAATTGGAGAAAAAGTGAATGAATTGTGTATGAAATTTCCAGTGCCAGGGATT
>CAZHIF010000005.1:0-51835 GCA_964532505.1 uncultured Candidatus Peribacteria bacterium
CCTGAGGATTCGATGAGCCCAGAGGATTTGATGAGCCCAGAGGATTTGATGAGCCCAGAGGATTTGATGAACCTGTAGGATTTGATGAAGAAGGAGAAAGTGTTGGTCCAAACACCGTATTTTTAGACCCAGTAGTATTATTATTTTCAGTGTTTTTATCGTTTCCAGAAGTACTACCATTATCAGCGACATTATTATTCCCCGAAACTCCAGAGTTTCCTGTATTTTTATGTGGCAACGCATCCAGCGGCAGTGGTATAAGCACATCATCCCATCTGCTTTGTGGAGGAGTGGATGATTGCTGCGCATTTCCATCTGATGCATCAAATGGGTTAAATCCATTATATTCTTCTTGTGCGTCCAAAACGCCATCTCCATCAGAATCTTGCAATCGGCAGTCTCGAATAGTAAAGAGCTTTGATGCTATAATAGCATAATCTCCTCGAGAAATTATCGCATCAGGAAAAGAAAATCCAAAACTGGAATCTATGATTCCTAGGTTTAAAGCGGTCACCATATAGTCATAATACCATGCCTCTGGGTTCAAATCTCCCACGGGTTTTTCGAGTGTTTTTTGCAATGGAATACGTGCTTCTCGGAGCAGGATCGCAATAGATTCTGCGCGGGTAATATTGGCATCAGGGCGAAACAGTCCATCTCCATACCCTTCGATCATTTTCAGCTTTTTCCCCTTGGAAACACAAAAACTTGCCCAGTAGGAATCTAAAACGTCTGGAAAAGGATTGGGAGTATAAAACTTTTTTTTCTCGGCTTCTGAAGGATTGAGACAATCGAGGCAATGGGTGACAGCCAAAGCATCATGCACGAATTGTGCTCTTGTGATTGGATCATAGGGTCGAAATGTGCCATCAGAAAATCCAGAAATCTTATTGGCACTCGATAGAATATCAATAGCTTTTTGTACAAGAGGACTTGAAACATCGGAAAATGAAGAAGTAGTTACATCAGCAAAGGCAACGGGCACAAGCCCCAAAGCCCATGAAGAAGATGCTTTTTGCAGTGCAAAAATGGGAACAGAATCATCGCGAAGTGTATAATCGATCTGGAGATTTTTTTGTGCTACGTTGATTTGAATAAGAGTAATCAACGCACCATTTCGCTTGAGTTCAAGCGTCATTCTATCTCCATTTTGCCGCGCAAGCGAAAGTCCAAAATCTTCAGAAAAATATCGAATATTTCCATCTGCATAAATCATCGCCATAGGAGTGTTATCATAAAACACCACCGCTCCTCCATTGTTCTCTGGAGCATTATCTGGAAGGATCCCCACGCTCACGCCATCAGTTTTATTAGCGTCTTGCACAAATACTCCTGAAGCATTTTCCAAGGCTGCAGCATTCGAAAGCTGCACTCTAGAATTTCCAGAAGCGGAAATAACCACATTGGCAACAGCCTTTTTTTCTGCATTCAGTAAAATCTGACGAAGCGGCATTGTGTGAGTTCCAGGAGCGATGACTACAGAATATCCATCAATCAGTGGCTTCATAACACCTGTAGAAGCAAATACAACTGCCAACTGGGTAGCATCAGGCGCAAATACTCCCGCATCTTCTGAAGTATTCAGATTAGCAAACTGGTAGCTTCCATCGGCAGCGGTTTCAGTGATGGGTTTGATTTTTTTTGTCACACCAGCCCGTTCTCGAAGAAGTGTAATAGGAACATGATCATATTTCGGAGTAATGCTTCCTTCAACTTTTTGAGAAGAAATTGAAGAAATGGTGACATCAGGAGCGATATACTCAAACACTGCTTTTTCTTTTACCGATGCTCCAGAAGAGCTTTGTGCTTCAAAAGAAACACTTTGCCGAGTGGGTTCTCTAAAAATTCCTGAAGTAAAGATGTTGGAAACAGTTTCATAGCTTTTGTTATTATCCAAATCCCACGCATAACTCAGCAAATTTCCAGAAAGATCTTTCAGAGTGTCCACCGAAAACTGATTAGCCTTATAGAGATATCCTGTTTTTTTCAGATCTCCCAAAGGGAAAATGATACTCGATCGTGAATCGATTAAATGCTTCCAAGCGGTTTTATTAGAAACATTATTAAGCTTTCCGTTGGCATCAATCCAAAATGATTCAAATTGATAGAATTGGGTAGTATCGGGCAGTATAAAAGATGAAGAAAAATCAAGGGGGTTAAGCCGAAAAACACTTCCTGTAGGAATATTCATTCCTGCCACACTGATGCTCGAAGAAAGCGGAATATTGGTTTTTGGAGTATAAATTTTGGAAAGTTCATCATAGAGCGCTTTTCTCGCCTGCAGCACATACAAATTATGATCTGTATTTTCATATTCTTCAAAAAGCGTTCCACGCCCCACTGTCCAAATTCCAGAAACCAAATTCGTGGGTTCAGGAAGAAAATCCATAGAAACTTCTTGTGAAGCACTCTCAAATGAAATATTTTTTGGAGCGTGCAGAGGCTTCAAAAAAGACATAAAATTCCCCACTTCAAAAGTATGAGCATAGTGCGAAACAAGATCAGAATGTCGTTTTTTCACCATCACAGAAGAAGGCGTTGCATAGACAATATTTCCATTCCAGAAAAAGAGAGAATGTACTGCAGCTGTTTCATCAGTATATGCCATTAGCCTCATTACGTTTTTTTCTGGAGTTTGTAAGAAAATTCCTACTTGAGAGGAATAGGTTTTAGGAATAGTTTTTTCAAGTGTTTGTACTATCGTATCTTTCTTTACTTCCTCAACACCATACTCAGCCAACACCCGAGAAGACACAGGGACTTCATCAAATCGATCTTTCGCCATGGCAAGATTTTTGGCAGAGCGCTGGGCATAAAACGATTGTAAAGTAGTAATATCTTTTTTCAATGCGGTATAAGGAGAAGTTTCCAAAATCTTTGGCTCTTCAAAGACAGGAAGCCCCATTCGTGCGCGAAGTGTGGAAACATCTACCATTTCTGGGTGTTCCCATTTTTTTTGCAGTAATGCAATATCTTCTTGCAAAAAAGGCAATACAGACGTTTTCAAATCTTGTTCTATTTTTTCAGTGGTATCATCAAGATTTTTTTGAATATCCGAAGCTTTATCATCTGCATCCTTCTCAATATTTTGCAGCTCTGTATTGATTGGCTTTTGAATCTCATCAATAATCTCTTGTAAAAGCGTTCCCGCTGTATCAAACGCGCCACTTTGATCAAAAAATTGAGTAATCGCACTTGTGTCAAAATTGATACTCTTCAAAAACCACGTAGTTTTCTTATTCAATTCTTTCGCCAAGTCTTCAATTGGCTTGGAAAGAAAATCGAGATCTTTTTCCAGATTAACTTCGGTCGTCACTTTAATTTCTGAAACATATGGGATCTGGATATCGGGAAATACTTTACTAAGGAAATCGAACGAAAGCGGGTCAAGCGGACGCGCAGTAAGCGTTTCCACAGTCGACATCGTAGCAAGCTCTGGATAGACAAAAATTCCTTTTCTAATAATCAAACAATAGAGATACAGCCCTTTTTCCACTACTTTTGCAATTCCTCCAAAATCTGCCATAAACGAAGGAAGCAGTGGTGGCGGGGGAAGATCTGGAAGTTTTGGAAGTGAAAGCGAAGGAAAGGCGGGCAATTCTGGTACTGTAAATGTGGGAAGATCTGGAATGTCTGGAAAGTTGATTTTCAAATTCATTCCAGGTGTTCGAGGAAGTGAGAGATTTGGAATTTCTGGAATACGTATATCAATTGGTTTTAAAACAATTTCTGGAACTTTGACCACCACCGCTGCGTTGATCTGCGAAAGATCCAGCGTAATATCAGGAAGACGAGGAAAGCGAATAATGGGAGGTTCTGGTAAAAACTTTCCAATAATATTCACCACGAAACTTCCAGAATCATAATTCCCCGCACGGCAGGTTTCGCAGTATGACTGATACCCATTAAACAGATTTGGCAAAATCTGAAACGCCTCCAGAATTTTAGGAATTGTTTCAAACAATTCCACCCATTTCATATATCGGATTTTATTTTTCTTCACCCACATCCCCGTGAGGTCTGTGATGCTATCAATATAGCAAATAATGGAATAGAGGTATTTTGCAACCTGAGAATCCAGATCAGAAAGCATTCGTGGAACATCATTTTTATAAAACTCCAAAACGCCCTTTAGCTTTTCTACTTTGTTGGTAATCTGATAGTATTGATCTTCCACTTGTTTTCGCTGCTCTGGTGGCCAATTTTTTGCATTTTCTTGAAATGCTGCAAATTCTGCCTTGGCAGCGGCTTTCCAATCTTCTAGTTCATTAATCTTTGTGGTAATTTCTGTTCGAGAAAGCGTGGGGACCTTGACCGTAAGCACATTTCTATTGATCTGAAGCAGTGGAACACTTTCAATCATTCGATAGAAATCATTGACACTTTTGGCATTATATTGCAATTTATTGATAAGATTGGCAGGGGTGTTGGCAATGCTTTGAATAGTTTGAGCAGTGGAAGAAGCAGAGGAAGTTTCATTTTGCAATTGATTCCAAGTGGATTCAAACGGATTTCCAGAAATATGTGCTTTCATATCTTGCTTTGCTTCTGCCAAGTCACTAGCGCTGTAAAAACTTCCACTCACATCAGGATAATAGATGGTGAGGGCTGGCATGGTAAACATCGCGGAAAATTCTTCAATTTGCCGATTTGCCCAACGAGCAAGCCAACTCCCCCCTCCTTCAATTCGCGTATTATTGGCTTCGGGGATAGTGGTATCCACCGATTCTAACCCAAAATGGAGCAATGAATCTGGATTTTCATTATTATAGCCAGATTCCACTTGAAAGAGCACACTTCCCTCCCCTTTGGAGACGTGGATCCCTTCGGACGATTTTGGATTTTTATTTTCACAAAATTTTGAAAGCCAATCTTGCGGAACAGCTTGAATAAAACATTTTCCAGTGACACCAACAGAACCTGTGCACACTGCAATTCCAAGCCCTCCTGTGAGCGTGGGAGAAAGGTAAAATCGGAACGTAGAAGCAGCATATCCAGCCGAAAAAGGTATAGGACAGAGCCCTTTGGGACATGGTCGAAAACATGAAGACCATGTGCAAAACGTTCCAGAAGGTCCATAATTAAACACCGTCATCACATATGGCTGGAATCCAACAGGAATTCCCACTTTATCAATAATCGATTGAACTTCGTTTGAAATCTGTTGAGTTACTCCTGTAATCGCATCTGTAATCGGATCAGCTCCCTGCGTTGCAGTAGCTCCCAACACGGCAGAAATTCCATTGGGCTGCCCAGGAACCAAAAAGGCATAGTTGATCGGCATCGAAAGACAAGACCCACCATGACACGATGCAAAGAAATCAATCACCTGATCGAGTGCGTTTTCAAGTGCATTTTGTTCAGTGGTTGAAAGATTGTCATCCCACGCATCAGGCACGCCATTTCCATCTGTGTCTAAAGAGGCGTTGTGCAACACTTCTTCCACAAACGAAGGAAATCCAGAAGCAGTAATATTTTCGTAGATATCAGGAATACCGTTTTTATCTTCGTCTTTAAAATTATTCATAAAATCAGGAAGCCCCGTTATTTCAGAAGGCGATACAGTCTTTTTGGCGTAGGTTTTAGAAGAAGTGGAAGCGTAGCGAATAATTGTTTTTTGAGAATCAGAGACAAGAAAATCAGCAATCTGATCATCATTTCCATTCCAAAGTGATATTTTAATTGTTCCGTATTTTTGTCCAGCAGAAGGCAACGAGAAAGTATCGATCAGCACAGGATTTTGAAAACTTGGTCCATAAAACATTTGCAGTTTTCCATCGTCGGAAAATCCCAAAATATCTTGCAAACCATCATGATCAAAATCTTCAAGAAGTGCATTCACAAAAGTGTTTTTCGGAAATCCAACACTGGGAGAACTATGAGTAAATCTGGTGTGATTGTTGACGATTTGTTCCCATTTCCCCTGTGCCGAAAGATAGGCAATATCATCAAATGGATCGCCAACGGTATGGTATATAAACACATTTTTCGCAGTTTTTGGCACCATTGCAACGCTTCCCATGTCTTTGGTTTGATTGTCTGAAATCGCGAGTAACAATTGGAGCTGACCATCACTCATCCAGTTAATCAGATCAGGCTTTCCATCTCCGTTCATATCTCCCATCAACGTTTTTTTAATACTTGTATTAAACGAATGGAAAAGCTCTGTTCCCACAGTTTGATCAAAGCCAGCAGAGTTTGGCGCTGGAGGAATAATGGCAAAAGTAGGATCTCCAATGTTTACCGTAAAAATATCCATAGAGGATTTAGTGGAATCTCCCACACTGTTTCCAGCAGAAAACTGCAACACATATTTTTCATCTCCAGAAAATCCTGATCCAAACATTCCTGCGGAAATTTCATTCTGCAACGATTGAAATGGACGTACCAAAGTAGAAGATTCCAAAATATAAGCATCAAGTGTTTCAGTGGTAGCAGAAGATTGCCATGCGGAAGCAAATGCTCCACCTGAAAGTACCAGTGTTGCAACTTTGTCTTTTTCGGCATTCAAAAGAGAAAGAGTAAGTCCTGCAAGATTTTGAGTATCAGAAATCGCCAATGAAAAAGAAGCATCATCTTGTGTAATAAATCCACTATCTGACACAGAAAGAATAGGACGTGTATTTTTTGTAATAGTAGATCCGTTGGATTGCAGTGTTCCAGAAAGATCATGAAGTGTGATAGCGCTTTTTATAGAAGCTCCAGAATAGATAAAACTGGCGAGGTATTTTTTGGTATTGGTATCAAAAATTCCTATTGTAAGCGGAGCGATATCTTCGATCTTGGCTTCGAGCCGAGAAGAAAACACCTGCACATTTCCAGATTTTTGAATGCTTGCGAGTGGTTTTTTCTGGCTTGGAGGAGCGATAAACGTGGTAATAGCATTTGTAACAGGAGAATTATGAAGCAGTTTTGTAGCAATATGATCAGAAAGAGAAGTTCCGTAGGTGTTAATCCCAAAAAATGAAGCATAGAGCGCATTCAGTTGATACTGGCTATATTCCGTTCGAGTATTTTTAGCAGCCACGTTTGCTGAAAGTTTTTTTCCATTTACGGTGAACGAAAGAACCCCCGAAACGTTTTCAGTTCGGATTCGCACGCCATATCCCGAAGGTGAAGATGGCATAGAAAGCAGCGAAACGGTTCCACCACTCTCAGGCGGCGTAAGCGCTGGAGGAGTATCAAAAGCAATTGGTTTTCCCAGCACATTAAGCGCTAACAACGGAATGTCATTGGTCGAGAAAAAATCTAAATATTCTGGGGTTCTTGCAAGCGCAATATCTGTCACGTCTTTCCCAAAAGCAGCATCGGGAATAAGAGTATATTGTGCTTTTCTTATTCCAGAAACAGTAGCGATCAGTTCTTTTGCATTATCAGACCTCAATGCCACAGTGAAATCTTCTCCCACAGAAACTGGGTTTTTGGAAAACACTACTTCGCTATCAGGCGTGGAAGAAAGATAAACTTGGTTTTCAAATGATTGGAAAGAAATATTTTTATCCGTTGCTGCTATTGAAAAAGTTTGGAGCGTAACGCCATTTTGATATTTTTTATCTTTTGGAATAAAGGTGAGCACAGCTCCTTCTGCAGTGGAAAAGTGAGAGGTTTCGGTTTTATTCCAACTATCCCAATGGGCTTCCACCGTCATGGAAACATTGGCATCGGTAGGAATAATTTCAATATCTTCATGTCCACTCACTGTGGAAAGCTGTATTCCTTCTTTTTCACTGTCTTGATCGGGCACCACCGAAGAAGCAGTGGCGCCATTGAGCGTAACAGTGAATGAAATATCTTTTGCAGTTGCTCTTTTTCCTTCTTTGGTGAGAAATTCAACACTGATAATATTTTCCACATTTAGCAAAAGCGGATGAGTCTTGGCAGAAATATGAATTTCTTCAGGAGGACTCTTGGAATCTCCTCCAAACAATGAGTCCCATTCATCAAACGAAAGATCACATTTTTTCACAAAGCTAACGCCTGTTTTCTGAAGTTCATTGAGCCAGCAAACAACCGCTGGAATCCATTCTGGCAAAGGAACTCCTTCCATTGGTCCACATTTTTTATCCTGATCGGGATCAGTATTTGGATTTTTCAGATAATCATTCATGGCATCAGCTTGCGGATCTTTTGTCCAATCAATCCCTAGCGTCTTAACATCGCCATCTTTTCCCTTCCACACCACTCCTGTGTCCCCTTCTGCTTGGATATGCGCATACGCATAAGGCTGCAGTGGCGTTTCCGAAAGACTTTTATTATTGGCATCCAAAAGCACTTCTTGGATTTTGGCATGCTTTTCCGCAAGCGTCATATCCTTCCATTCAAAGAGAAACGAAAGTTCCTCAGGAGTTTTTCCAGCAAAAGGCGCAGTGGTGAGAAGCGAAGGATCGGGGAAATCAGTGCCAGCAGGATTGTGAAATTCTGCAAAATATGAAGTGTAACATGTATTCTTATCAATAATATTTTTCTGATAAAAATCAGATTCAGAGATGGGAAGAGGTATTGGAGGAGTAGCATCTTCGCCTCCACCACACCCACTACCTGCTCCAAACCCTCCACCCAAAGCACCTCCCAAAAGTGTGGGAACATATTTTTTCACTACAACACTATGATTTCGAAGAGAATTTCCAGAAGCTTCGGCATAAAAATCAGTTTGAGCAGGAGCATTTGCTCGTAACCCTAAAAAAGACCGCCCTCCGACAGAAACATTCCCTGCGAATGTATTTCCCCCCACTGCCAGCACTTCAAAGGTTTCAAAGTAGAGCGTTCCTTCATCTTTTGGAAGAGAAGCTTTTTGTTCAGGTGATAGCCAAGGAAGAGCGTATCCTTGTGCCAAAGGAGTCATTTGCCAGCGAATCCCTTTTTGTTGCGTAGGAGTTGGAAGATAAGCATTTAGCGAAATATCCGTTTGTGCCACGCCAGACAGTGAATCTTTTAAATAATATCCATTCAAATCCATGGCTTGTCCTTTTCTTGCCTGCAAATCAGCAATGATATTAGGATTAGATTGCAACAATTCTGCGGCTTTCCATTCCCAAGACGTCGGCAAATAGGCAGAAACTTCAGTGTCGACATCACCAGTGATCTGCGAAGCAATTTCGGAATTATTCTTTGTTCGATAGGCGAGATTATAGCCTTTCATGGCATTTCTAAGCGCATTTTGATAGCCTGCAATTCCTCCAAGCGCGGCAATTTTTTGCTGCACCATCGTAAGAATTTCTATTTCATAATCAATCGGTGTTTTTCCTTGGTCATCTGGAACTGCAAAAATTTGAGAACTTTTCACGACTCCATTCTCAAATTTCAACACTCGCTGAAATCGCAATGCTGCAGATTGCGTCGCGATTCCTGCAGAATCCTTTGGTTGAGACAAAGCGTTATACACCGAATTTCCACCCACTATCGAATATGCACTTTCGTAAGCAAGGCGAGAAAGTTCATATTGGGTAAAAAGAGGATTGGCGTTTTTCTTAAATTGATAGCGAGAAAAATCGGGAAGAATTTGCCGCACATATTGGGTGGTTGAAGCATCACCTGTAATGAGATCAATATAGGGAACGCGATTCACAGCAAGACTTTTGGAAAGCGGGTTGCCAATAGTGTTCAATAATGATTTTTCACCTGTAGTGCTAGGATTATCATGCACTATCAAAGAAGTAATTTTTTTAGGATTTAAAGTTCCCAAAATACTTCTCATAGCACGCTCTGGAGGGTTTGCTCCTCCAAACATTCCCGTATGGCCTGTGGTTTCATTAAAATTAAATCGTTGACATACCAGCGAAGAGCTTTCGGAAAGAGGAATAGAAGTTTTCACCTTGATATCTGCATCTTTTGTTATTTTTATTCCTCCGCCCCAAGAAAAAGTTGATTGAATAGCCTTATCGGGATTGCACTGTTCAGGATTTTGAAAATTCACCGCACAACATCCTCCTAAATCAGCACATTGCGCCAGTGGATTGCTGTTGCCGACCAACGCCGAAGTATCATACAGCGTAGAATATTCCACTTCTTGAGAGGGAACATCTTTGAGTGGATCATTATGCGTCAGCACAGCAAGATCCAACGTAAAAGGATTTTGACGTTTTTGATTTTTCCAATCAGTGTAATCAATGCTTGAATATTGGTCTTCATAGAACCGAGATCCTCTATACAAAGAACACTGCTCTGGAGCCGTGATCGTTGCGACATTTTTTCCGTTCAGATAATTATCAACTGGTAAATATTCGGTGAAAGTGGTCTCTCCAGAAAAGGTAGTATATTCTTTCAACCCAGAAGGAATAACATACACTCCAGAATCTAGCTGAGAAAGTACATTTTTTTTATTGGTTTTTGCTTGTGTGTTGATCTGATGAATACTATTGGCCACATATTCGTCCATCACCGAAATCATCTCAGGAATAGTGTCTGAAGACGCATTATCCCATCGCCCTGTGTTTTGAATGTATTTTTGTAATTCTGTGAGATGCCCCTGCGCCACAGTGGCATATTTGGGAAGAATTTGATCGAGCATTTGCTTCACATATCGATCAGGAGTTTGTTTCCATGTATCTTCCAACATGGTTTGCTTTACTTCAGGAATCGTATCAAAAATGGTTTTTTCGCCTGATGGAAATAAATTTTTTTCGGATGCAGAAAGAGGCTGAAACACCGAAGAGGAAAGAAAACTTCCATACAGCCCAGAAGCCAACGCTCCATCATATCGATATGATTTCAGTTCATTAGCAATCTTCTGCTTGGTTTCATATTGCCCAAGTATTGGCAGCATAAGTGATTTGGCTTCATCGGGGGCAGAATATACAAGTATTTCGTCTTTTGCAGGAAGCGTTCTAGCACGCACTTGCTCGTGTGCCGAATGGTTTTTATCAAAAAAAGCCAGAAGCTCATTCCTGCTTCCTGGAATAATTCCATGCCAAATTTCGGCTTGGCTTTGGAGAGAAGTATTATTTTGAATCCATTGGTTTTTTGCAGTATCCCAAATAAATGATGGATCTAAAAAATCGGTGTATGGAAACACCGAATCCATCAAAACACTTCCATCGGTAATTTTTGGCAGTGGGAGATCTCCAACCAAAATAACTCCAGAAAGAGAAAAATGATAATTCCCCTGCTCTTGTCCTGTGAAATAGAGGTTTTCCAGCACTCGATAGATTTCAAACGAAAACGTATTAGCAGGTACAGGAAGAATAAGCACTTTGGTGTTTTCCAAAGACTTTTGAATATCATCGGCATAGCGATCAATTTTTTGAGTAAGATCATCGGGAGACGCAATGCGATAGAGGGTTTCAGGAACGAGAACCACTGCCAAAGAAGCACGCTGTAGTTCAGTCGCTAAAAAAGCAACATTTTTCCACGGCAAAAAAATCGGAAGCACTAAAGAAAAAATCACTATCCAGCTGATCGTTGATTTATAAATGTTTTTAAACATTTGTTTTGAAAGAATATATCATCCTATTGTACTAAAAAATGGCTCTGAAAAATAGGATTTTACAGTTGATTTATAAATATAAAAGAAGTAAAAAAGCTATTCTTCTGCTATTTGCCAACTCCTCTTTTCTCTGCTACTCTATTCTCGTTATTTATAGTATTTTATGCTTTCTCATCACATTTTTCGTGCATACGACATTCGAGGAATTTATCAAGAAGATTTTGACGAAATAAGCACAAAAGACATTGCTAAAGCCTATGCAACATATTTGAAACGAAAATATAAGCACCGATCAGACCTCACGGTTTCGCTGGGTCGAGATGGACGAACCTCTGGAGAATCACTTATGAACGCCTTTGAAGAAGGATTATTGGAATCTGGAATCAACGTGGTGAATATTGGTATGGTGATGTCACCCATGCTTTATTTTTCAATCTGTGCCCATGGATATGATGGAGGTGTAATGATTACTGCCAGTCACAATCCTGCAAAATATAATGGATTCAAGTTACAGGCGGGAGGAGCTCATTCGATCTGCGGAGATGAAATTCAAAAAATTTGGGAAATGATAGAGAAAAAGGATTTTGAAAAAAGCGAAACTCTTGGGCATAAAAAAGAAATATGCGTGAGAGAAGAATATTTTGACCTCCTTTCAGAATTAGTTTCCTTTCCAAAATCAGATTGGAGCATCGCAATTGATGCTGGAAATGGAATTGCGGGGAAATATGCTCCAGCATTTTTCAGGCGAAAAGGATGTGAAGTGATAGAGCTCTATTGCGACGTAGATGGGAGCTTTCCAAATCACGAAGCCGATCCAGAACGAGCAGAAAATCTAAAAGACCTCAAAAAATTGGTAGTGGAGAAAAAACTCGACTTTGGACTGGCGTTTGATGGAGATGGCGACCGAGTGGGAGTGGTGGATCGCAACGGAAATCATTTTTCTGCTGATTTACTGCTACTCCTCTTAGTGCGAGATATGCTGCAACGGGAAGAAAATGCGGGAGCATCGGTTGTGTATGACCTGAAGGCGACGGAGCTGCTCAAAGAAGAAATCGAAAATTGGGGCGGAAAAGCTATTATGTGCAAAACAGGACATAGCTTTGTAGAAGAAGCCATGGAAGAACATGATGCCATTTTGGGAGGAGAAGTTTCGGGGCATATTTTCATCGCAGATAAATATTTTGGATACGATGATGCGCTCATATCTGCTGCAAAATTGGTGGAAATCGCCATGAAGGCAGACGAAAGTTTTACAGATATTTTTGGAAAATTACCAAAAACATTCGTCACTCCCGAAGAAAAAATTAGCGTAGAAGAAAATAAAAAATTTCTTGTTATTGCCAGTATCGTAGAAGATTTACACAAAAAATATCCCAACGCCCTCACTATCGATGGAATCAGAATTGATTTTGGAGAAGGAGCATGGGGAATTGTGCGAGCATCAAACACTTCTCCCTACCTCACTACACGATTTGAAGCGAGAAGTGCAGAAAAGCTGAAAAGTATTCAAGAAGAAATGATGAGCGTCGTGAAGAAATATGTATAAAAAAATCTTAATTCTTAATTCTTAATTCTTATGAAATCTTGGCAATTTGTAGCGCTCACCTCAATCATGCCCCTGTGTGCAGGCTTCGCCAGTGGAGTTTTGTTTCAGCAGTATCGAGAGACAACTCAGTCCCCCTCCTCTGCCGCAATCCTTTCCGAAACATCGGGAGAAACGTGGAACGGAGTATCGATGAAAAAACTTGGACAGGTGGAAAATCTTTTGAAAAAAAATTATATCAATCCTCAAGATATTACTTCAGAAAAACTGGAAGAATGGATGATCCGCGGGATTTTATATTCAGTAGAAGATCCGTACACTGAGTATTTCAACGAAAAACAATCCGAAGAATTTTCAAAAAATCTGCAAGGAGATTTTGAAGGAGTGGGAGCAGCGCTAGAAAAACAGAAAGAAAAAGTGACGATTACGGAAGTAATGAAGGGCAGGCCAGCCGCTGATGCAGGGCTTTTACCTGGAGACATCATTCTCAGTGTAGATGGAAAAACTGTGGAAAATGAAACGATTTATAAAACCGTTGATCGAATTAGGGGGAAAAAAGGAACAACTGTAGAGCTGGAAATCTATCGAAATGGAGAAGTGAAAAAATATAACATTACTCGAGCAAATATCCATGTGGAAAATGTAACGTTTGAAATGAAAGGAGATATTGGCGTACTGGAAGTCAATCAATTTGGAGAAACATTGGAAGATGAATTTAAAACAGCATTTAAAGAAATGAAGGCAAAAAATCCAAAAGGAATTGTGGTGGATATGCGATATAACGGCGGAGGATACATGGAAGGAGCAGTGGCACTGGCATCATACTTTTTACCCGAACGCACTAAGGTGATGAGCATGCAAGAACGAGACAAGCCAGTGAAAGATTCGTTTACTACAGTGCAATCACTGAACGACACCACCACTCCAATGGTGGTACTGGTGAACGGAGGAAGTGCTTCGGCTGCAGAAATTTTTGCGGCCAGTATGCAAGAAAGCAATAGAGCACAGCTGGTGGGGGAAAAAACATTTGGGAAAGGAGTAGTTCAGCAAATGTTTCCACTGAGCTTTGGAAGCGATGAAATGGTGAAAATAACCATTGCCAAATGGCTCACTCCTTCTGGGAAAAATGTCACGCATGATGAACCACTTACCCCAGATGTGCTGGTGAAATGGGATAAAAGCAGTATGACCGACGAACAAAAAGCTACAAAACATGATCCTCAAATGGAAAAAGCAATTGCTCTTTTATCAAAATAATTTTTAGCGTACACTTTTTTCGAAAAATATGCATTTTCTTTCTTCTTATGAATAATGAGGTTCAACAAGCTATCAAAACCGCAACCATCAAGAGAACCATGCGACTCAAAAAAATAGAAAATTTTTCCCTGCAAGAAAAGATGACATGGGAAGAAATGCCAGAAGGTGCTGTAATTCCGAATGCTGGAAATGCAAAAGAATATAAGACTGGAAACTGGGTTCCAAAAAAACTTATTTTCAATAAAGACACGTGTATCAATTGCGGGCTTTGCTGGCCAGTGTGCCCAGATGATGCTATCATTTTAGATAATACAGGAACCATGGTCGGAGTGGATTACGACCACTGCAAAGACTGCGGACTGTGTGTGAAAGCATGTCCCACCAATCCAAAGAGTTTATATTTTGTGGACGAAGCACCAAAAGAGATCTAATTTTTCCCTATGAAGATTTGTTGGCTAGAAAACGGAAATTTTGTGGGAGGCGCAGAGCTTTTTTCTGCAGAAATGCTTTCGGCATTGCCAAAAGGATCCGAAGTGACAGTGGTGATAGGAGAAGATAATGCAGAAGTAAAATTACTATTTAAAAAAAGAAAAAAGCTATTGATAGAAGTTCTTCCAATCCCCTCTCTCAAGCTATTTTCGTTTTCTAGCCTTTCCAATTTTTGGAAAGCCGTGTGGAAGCTGAGAATGTTTATTTTGGAAAATGAATTTGACATGGTGTATGCCAACACTGTACGCACCGCATTGGTGTTGCGCGTGGCAAAAATGTTTTTACCAAGCCACATCGAAACAGCATACTTTGCACACGATTACACCTTTCCAAAACGGTTCGCAGGATTTTTCCTGCATTCATTCACCAAACGATTGGCATGCTCATATGGTGTGAAAAAATATTTGATGGACTTGGGAATGCACTCATCACAAGTAGAAGTGGTGCCCAATGGTGTCAGCCTTGAAAAATTTGCAAGCATAGCACCCATTACTCGACCCGCCAGAAAAGTTGGTTGTTTGGGGCGCATTGCTAATTGGAAAGGACAACTCACAGTATTGCATGCAGCATATCTTTTGAAAGAAAGCCATCATGAACTTCCTTTCAGATTTTTCTTTTTTGGAGTTCCAGGGACAAAGCCCGAAGATCAAGAATATTTCGAACACCTCAAATACTTCACCAAAGAACACGGATTGGAAGGCATTGTACAGTTTTGTGGATTTGTGCCTCCAGAAAAGGCGATGGAAGAAATTGATATTGTAGTACATTCAGCAGAAGAAGCCGAACCATTTGGCCGAGTTCCTCTGGAAGCAGCAGCAGCAAAGCGAATATTGTGCGTTTCGAATATTGGAACACCTGCACAAATCTTTGAAGACAAAAAAAATGCCCTCTTTTTTGAACCAGCAGATGCCAGAAGCTTAGCCGAAAAACTTATGGAAGCCTATCACAACGCGCCACAAGGAGAAGAACTTATTGAGAATGCTTACACATTGGTGCAAGAGGAGTTTGATCTAAAAAAAATACAGGAAAAGTTTTGGAGAGTATTGACTCCAGGACTTTGGTAAGAACCTCATGAAGAACCATGTGTGTATTTTACCTTCAAACAAAGAAGTGAAAAAACGCAGGGGTTGTTCCTGCTATATATTTTTAGGATAGATCATGTCAATTCCCTTTCTCTTCATAAAGCGCTTTTTTGTTGGAGTTTTCCTCTTTTTTTTCATACTTTTCCTCTGGGCATTGTGGAGTTTTTGGAGTTTTTTGCCATTTGTGCCAGTGTTGTGGCAAAACGGAACAGTACTCATCATGCTACACAACAACGCCGAAATGCGCCCAACCCTTGGTTTTCTCACGGGGTTTTTTCTGCTGAAAAATGAAGGAAATGGGAGAACGTTGGAATTTCATGATTCTTATGATGTGCGACCTCAAAACTCGCCAAAAGAAGCTCCAGAGCTCTTGCAAAAACGATTTGGAAACACAGATGCATGGGAAGGATGGGTATTTCGAGATAGCAACATGAGTTTTCTCTTCTCGGAAAATGCTAAAAACGCTATCGATTTTCTCACAGCAGATCCTCGATATGCCGATCTGCGCTACACCGCAGTAATCGGCGTGGATATGCAAGCTGTTGGAGAAATTATCGATGCCGTGGGAGGTGTGAGCTATCAAGGAAAAACACTTACCTCAGAAAGTCTTTTTTCAGTGCTTTCATCCGAAAGTCGAACCTTTATTCCGCTTTCCGAAAACGATTGGCTCAACAGAAAAAGTGGACTTTCAGATCTCTCTTCAGCATTAATAAAAGCGCTCATTTTGAAACCTTGGAAATGGGATAACGTATCAAATAAGCTAAAAGATACACTGGATAATCAGCACATTCTGCTATGGTTTGCAGAAGATTATTGGCAAGAGAATGCAAAAAAACATAACTGGACTGGAGAAATGACCATATTGTCAGAAAAGATTCTTCCCTATGGAACATTTTTTACCAATTTGGGAGGAAAAAAAAGCGATCGATATCTGAAAAAAAATATTACGTCCACGTTTTCGGTGAATGATTTTGGAGACATACAAGAAACTGTACAGCTTTCATTTTCGCATTTTGGGGTGAGAAATGTATTTTCCGACAGATATTTCGCCGAAGTGGCACTCATTCGACCCAACGGAATACGCATAGAAAAAAGCAAAGGAAGTTTTGAATATCCGCCAGAAATAAAAAAAGATGGAACAATTCGATTTTTCTTCTGGGTTGATCACAGCAGCAACGCCGATTTCACATTGCATCTTACCTATCCAAAAACTATTTCAGCATCGTTCGTGGATCCTCTTTCGTTTCAAATTTTTCACCAACCAGGAACCAATGATGCCTTGGTGCACACACAAATGATTTTTCAAGGCATTGGGCAAACATCTTTCGGCCTTTCTGGATGCGTAAATGCAATTATTCATGAAAATATTTCCTTTTGCCAAACCCCTAGCCAAGGCGTGGTGAATGCTGAATGGAAAGCGGATACCACCCCTCCTTTTTTGGAAGAATTAGTCTGGCAAAATGATCGAAAAACGCTTCGTGTGCAACTATCAGAACCCATTGACGCTATAAATCCAAAAGATATTCGTGTGCAACTGGGAGGAAAAACGATAAATCCAACCACTACTACCAAAGAACCAATGGCAGTCATGTTGCACTTTTCAGAAGCGCTTGAACCTTCAAAAACCGAAAAATATCTTTTGCAGATGAAGGCTTCTGATGTCTTTGGAAATAGCGGAATGGTGAATGGAGCCATTCGATAAAATAATAAATTACAAAAAGATTGTTTTTTTGATAAAAAAGGGTATAATGAAACAAAGAAATAAAAATTTTTATAAATACTTGTGTACGCTTCAGATCTTTTGTTGGCAAAAGTAGCGCCACCTTCGCTCGATAGTGTTCTTGATTTTAATCCTTCTTCCGAAAGTTCTTTTTTGAACTCTGGAGTGACGGCAGCATCAGAAGTGCAAAACCATTGGCTTTTCACCACAGCCATTCCCGATTGGATTCAATATCTTTTGGCATTGGCAGCAGGAGTGGCAGTGCTTTCAATTGTGCTAGCAGGGCTCATGTTTATTTGGCATCCGGAACAAAATGATTATAAAAAACGAGCATATCAAACTATTTTTTGGTCGCTTGCAGGACTGGTGATTGCATCTTTAGCATATACGATTATCGAACTAATCAACCGATTTCCGACGTTTGGCACAAACCCTGGAACCAATGTCGAAATCACCACATCTGGAGGGGTATCCAATTTGGTGCAAGGAGAATTGCTCACACAAATACTTCCAAAGGCGATTAAAATTATTTTGCAGCTCATTGGAACATTTTCGTTTGGAATGCTGCTCTATGCAGGAATTTTGATGATTATTCGAGACGGAGATGATGCAAAGGTGAAAAAAGCAAAAACTATTCTCATCTATTCATTTGTGGGAGTAATAGTGGCACTCTTTGCTTATTTGGTAGTGGATGCAGTGTTGCTTTTGAATTTTGAAAGAGGATAATTGTAAAGCACGGCATACACCGCTCATCCGATTTACAAGATTTGTTTTTTTTATTAAATATGTTATAATTTTATATAGATGATAAATAAGAAAGGCGCCTTCTTATTTTTTAAATACAAATACTTATTTTTATTTTTTATTTTTTATGAACCAATATTTATCTAAATACGCAGGAGTAATAGTTGTTTCTGGTATTGTAGTAGGAGGAATAGCTTCTGCTGCCATTGTTTCTTTACCCAGCTTTGGGCCACAATTAGCCACCAGCCCCACTCCAACGCCTACGCCATTAGAAACAGAGTTTTCTGAATCAGATTTTTATAACAAACTGATTCAGTCTATAAATATTTTGGATACGAGAACAAATGGAACACAGAGTTTTGATGCTGGAAATCAAACGATTTCCAAGGTGGCAAATCCTACGCAACCATCTGATGCTGCCACAAAAAACTATGTAGATACGCAAATAGAACAGCAAAAAAAATGGGAAACGGTTTCTCTCAAAACAACAGAAAATTTTAATCCTAAGTGTGAATATGTTATTCAAACTGCAAAAAATGCTTTTCGGGCAACACATGTGCAAGCTGATGAGCTGAAATATGTGGAAGCTTGGGGGTCAGGAGAATATCAAGCAGCTTGGATTAGTCCTCTCAAAAAAACCGTTTTGCACAATGATATTTCACGCTATTATGATGATGTATTAAAAACAAATGAAGAAAAAGTAGTGTCAATTCAAAAACAATGTTTGTAATTTTTATTTTTTAGAAAAAAAAATCTTTTATGAACGGTTTTGCAGTGCTTTCTTCATAAATGCCAACTCCATGAGCACTTCTCTCCTTTTTGGAAGGAGAGAAGTTTTTAAAAAGCAAGTTAGGATAATGATTTTATTTTTCTGGATACCCAAGAGCTATAAGTACATCTCGTGTTTTTCCATAGATTTCATGGCAAGCAATATACTCATTTAATTTTGGATGATTTTTAATAACATCTGCTATATGCTTTGAGATACTGGTAAATATCACTTTTTTTCCACTTTTTTCTAATATATCTACAATATCAACCAGCATATCCCCTCCGTCTAAATCGATAAAAAATAAATGCCTAAAACGAATAACTACAGTGTGAATATGTTCGTTTTTAGCAATTTTTTTCAGATTTTGTTCATGTGCTACAGTGTTTAAATAGACTAATAACCCTTCAAAGCTATACACAAAAACTCCAGAAGCCTCTTTAGGGACATCTATTCCGCGCCCTAACCCTTCTTTGATCACATTCTTTCCGTTGTCATATAAAAATGAATGCTGACCATCTGCAAATCCTTCTACAAAAAGCAAAAGAGCTACTATTGCACCAAGCATAATCCCCAAAGCTGCGTCATGAAAAAATACAGTAATGGCTACAAGAAGATATACTACAAAACTTTTTTTATCATATTTCCAAAATTCTTCTGCTTTTTCAAGTTCCAAAAGTCCAATTGCGGTATTAAAAAGTATTGCAGCCACCACCGCCATGGGCAAAAATTGGAAAAACGGCATAAAAACTACAGCAAACACAGCAGTAGCAAGCGCCGCAATAATCCCTGACAATTGTGTTTTTGCACCGCTTCTGGCATTCAAGCCAGTTCGAATAAATACGCCACTTGGTGGCAATCCTCCTGCAAATCCAGAAGCCATGGTTCCTGCTGCCAAGCTTAATATTTCTTGCTTATCATGAGTACTATCTCCAGTCATCTTATTCACCAGTTTTGCAGTAATCACTGTTTCGAGCACCGCAATGAGAGCAATGATGGTAGCAGTACCTATTACAAACTTCCAATAAGCAAAACTGGAAAGAAAAGGAGCCCAACTCTCAAAAGATGGAAACTGAAAAACAGCAGACATTGGATTTTCTAACAATAATGCAATGTCTTTTGGGAATCGATCCACCAATAAAACCATTCCCTGAAGTGATTCAAATCCTGAAAAGCTCACCCCCCAAATACTCCCCCCTTTTCCTATAAGCCCTATAAGAAGACCAAAAACGGCAATGGGCAACACACCAGGGATTCCTTTTATATATTTTTTCCAAAGCATCAATGCAATAAATGCAATAATAAAAAGAAAAACACTCAGTATATTGGTTTGTGAAATATGCTCAAAAATATAGACAAGGCTTTCTATGATATGAGGAGAAGGAGGAGGTAAAATACTCACAATATCTTTTATTTGAGTGGCAGCAATGGCAGAAGCAACTCCAGCAGCAAATCCATACATCACACTTGATGGAATATACCGAAAATATTTATGCAAGTTAAAAAAATACATCAACAAGATAATACCTCCTGTGATGAACGTGAGGAGTGGAAGTGTAGCGATCATAATGGAGGTATCAACTCCAAACATTCCAAAAGATAATACATAGACTGCCACCAAAGAAGCAAGCGCCCCTGCAACTCCTACAATATTATATTTAGAACTTCCAAAAAATGACGCAAATAATCCCGCCCAAATACTCGTGATAACCCCCAAAGTAGGACCTGCACCTGATGCAATAGAAAGTGAAATGCTCAAAGGAAGAGATACAGTCGCAACGGTAATCCCTGCTTTTAAGTTTTCTTTAAAATAAGAAAACATACGAAAAGAGAGTGAAAAATAACAAATGCTTAAAAACAACGGAAGATTGTGTACCCTTTACAAGTCTTGTTGTCAAGAATTATTGTATTGCACCCTTTGCTTTTCTTTTTTTTCCGTTCCGCCCTCAATCCTTCTAATCCTGACCAAAAATTTATTGCCAATCTCTTCGCTCGTTTCCCTAATTTTCCTCTTTTTGTACAAAATATATTGACTCATTACTGTATGGATTTAGCATATATTGCCCCAATTTGTATTCGTATCAAAAAAATAATAAAAAAAGAAGCGCAGCCATTGCACTTCTTTTGTAATTATAATTCTTAATTATTTCTAATACCGTGCCAAGTGAGCGTATGCCTTGTTGGCTTCTGCCATTCGCTGCACATCTTCTCGTTTTTTCACAGAAGCTCCTTCGTTTTTTGAAGCCGCCAATACTTCATTTGCAAGGCGTTGAGCCATGGATTTTCCAGAAACTTTTCGGCAAGTAGCAAGCAACCATCGAATTGCAAGTGTTTGTTGTCGTTTTGGAGATACCTCCATAGGAATCTGATAAACAGATCCTCCTACTCGTTTTGCCTTGAGTTCCACTCGAGGCTTGATGTTTTCAATAGCGAGAGTGAAAGTATCCACAGGATTTTCTGATCCTGATTTTTTCAAAAGTGCCAGCATATCAGCAAACACTTTTCGGGCGATCGTTTTCTTTCCATCCCACATGAGCACATTGATGAACTTTTCAATCATAGGAGATGATCCTTCTGGAGTGAAGGTTGCGTATTGATGAACGGTAAAACTACTCATGGTACTTTTAAAATATAAAATAATAATTATGCCTTTTTAGCTCCATATTTTGATCGCGATTGTTTTCGCTTTTTTACTCCTTGGAGATCAAGCGCTCCTCGAACAATATGATACCGAACCCCCGGAAGATCTTTTACTCGACCTCCTCGAACAAGTACTACCGAGTGCTCTTGCAGGTTGTGTCCTTCTCCTCCAATGTAGGCGTTCACTTCAAATCCATTAGAAAGTCGAACCTTTGCAATTTTTCGGATCGCCGAGTTCGGTTTTTTAGGAGTCATAGTAGTCACCTTCACACACACTCCTCTTTTTTGAGGGGCTCCTCGGTTCAAAGAAACAGGCTTAGTTTTGAGGGTATTGAAGGCTGTTTGAAGGGCTGGCGATTTAGACTTTTTCTTCTGAGTCACTCGACCTTTGCGCACCAGCTGATTAATCGTTGGCATAAAAAATAATGAAAGATGAAGAACAAAAAAATAATACGAGTTTTGCACTGCCACGAGAGCCTATCATTTTTTTATAGGCTTGGCAAGAGTTTACGCTTCCACTGTTTCCGCGTTGTCTTTGGCAAGTCGGGCTCGATAAATTTCCCCTGCAGGAATAAGCTTTCCTATTATAACGTTTTCTTTTAGACCGTCAAGACTGTCTCGTTTTCCAGTCGTTGCAGCGTCCACAAGCACTCGGATAGTTTCCTGGAATGATGCAGCTGAAAGCCATGAATCGGTGGTGAGAGAGCTTCGAGTAAGCCCCATAAGCTGTCGTTCAAAGAGAGGAGTTTTTTTCTCTGGATGATTTCGGATGAGTCGAAGCACTTTGTAGAAATCAGTTATTTCTCCATTCACAAGCTCTTCAAACCCTCCCTTGTCAAGGATTCGCACTCGAGAGAACATTTCTCGAACAATCACTTCCATGTGCTTGTCGTGGATAGTTTGCCCTTGAGATGCATAAATCCCTTGCACTTCTCGGGTAATATATCGCTGAACTGTTGCAAAATCGGTTCGTTTGAGAAGTTCTTTGAGATTAAAATGCCCAGAAGTAAGAGGGTCTCCCGCTTTCACCAATGATCCATCCTGCACTAAGAAGTTTTCATTTCCTCGGAAGGTGTAGCTCGTTGATACTTTTTCCTTATGTCGAATGATAATGTGTGCTTCTGCGATTTTTTCAACCACTCCTGCATAGGTTGCACGGATAATCTGCGTCCCCTTTGCAAGAACCTTTCCAGCCTTCACCTCATCTCCTTCTTTCACTAAAATGGAAAACCCTGGAGTGATGGTATACGAATCAACTCCTTCTTCCTGTGCTTCCACATGAATAATGAGAATATCTTCTCGCTGATCAAACCGAACCTTTCCAGCAATATCAGAAAGTACCGCTGGAGTTTTTGGAGATCGTGCTTCAAAGAGTTCTTCCACTCGGGCAAGCCCTTGCGTAATATCGTTCCCAGCATCAGCTACTCCTCCCATGTGGAACGTTCGCATCGTAAGCTGTGTTCCAGGTTCTCCAATTGATTGCGCTGCGATAATTCCGATTGGCGTTCCCATTTCCACTTTTTTGTTATTCCCCAGATCTCGACCGTAACATTTCTGACACACTCCTTTTTCCACTTTACAGTCGAGGATCGACCGAATAGAAACTTCTGTAATTCCTGCATCCAAAATTTTTCTCACCACTTCTCTTGTAATTTCAGTATTTGCATCAGCAATCACTTCTCCATCTCTGTTTGCCACAGGTGCTGCGAGATATCGACCATACATTCGTTTTTCGAACGAAAGACCAAGAGCTTTCGAATTTTCTTCTGAAACAATGTATGGAAGCATGTTTCCACAGTCTTCCTCTCGCACGATAATATCCTGCACAGAATCTACAAGACGCCGAGTAAGGTATCCCGCTTCTGCTGTTTTAAGAGCCGTATCTGATTTTCCTTTTCGCCCTCCATGTGTTGCGATAAAATATTCCACAATCGAAAATCCTTGCTTGAGGTTTGATTTAATAGGAAGCTCAATTGTTCGTCCTCCCGGATTGGCCACCAATCCTTTCATTCCACACAGCTGAGTGATCTGCCCCCAGTTTCCTCGAGCTCCAGAATCAATCATGTAGTAGATATGATTCTTTGGATGCTTTTGGAAGCCCTTTACCATGCTTTCTGAGACTTTATTCTTCGCCTCTCCCCAGATTCGGATAGAGTGATTATATCGCTCATCATCGGTGATAAGCCCACTTTGGTAGAAATTCGTCACCTGATCCACTTTTTCTGAAGATATTTCGAGAATAGTTTCTCGTTCGCTTGGCACGAGCATATCAGATGCCGCAATAGAAACTCCAGAAATCGTTGAATATCTAAATCCAATATCTTTGATATCATCAGCGAATTTCACCATTCGTTCTTCTTCCACCGTTTCAAACACTTCTGTGAAGAGAGATTCAATTGTCTTGTTTTTAAACGTTTGATTTCGAAATCCAAGCTCAGCAGGAATAATTTCATTGAACAACACTCGACCAAGCGATGTATCAGTGATGATCATATCTCGATACCTGATGGTCACCCGAGCCTGCAGATCAAGCACCCCTGAAGCATGAGCAAACAGTGCCGCTTCGAGTGATTCGAAGACACTTCCTTCCCCGTTCATTCCGTCATGAATGTTGGTGAGGTAGTAGATTCCCAAAATAATATCCTGAGAAGGTGTAACAATAGGATCTCCCGAAGAAGGCTTGAGGATGTTTCGAGAGGCCAAAATGAATTTTTTTGCTTCTGCTTGAGCAGCTTCAGAGAGAGGAAGGTGTACTGCCATTTGATCTCCGTCGAAATCGGCGTTGAAGGCGCTACATACAAGAGGATGAATTTGAATTGCTCGACCTTCCACCAACACTGGTTGAAATGCTTGAATACCAAGTCGGTGCAACGTTGGTGCTCGGTTAAGCAGTACACACTTGTCTTTAATCACTTCTTCAAGCAAATCCCACACCACTCGATCTCCTGCGTTGATAATTCGCTCTGCTCCCTTCACGTTGTGGGTATATTCTCCTTGGATCAACTTTCCAATCACAAATGGTTTGAACAGCTTTAGAGCCATTTCTTTTGGAAGACCACACTGGTGCAGTTTAAGCTGAGGTCCCACAACAATCACTGATCGACCAGAATAGTCTACTCGTTTTCCCAAAAGATTCTGTCGGAATCGCCCTTGTTTTCCTTTAAGCATGTCAGAAAGCGACTTGAGCTTTCGCTTGTCAGTGGAAAATGCCATTCGTCCAGCCCGAGGAGAATTGTTGAAGAGCGTATCAACTGCTTCTTGCAGCATTCGTTTTTCGTTTCGGCAGATCACCTCAGGGGCTCCAATAGCAATAAGTCGTTTGAGTCGGTTGTTTCGGTTGATAATTCGTCGATAGAGATCATTCAGATCAGACGCCGCAAATCGCCCCCCGTCCAGCTGCACCATTGGTCGAAGATCTGGTGGGATAATTGGCAAAGCTGTTACCATCATCCATTCCGGTCGAATATCAGACCGAAGGAGTGATTCATAAAACTGAATGGTTTTAATCGCTTTGATCTGGCGTTGCCCAGAAGACGATTCTTTTTCAATCTTTAGACGCTCAAGTTCTTCTGGAATATTGATTCGTTCGAGCAATGTTCGGATTGCTTCTGCCCCTGTAGCTGCTCGAAATACGTGTCCAAACTTCATGCTGAGATTTCGATATTCGAGCTCGGAAATCACCGTTCCAGTTTCTAGACGTGCTAATTCTTCTTCTGCCGATTTAAGAGCCTCTCTCAATTCTTCCATTCGTTCAGCAGACCGAGCCTCCAGCTCCGCTATCACTTCCTCAGAAGCATTTCCATCTCGCATCTGCGCTTTGAGAGAAACCTCCTGTTCGCGATGCTCTTCTTGAAGTTGTTTTTTTAAAGCTTTTGACTGCTCTTTCAAATCGTTCTGTGCCATTTTTTTCTCTTCTTCATCCACAGACACCACCACATATGCCGCAAAATAGAGCACTTGCTCTAGGGTTTTGATCGGCATATCAAGCGCAAGACCAATTCGAGAAGGAGTTGATCGGACAAACCATGTGTGAGCAACTGGAACACACAGATCCACATGCCCCATTCGCTCTCGTCGAACCAAAGATTTGGTCACTTCCACTCCACATTTTTCACATACAATTCCTTTATATCGGATTCGCTTATATTTTCCACAATAGCATTCATAGTTTTTAGAGGGACCAAAAATCCGCTCACAAAAAAGACCATCAAGCTCTGGACGCTGGGTTCGGTAGTTGATCGTTTCAGGCTTAGTAACTTCTCCATGAGACCATGCTCTTACCACTTCAGGTGAAGCGATTCGAAGTGCAATAGCCGAAAAATCATTGTGAGATTGACGCATAAATAAATGAATAATGAATAATTTTTAAGCACCAATGGTGCATACACACCTCCAATACCTCTTTTAGTGATTTTCTGCAAAAAAATCATCTTCGCTTGCCGAGAAAAATTCATCATCTCCCGGTGCTACAGCAAGTTCTTCGTGGTGAGGAACGCCTTCTGGAGAAAGGGCAATAATATTCGTAGCAATAATTTCCGTTCGATAGAGCTTCTTTCCACCTTCCACTTCCCAGCTTCTGGTTTTCAGATACCCCTCCAAATAGACCAATTTCCCTTTGGTGCAGAAGGTGGAAGCAATACGCGCAAGGGGTCCCCAAGCAACGATTCCATGAAACTCAGAAATAGATGGAGTAAGAGATCCCTTTGGCAGATCTCGATTGGTAGCAAGGGTGAAAGTAGAAAACTCTTTTCCGTTGAGGGTCATTTTCAGCTCTGCATCTTTCACCACATTTCCCAAAAGGGTAACACTGTTTACAGTTCTCATAACAATATTAAAATAATTTTTCTATAATTCGTCTTCGTCTTCATCATCAAATGAATTTTTAGGAATTGTATTCATATTATCCATTCCGTTATTTTCTTCAATGTCTCCATCTCCGAATGAATCTTCAGAGTCAAAGATATCTCCATGAATTTCTCGTTCGTATTCGGCATCGGTTTCATGTGAAGTATCGAGGAGTTCTTCCACCTTATCATCATCACTTATAATTCCTGCTTCATCGGAATATATTTCATCAAGTGCGAATTGGATCGATTCGTCTTTTTCGTTGAGAAGAGCCACTTCCACCCCAAGCCCTCGAAGCTCATGCAAAAGCACGTTGAACGATTCTGGAATAGATGGTTTTTCAAGCGTAGTTCCTTTCACAATTGATTCATAGGCCTTTGAACGTCCAGATACATCATCTGATTTAATTGTAAGCATTTCTTGCAAAGTGTGTGCTGCGGAATATGCTTCCAAAGCCCAAACCTCCATTTCTCCAAACCGTTGCCCTCCGTGTTGTGCTTTTCCTCCCAAAGGCTGCTGCGTGACAATTGAGTATGGACCAACCGACCGCGCATGCATCTTATCTTCCACCAAGTGATTAAGCTTTAGCATGTAAGCAACTCCAACCGTTGTTTTAAAAGCAAATGGCTCTCCTGTTTTTCCATTAAACAATTGCACTTTTCCATCTTCTGGAAGATCTGCATCTTTCAGAAATTGCGTAATCTGATCAAACGAGATACCATTGAGAATTGGTGTTGCAAATTTCACTCCCTTCACTTTTCCGACCCATCCAAGGTGTGTTTCGAGGATTTGTCCAATATTCATACGAGACGATACTCCTAGTGGGTTTAAGATAATATCTACAGGTGTTCCATCTGGCAAAAACGGCATGTCTTCTCGTGGAACGATTTTCGACACTACTCCTTTATTTCCATGTCGTCCTGCCATTTTGTCCCCCACTTGGATTCGCCTTGTTTGTGCCACAAACACTCGAATCTGCTTGAGAACACCTTGAGGCAATTCATGTCCATTTTCTTTTGTAAATTCTTGAATATCAATCACCTTTCCTCCTTCTCCTCCCGGAAGCCGAAGCGAAGAATCTCGTACATCTTTCGCCTTTTCTCCAAAGATTGATTGGAGCAGCATTTCTTCTGGCGTCATTTCCACTTCTCCCTTTGGAGTAATCTTTCCAACGAGAATATCTCCATCATTCACCCACGCTCCAAGCCGAATAATCCCACCTTCATCAAGGTTTGCTAATTTAGCATCTCCCACATTTGGAATATCTCGCGTCACCTGCTCATTTCCAAGCTTTGTCTCTCGAACATCAAGACTAAAACTTTCGATATGGATCGAATCATATCGTCCTTCTTGAGCTACTCGATCAGAAATAATAATCGCATCTTCAAAGTTATACCCTTCCCATGACATATACGCCACAAAAAGGTTTTGCCCAAGAGCCAATTCCCCTCCTTCGGTTGATGCTCCATCAGCAATCACATCATCTTTTTTCAATTTTTGATTTTTTTTCACCACAGGAGACATGTGGAAACATGTCGTTTGGTTTGACCGAACGTAGGAAAAAATTGGATATTCTTTTTTCTTTCCAGAATCATATTGCACGGTGACATGACGAGCATCCACCGAAAGCACTTTCCCATCATCTTCTGCGAGAATAACCGTTCCCGCTGCCTTTGCCACTTCTCCCTCAAGACCAGTTCCTACGATTGGAGCATGAGGGGAAACCAAAGGAACTGATTGTCGTTGCATGTTCGATCCCATCGAGGCACGAGTGTTGTCGTCATGCTCTAGAAAGGGAATAAGCGCTGTTGTTTCTGATACAATCTGTTTTGAAGAAACGTCAAAATAGTCAATAGAAGTAGCTGGCAAAAGCAAAGCCTCACCTTTTACTCGAGCCGGAATTAAAGGACTAGAAATATTTCCAAAATCATCAGTATTTCCTGTAAGCTGACCAACAATGATTTCATCTTCAATATCTGCATCGCAGTATTCAATGTCTCCATCTACAAATGGCTTCAGCTGAACCATTTCTTTTTTCTTCGCTTTAGCAATTGCTTCTGCCATTTCTTTAGTAATCACCTCTCCTGATTTTCCAACCTTTGCAATATCTTCGTTCAAAATTCGACCAATGAGGTCCCCATCTGCTGGCAGTTCTTTTTTTGCCTTTTGGAGCGGAGTAGTGATAAATCCATATTCGTTTACTCGTGCATAGGTTGCGAAGTGAAGTACCAACCCAATATTTGGACCTTCGGGAGTAGCAATCGGACAAATTCGACCATAGTGAGAAGTATGCACATCTCGCACGTCAAACCCTGCTCGTTCACGAGAAAGCCCCCCCGGCCCCATGGTGGAAATACGTCGCTTGTGCGCAAGTTCAGAAAGCGGATTTATCTGATCCATGAACTGAGAAAGCTGCGAACTCGCAAAAAATTCTCGCATCGCTGCGGTAATAGGACGAGAGTTCACAATCTGTACCGCCGTAATCGCATCAAGATCCACTACCGTCATTCGATCTTTCGCGATTCGATCCACTCGTATAAGCCCTACTCGAAATTTATTCATCACGAGTTCTCCTACACTTCGCACTCTTCGGTTTTGGAGATGATCAATATCATCGACTTTTCCACCTGTTCCAGCGGTGAGCTGTATTAATTCTTTCAAAATAGGAAGAAAATCATTCACCTGAAACGTTCGATTTTCATGCGTATCTGGGGTGTCGAGCTTAAATCGCTTATTGATCTTATATCGCGCAATGGGACCAAGGTCGTATTTTCGAAAATCGAAAAACATTCCGTCAATGAGCGACTTTGCATTTTCTGCCGTCGCCATATCTCCTGGACGCATTTTTTTATAAATACTTTGATACGCTTCTTCCGCCGTGGTAGCTGAATCTTTTTCGAGCGTTCGTTCTAAAATTTTTCGTTCTGAATCAGAAAGCTTTCCAAAGGCTTTCATTATTTTTTGATCAGTATCAAATCCAAAAATTCGAAGAAGCTGCGTTGCTGGGAATTTTCGTCGTCGGTCGATTTTTGCATATAAAATACCTTTTTTATCACTTTCAATTTCAAGCCACACTCCTCGCCGTGGAATAATCTTTGTGGCAAATGCCCCAGGAATTCCAACCACTCGAGAGAAAAACGCTCCGGGAGATCGAACAATTTGATTCACCACCACCCGTTCAATTCCGTTGATGACAAACGTTCCCTTTTCGGTCATCAGCGGGATGATTCCCAAAAACACTTCTTGTTGCTTAATTTCACCCGTTTCTTTATTCACGAGCTTAATTTCTACCTTTAAATTTGCTTCATACGAAAGATTATTTCGCTTTGCAAATTCGGGATCATGCTTTGGCTCTTCGAGCCAATGTTTTACAAAATGTATTTCGATTTTCTTTCCAGAAAAATCTGAAATCGGTGAAACCTCTTGAAGCATTTCAGCAATTCCGTGCTTCAAAAAACTATCATATGAATTAAGCTGCACCTCAATAAGATTTGGAAGATATTCCGCATCTTCTGATTCTGTGAAAAAATGTCGACCAGACACCACCTTAGAAGGCTTGATGGAAAATAAGTCTTTTTCTTTTTTTGGCATACCAAAAATGTGATTATGGGACAAAGAAAAACGTGCTTAACATAAAGCAATTTTCCAGATAGTCAGTACACAATCAAAAACTCTGGCAAAAACACGCAAGAAGCATTGTTCCATAGAGTATTGATTTTGTAAAAAAAATGTATTGAAAATATTTAAAAAATAGTGTTAAATGTTTGTAATTAAATTTATTGTTTTTTTATGAAACCTTTTCTAAAGAATGATGAGAGGGGGGTAGAAATACTAACAGATAATCCAACAGGTGTAATAAACCACATTAAAGCTGTTATTTCAAAAGAATATCCATCATTAGCGAAAGAAGAAGATTTTGATGATATTGTGCAAGACATATATTTAAAAGCATGGAAATCAAAAAATACATTTAAAGGAGAAAGTCAATTTCTTTCGTGGCTTAATATTATTATAATTAACCATTGCAAGACAATATTTGCAAGTAGCTATCATAAATATAAACCTTTATTGCAATCAGGAACTGCAACTGATGAGAGTGGATATTCTCTATTTGATAAAATGCCTACTGATAGTAAAAGTCCATATAAATACACTCTTGAGCAACAAGAAATGAAATTATTACAAACTCTTTTGGAGACTGCAGAGCTTGTAAAAGCTCAGCTTCCTGCTTTATTATTGCGACTTGATGAAGAAATGCCATATGATCAAATTGCTCAAGAATTAGGATTAAGAAGCACTGATACAGCTAAAACATCAGTATTCATGGCAAAAAAGAAATTGAAAATAGCCGCAGAAAAACTTGGGGTTACAAACTAAAAGATAGATAATGCGAGTTTTTTTGAATAAGAGAACCTCTGCAAAACATACTAATTTTTTCATAAAAAGAGAGGATACGTAAATATTCTCTTCTTTTTGTAGAGATTGAGATGTTTTTTGTCTCAATTTGGCGCTGTCAAATAATTTGTGTCTAAAGGTTGGAAAAATCAGAGGATGGAAGGGGTTCTGTCTTGAAAATGAAATAGAGCTGAGAAATTATCTCTGACCAATTGTGAATTGGCATTGTCCATTTTTTTCATCATATTTCTTTAATGGGTATACCAATGCTCCTAACAATTTGCTATTTCTTCTTTTGGTCTCAAAGAGAGAAATTTTTTCCATTTCCGTATCAAAAAATATTTCGCTCCAGATTAGTCAGCACATCAAAAAAAGATTTACCCATAATTTTCCTTGTCTTCTCTTGCATTTGGTGTGTAGAATGGCAAAAGAATTTTTCCCTGTCCTTATGCCAAAAATCACCACTGCCAAAAAAGTCTTGCTGCTCGGTTCTGGAGCTCTCAAAATTGGAGAAGCAGGAGAATTTGACTATTCTGGATCGCAGGCGATTGAAGCCTTGCTGGAAGAAGGCATGCAAATAGTGCTAGTAAATCCCAATATCGCAACAAATCAAACAGGAATCAAAGAAGGAGTAAAGGTCTATTTTCAGCCTGTGCTTCCTGAATTTGTGGAAAAAATTATTGAAATAGAGCGACCTGATGCTATTATGCTGGCATGGGGAGGGCAAACAGCGCTCAATTGTGGATCAAAACTCTACCACTCTGGAGTACTGGAAAAATATGCCGTAGAAGTACTGGGGACACCTGTGGAAACCATAGATAAAACAGAAGACCGAAAAGTATTCAACGATGAACTTTCGCAAATCGGCGTGAAGTTTCCAAGGTCTCATGCATGCACAAGCCATGAACAGGCTTTGGAAGCAATCAAAGATATTAAATATCCATGCTTGGTGCGGGCGGCTTTCACGCTTGGAGGGGGTGGCTCTGGATTTGCTAATAACGATGCAGAATTTGAAACACTTGTAAATAATGCATTTGCTTATGCTCCGCAGATTTTGGTGGAAGAAAGTTTGAAAGGCTGGAAAGAAATCGAATACGAAGTGGTGCGAGATCGAAACAACAACTGTATCACCGTGTGTAATATGGAAAATTTTGATCCGCTGGGAATCCACACCGGAGAATCTATTGTAATTGCACCATCACAAACTCTTTCTAATAAGGAATATCAAATGCTTCGAAGCGTTGCCATCAAAACAATTCGGCATTTAGGAGTGGTGGGAGAATGCAATATTCAATATGCGCTCAATCCTGCCTCTCAAGAATATCGAGTAATTGAAGTAAATGCTCGGCTTTCTCGATCGTCAGCCCTTGCATCAAAAGCAACTGGATATCCTCTGGCATACGTAGCGGCAAAACTCGCATTGGGATATACACTTGATGAACTCAAAAATAGCGTAACGCAGTGCACATCTGCATTTTTTGAACCATCTCTCGACTATGTGGCACTCAAAATCCCTCGATGGGATCTCAACAAATTTCGAAAGGTCTCTTCCACCATTTCATCGGAAATGAAGAGTGTTGGAGAAATTATGGCACTAGGGCGAACATTTGAAGAAGTGATTCAAAAAGGGCTCAGAATGCTACAAACAGGTGCACAAGGAATCACCCATCATCCCTATCAATTTGAAGACTTGGCGAAAGAGCTAGAAAACCCAACGCCACTTCGAGTATTTGCAGTATATGAAGCGATTGCATCAGGAATGTCGGTTATGGAAGTACATGAACGTACTAAAATTGATGTATGGTTTTTGGAAAAAATCGAACGGATTGTGCGGGCAGAGAGAAAAATTCTGAATGAAGAAATGACGCCTGAACTGATGAGAAAATCAAAGAAAAAAGGATTTTCCGATTCGGTGATTGGAAAGCTCATAGGCAAAGACGAAATGGAGATTCGAAAAATAAGAAAAGACTGGGGAGTGATTCCTGTGGCTAAAAAAATCGATACACTGGCTGGAGAATTTCCAGCACAGACGAATTATTTGTATATGACGTATCATGGAGAAGTGAATGACTAATTTTTGCTTCTTAATATGAATACTATTACGTTTATTAATGGACAAAATTTTCATATAAGAACACGTGAAAATAATAATAGTATTTTATGGAATAAAACATGTTGAACTCTTTATGAGAAACGGATAGAATTTTTTTAATGAAATCTTATCATCTTTTTATGAAAAAACTGGGAATTGTGGGTGCCACTGGAGCCGTGGGAGAAGAAGTGATTCAGGTGTTATTTGATCGGAAATTCCCCTTTTCCGAACTCCGTCTTTTTGCATCAGAACGAAGTGCTGGGAAGCTCAAACAAACGCCTTTTGGAGAAATGACACTCGAAGCCTTTTCATTTGAAGAGGCAAAAAAATTAGATATCGTTTTTTTAGCAGTAGGAGGAGATTTCTCAAAAGAATTTGCTCCAAAGCTTGCAGAAGCAGGAGTATTGGTGATCGATAATTCATCCGCTTTTCGATATGAAAAAGACGTTCCGCTTTTGGTACCTGGTGTAAACAACGAAGCAATGGGAACAGCAAAGCTCATTGCCAATCCAAACTGTACTACCGCCATTTTGGCAATGCCTCTGTATCCTATCTACAAAGCATTTGGGCTTAAAAAAGTGATTGTTTCCACCTACCAAGCCACCAGTGGAGCAGGCGCAGAAGGAATGAGTGAACTTCTTGAACAATCAAAAAACTATTTGGAAGAAAAAACGGTTGGAAATAAAATTTTTGCATATCCCATCCCCTTCAATCTCATTCCACATATCGATGTGTTTCAAGAAAATGGATACACAAAGGAAGAAATGAAAGTGACATGGGAGACACAAAAAATATTTCAAAATAAAAATATTGCGGTATCTTGCACTGCAGTGCGAATACCAACACTTCGCGCACATTCAGAAAGCGTAACAATTGAAACTGAAAAACCTATAACAGCCGAAGCTGTTCGTGAATTACTCAAAAACGCACCAGGAGTTGATGTGGTGGATAACACAGCAGAAAAGCAATATCCAATGCCGCTTACGGCAACAAATAAATATAATGTGGAAGTAGGACGAATTCGAAATAATCCTGTGTTTGGAGAATATGGGCTTGATTTCTTTGTGTCGGGAGATCAGCTTTTGCGAGGAGCTGCGCTGAATGCAGTGGAAATTGCGGAACTGGCGAAATAAAGTACTTTTTTGTAAAAACGCAGATTTTTCGTCATCATCATTCTTTATCAAAGGCATATCGTTTCCCCTTACACCCTCACCGTGAAAATTTATATCAATTATTCTTAAGCTTTCCAAATCCATTACAAGCTATTTCTGTTGATTATAGAAGGACAAGCGAAGAATAGATTTCCATAACATTTACACCAGTAAATGTGCTATTGATAAGAATAAAAAGAGATAATTTTTTCACATTCCTGCCTCTTTCATTCGTTTCTCCAACAACTCCTTTGTTCCAATATCCTTTCTCCAAAACACAGACCCAGAAATCGCCTGCATGGCTTTTTCTGCTTTTTCTCCTGCCACAAAAAAATCATCATCCATCGCCACCACGCCAATAGATCGCCCACCACGCAGCACAAAATCATCTCCTTTTTTTTCAATTCCTGCAAAAAAGAAATCAACGCCTTCTGGAACGACAGAAAAATCAATAGTTATTTTTTCTCCTTTTTTGAGGGTTGAATGTTCTGGATACCCTTTTGAACAGGCATATTTGCAGACCGTTGCTTTGGGTGTAAAAATAATGGGAAGCTCCGAAAGCCGACCTTCTGCAGCATATTCAATAATATCAACGATATCTGTTTCCAGCAAAGGAAGAGCATTAAGCGCTTCAGGATCTCCGAATCGAGCATTATACTCTATAAGCTTTGTTCCTGTTTTTGTTCGCATAAATCCTCCATACATCACTCCACAAAATTTTTCACCCACTTCTTGCTCTATTGCTTTCATCACTTTTTCTGTTATTTGCGTTGCTTCTGCAATATTTTCTGTGGCAATAAATGGAAGATGATTAGGGAAAGATATCGTTCCCATTCCTCCCGTATTCGGTCCTTTATCTCCTTCAAAAACTCGTTTATGATCAGCGATTGTCGGCATTGGAACAACAGTATTCCCATCAGCAAAAAACATCAAAGAAAATTCTGGTCCTTCTAATTTTTCTTCGATCACCAACGCACCTTCACTTTTTTCGAGCATTGAAACCGCAATTTCAAAGCCTTCTTGAACCGTGGAAAAATGATCACCTTGCACAAACACTCCTTTTCCAGCGCACAGCCCGTCATCTTTTACCACAAATTTATGCGGAAGATTTTGAAGATATTCTTGCAATGCAGAAATATTATTCGCTCCTACAAATCGTCTAAATCTAGGATTTCCAGCAATATCATATTTTTGGAGTAGCGAGCGAGTGAATCCTTTTGAGCTTTCGAGTTGCGCACATTTTTGTGTAGGGCCAAATACTTTGACCCCAAGAGATTTGAGAGCATCGGCAGATCCTGCGGCAATAGGATCATCAGGTCCCAAAATGGCATGCGTAATCCCCCATTTTACTGCTTGTTTTTTGAGAGTTTCCCACTGGTTTTCTGCTCCAAAATTTTTTTCAAAAGTGATAAAAAAATCAGTACACAGAGGAACAATTCCAGGATTGGCATAGGCCAAAAAACCATAAAGTTCTGGAGCTTGAGGAGATCGTTTTATCGCTTTCGCAATAGCGTGCTCTCGTCCTCCGTTTCCCAAAAGCAAAACTCGTTTCATAAAAAATGGTAATTTAAGAGTACGTCTAGTTTCTCAAATTATAAAAAATAAAAAAAGAGTGAAAACACTCTTTTTTTACGATAAAAAAACCGAGAGAAGGCGCTCTTATTCTCTAGTAAGAAACAAATTGAGCAAATTTTGAAACAATGCAAAAATATTGATATACAAGCTTAATGCTGCTTGTAGAGGAGTTGCATACCATCCGTTTTTGATTGCCTGCAAATCATAGGCTGTGTATGCCGCAAACAACACCACTGCAATTCCAGAAAGTACCAAGCTAAAAATAGTATTTACCAGAAAAATATTGACAACAGAAGCAATCAAAAGTCCAATCATAGTGATGAACAAAAATTGCCCCATACCAGAAAGATCTTTTTTGGTAGTGTACCCAAACAATGCCGCAGCAAAAAATGTAGCAGAAGACGCAACCAACGCTTGAATAATAGCAGCAAATTGCCCTGTCATGCTGGCATAAGCGAGAGTAGGATAAATAATCATTCCAGAAGCCATCGCAAAGAGAAAGAAAACCGGAGTACTCCAAGTTTTATTGGTAATCCAAAACCCCTGTGTAAACATTAAAATAATAAAAAATACGTATGGTCCCCAAAAGGTTGTATAGGGTATTACAAAAGGGGCTAAGAAGGCTCCAACCGCAGCAGTGAGAATAGCGAGTCCAAAATACATCCATGTTTTAGACAAAAATGTAGCAAGTGTTTCATTTTGCGAAACCGAAAAAATTCTAGAAGTGTTCATAAAAATTTAAAAAAAATTAATACCGTTTTTATTATATCAAAAAATAAGAACAAATTTCAAGGTGTATTCCTATCAGCGGTGAAATCGTCAAAGCGTTCTAAGTCTTTTTTATACTGATGATATGATTCTCCTGCCGAATAATCGGAAAAAAGATGGTATTGTGAATGCTCTCCTTGGCGCCGTTGTGCGTGCTTGATGGGGCAAAAATATCGCTCTGTTCGGCCTGCAATTTCGGAAGTGTAGGCAATAAGTCCATTAAAATAGGAGCAATAGGCACAGTTGAATTTTTCAAATGCGTTGAGGTACGGCAATTTATGCCGATCCCAAATAAAATAAGATGCAGAACTCACGAGAGGGATTTTGTAGAGCCGAAAACAAACCTGATGGTATATTTCTAAAAACAGATGAAGCACCAAGGCAGGAATTATCATCGCATAGATAAACGGAGCAGAAATCAAAAGCCTCCACTGGATAGGAAAAACCATTTTTCTAAATGGTATTTTAAACGTAAGTAAGACAGTACGTTCGGTGATAATTTTTTTTGCCTCATCCCATCGAGTAGAGGCTTGTTGAATTTTTTGATCAAAAATCTGAGTCACGAAAACACGATATTGTTCTAATCGTAAACGAGAAATTTCTTTATTTTCTTGAAGAGAAGTTAATATCTTTTCGAGAGAGAGCATAAAAATTATAGATGAATTTGGCAAACAACAGCATACAACACTCAGAAGAAAAACGAATATAAAAAAGTGAGAAAGTCGTTCTTTCTCACTTTTAAAAAACTGGTATCTTAAAACTATACCTTTGGTGGCATTTGCCCTCCTTGATTTTGCTGAAGTTGCTGTGCCACCATTCGAGCTTGTTCGAGCTGTGCCAATTCTTGTGATTGCACATCTCCTGCTGTCATTTCTTCTTCGAGTTCTTCCCATTCTCGTTTGTGCTGTTCTTGCAACATATCAAGTTGTTCTTTGTGCTTCACATCCAGCTCAGAAAACTTTTGCTTTTCTTCGTTGAGAATCCGAATAAGCTCTGTAATTTGAAACTGAGTAAGGGTTGGAACTGCTTCAATAATCTTTTTCTTCTCATCTTTGGTGAGAGAAATCGACCCAGCCAGAAGTCGCAAAAACTCCTGATCATCAAACTGCAATGAATTGGCAGGAACTTTCACTTTCGTAAAAAACCCTGCATCTCGCCCAAATGATCCAATAGGCTGGGTCACTATTTCCTGAGGTGGCATGGGTGGTTGTCCGTATGGATTGTAGCCATAGGGATTATATCCTCCTTGTTGAGGTGGCATGGGCGGTTGTCCGTATGGATTGTAGCCATAAGGGTTATATCCTCCTTGTTGAGGTGGCATGGGTGGTTGTCCGTATGGATTGTAGCCCATTGGTGGGTGGCTCGCCTGCTGCGCACCACCTTGTGGCTGTCCTCCCATTGGCTGATATGGCTGTTGAGGAGGATACATGGGTGGAACATATTGCTGTTGCAGACCAGCAGATGGATCATATCCTCCTTGTTGTTGTGGAGGTATGGGAGGTTGTCCGTAAGGATTATACCCAGCAGGAGGCTGAGCTCCTTGAGTACCCTGCGGAGGCATTGGAGGATTTGGAGGAAAACTCATAAAAAAGTAATAAAAACAATTTGTCTTTATAGTATATCAAAAAATATAAAAAAAAAGAATAGTTTTTTCTCAAGAAATGGTAGCGGGCAAAATACATTTTGTGCAAACGGCAAAGAAAGCATATTGATATATTTTTGAAAGAGCAGCTTCCTCACTTCAAAGAAGCACTTCCTGAATATGTAAATTGCCAGTGCTTGATGGTATTGGAGGATTGGCGGTGAAAGAAGAGGTAGAACAATATACAGAGAAAGATAGCTTTTTGTATTTGTTCAATCAAAAAATGAGGATATGGGAATATGCGAATCCCCAACCATAAAAATTTTCAGGGAAAAATTTTTGCATAACACTTATTGAAAACGCTCTCAAAGACCATCAACAAACTAATCTTCTTTTTTTGAGAGAAAATTTTTCACTCCCTCGCAATTTTTGTAAACATCCACCACCCGAGCAAAACCAATCCTCCTGCAAAAACCATTGGAATACTTACTTCAAAACCTCCAACAATGCTGGCGAGCAGCGCAGAAACTCCCGTTCCAAAAGCCTGAAGAGATTCTTTAATCCCCATTATTTCTCCCTGTTCGTTTTCTGGCGCCTGATTGGAAATAATAGTAGTGAGATTGGCAAACAAAATTCCATTCGCCATCGCCATCAAAAACATTATAGGATAGAGCTCCCAAGAGTGATAGATAAATACATGAGCAAAAAGCAAAAAAGAAAGCCCCAAAAGTGCTGTTTGCACCCAAAATAATGGAAGAATCTGACAAAACTCCTCCCAAAAAAGGACCCACCACCATTCCTATTCCAAATGCCGCCCCAATTATTCCGAAGTTTTTTGCCTTGTCTTCGGGCTTAGAAATATCTGAAATTACTGCGTTGGCTATAGAAACATTTCCACCTTCATACAACAATGAAGAACAGCGCTTTTTCTGGAAGCACGACGCACGGTATCACAACGAGGTGTGCCAACACTCGCTACCTGATTTGCCAATTCTAGCAATCATTGCTATAAACCAAAATTTACTAATTTTTTCGGATCCACAATATTCACCATTTGATTATCTTGAATAATAGTAATCTGCTGAGCATCAACATTTTCTACTTTGGGGAATGAGAAAAACGAAGTGGATTCTTGTTTTTTCTTCGCAACAAACGTAGCGATAGCAAAACTTTCTGGAATATTGGTAGATTTTCCTGCATACCCTGCCGTAATGGTAATAGCCCCCTTTTGCGCATCAATCTCAAAACCTTTTCCGGGAAAAACAAGCTCCAACACTGCATTTTCTGGAATGCGAAGATCAGACACTTCAATATCTTCAGGATTATAAGCAAGTGTTATCTGAACCGATTGAATATTTTTCTGTTCTGGATTATGAACCACCACACGAATGGTGTCTTCTCCTTTTATTTTTTCAAGCGACGCCCAAGCTGTTTGCTGGGATGAAGTGTGCTGGACCGATTGAATCGTTTGTTCTAAAGGAGTTTTGGAAGTAGGGTGATAGTTTCCAAAAAAATAAAAGAAAAACACAAAGGCACCAATAACCAAAAACCCTCCTCCCGCAAATAAATAATGCACTTGATTCATATTTTTTATAAAAAACACTTTCGTTTTTTGTATCATACTTCTTAGTGTTTTGAAAAGTGAGTTTCTTCAAAAAGTACATTTTGACCTATTTTATAGGAAAAATCTTGTAATTTTGCGAAACAGATTTGTTTTTTACTTGTTTTGTATGGTTTGATTTTTTTATAGTAATGTGGTGAGTATTTTTATCCCAAAGTGCTGTATGTCTTCTTTTGGTCGATGGATTTTGCTAGTTTTTTTTTCTGGAGTGGTGCTTATGGCGGGATGTGGCAAAAAAAATGATGACCTTTTGAATGCTGTAAATTCGATGAGCCCTAGTCCTTCGATGGCGATTTTGGAAACTCCTGATGAAATAGCAATAGAACTTCCTCCTTCTGTTTCTGCTGGAAAACCTCTTCCTGCATTGCAAAAATCAGAGCCTGCCACTACTCTTTCTTCTCAGAATTAAAACCTCCAATACCTCTTCTGTAAAAGAAGAGGTGTTTTTTTGTATACAAAAAATGGCGCCTGAGGAGGGAATTGAACCCCCGACCATTACCTTAGAAGGGTACCGCTCTATCCACTGAGCTACTCAGGCGCGCCCATGTATTCTACTCTTGTATTATCCAAAAAATCAATAAAAAAAAGAGAAGTAAAAAACTTCTCTCTTCATTGTCCTATACGGAAAGCATTTTTATTTTCTCAAGAATTTCTGCATGCTGTGCCTTGGTTTGTGCCACCAAATGAGCTGGGGCAGAAGCCATGTATTTTTCATTCGCGAGTCTTCCTTCTAAAGTTTCAAGTTGTTTTTTTGCATCTTCCAATTCTTTTGCTTTTCGAGCTTTTTCCAGCTCTGTGTCGAGCATTCCCGAAAGAGGCAAATAAATTTCAATTCCGCTTACCACATCAACAACGCATTCTTCTTCTGGTTTTTCTCCAAATTCTAGATTTTCTAGACGAGCAAGAAGCTTTACAATATTTTCATTTTGTTTCAGAAAATCTTCATCTTTTGTATTGAGCACTGCACGAATTTTTTTCACAGGATCTACTTTGCTAGCAGACCGAAGAGACCGAATGGAAGAAATAACAGATTGCAGAATTTCAAATAATTCTTCAGCTTTTTGATTTTGCAATGCGGTATTGACCGTTGGGAAAGTTTCCGTCATCAGTAGATTTGTCATTTGCAATTCGTTATTTGTAATTGATTGCATTTCTTTCCAAATTTGTTCAGTAATAAACGGCATGTATGGATGAAGCAATTTCAAAAGATTTTCCAAAACAAACCGAAGGGTGGAGCCAATAGTTTCGCTTTCCACCGCCTTGGCAGATTCAATCGCCCAATCGGCTAAATCATTCCAAGTGAAATCATAGAGCTTTTGCCCAACTTCACCATATTTATGGTTTTCTAGTCCTTCCGTAATCTCTGTAATAAGGGTTTGTAATTTAGAAAGAATCCAACGTTCTGGCAACGAACCTTCAGAAGATATTTGTAATTCGTAATTCGCAATTGGTAATTGCATTATATATCTTGAAATATTCCACAATTTATTGGAAAAATTTCGGTATCCTTCAATTTTTTTCTCTCCTAAATTCACCTGATTTCCAGGAGTAGTTCCCACTACCAATGCCATTCTCAAGGCATCGGTTCCAAATTTTTCAATCATTTCAAGCGGATCAATTCCATTTCCTTTGGATTTGCTCATTTTTTTTCCATGTTCATCACATACCAATCCATGTAGGTACACATCTTTAAAAGGATTTTTTCCCGTTGCAAATTTTCCAAACATAATCATTCGGGCAACCCAAAAAAATAAAATGTCGTGCCCCGTTTCCAAAATGGATGTTGGATAAAAGTTTTCAAAATCAGGAGTTTTGTCTGGCCATCCTAGGGTGGAAAACGGCCATAAAGCAGAAGAAAACCAAGTATCCAAGGTGTCTTGGTCTTGTTGTAGCGGTGATAGGTGTTGCATCTGTTTCGCAGATTTTTTTTGTAATTCTTCAAAAAATTTAATAATATCAAGGTGACTGAGAGTCTGACGATTGGCAAATATTTCTGCCACCAGCTTGTTCAAGTCTTCTCTAAGACTTGTTGCAATGCATGAAGTGACGCTAGCGGGTACTTTCAAGCTCTCTTTTTTAGTGTATATTTCATTTTTTTCAAGAGATTCTAAGTATCTATTGAGATTATTAACAAAGAAATAACTTACTAATTCATTTTTTCCATTAATCGTATCAAAGATAATAATAGCTCCTTGGTGTTCTTCTTTTCCATGAAATATTAAATACCTTTCGTCTTGAATAACACTTTCATATGAATCGACTGCATTTGCTAAAAAATGCGGAAGTAAATAGAATTCTTCGGGAAGCAGTTCAGAATGTTCTGATTGATTATTTAACCATCCTCGCAGTTTTGCGTAAGTAAACTCAGAAATAATAAATTCTTTTGAATCAAGAGATAATATTTTTTGCATGGCCTCTGAAATTTTTCCAATAGTCCAAAATTGGGTTCGGTCATATTTTTCTGTTTTCTCTGTTTTCAACAATTCTTCAATATTTTTTAAATACTCATCATAATTGGCAATTGGTAATTCGTAATTGATTTTTGGTTTCATCATCCAGCACACTTCTCGTAGGTCTCCATTTTTCATTACCCATCTGTCTCGGTAATCCAAAAGAGTTTCTCCAAATCGACCATCTTTGACTGCAAAAATCATGCTCAAAAAAGTTCGATGTCCAATCAATAAAATATCTCCATTTTCTTTTTCTCTTTTTGAAATTTCTTCCCAAAACTTTTTGGCACGAGCTTCTATTTCTTCCAATGTTTCGCCTGTTTGCATTGCTCTCATTTTATGAAAGGTGCTGGGATAGGAATGGTCTCGAGGTGTGTTTTCCAGATCTCCTGTATAAAGCTCATGAAAATCAGGAAACTCTTCGACTTGTAATTCGCTATTCGCCATTCGTAATTTTTCAGCAATTATTTCTGCTGTTTCTTTTGACCGTTTGAGTGATGAGCAATAAAGTTTTACAATTTTTCTATTTTCTGAAATCAGTTTTTCAGCTAATTCTTTTGCTTGCTGCCTTCCTTTTTCGGTTAAAGAAGAATCTCCTCCAATAATATCTTTAATATTATCTTCACTTTCTCCATGCCGTGCAAAAAGAAGATTTTGCTCTTCTGCCAAAAATTGATTTCCGTTTTGGTCATACCAAACAGGAATTTGGTGTCCCCACCAAATCTGCCGAGAAATACACCAATCTCGTAAATTTTCAATCCATTGGTAATAGATTTTATTAAACCGCTCAGGAATAATTTTCACTTCTCCATTTTTAACTGCCGAAAGGGTGAGTTCTTTGAGCGTAGTTTTTATAACAGGGCCATTATTTTCATTTTTCACCGCCCCTACTCCTTCAATCCAATCAAATTCTTTGTTCACATCAATAAACCACTGTGGCGAAATCATCGGCTCTACCACACAACCTGTTCGGTAGCAAAGTGGCACATTGTGTACATATTCTTTGTCGAGTCCTACCAAAAGATTCTGAGTCTGCATTATTTTAATAGCTCTTTTTCTCGCAATTTCCACTTCCACCCCTGCCAACTCTCCGGCTATGGACGTCATTTTTCCGTCAAATCCTACTTTTTCAATATAATATTCTTTTAATTTTTCTGGATATTTTTGAGCTAATAAATAATCATCAGGTGCATGATTTACTGAAATAGTCATGGCTCCTGTTCCTTTATGAATATCGATAACTTCGCTATCTGTCATCACAAAAAATTTTCGAACTCCTGCATAGGTTTCACTTTCAAAACTTTCTCCTTCAAAAAACGACCCAGCATGAACCGAAATTTTCTCCCACGTTCCTTCTGGAAGCAGGTTAAAAATTTTGTTTCGCCGTTCTTCATCATCAAATAAAACCTCAGAAAAAACAAATTCTTGGCTTTGACTTCGCTTATCATCCATTCCCTGATCGGAGCTGAAGGAAGGTGTAAACCTTGCAACTACATAATTTTCATCAGGATGAATAATAACAGGAGAATCCGCACACTTTGTTTCTGAACGCACCGTTCCAATCACAAATCGACCGCATTTGATGTACGAAAATGCTTCTTTTCGGTCTTCACTTTCTAGCTCATCATCTGCCAACACGCTTTGTGCCTTTGGAGACCAGTTCACCATTCGGTATCCTCGCACAACAAGACCAGCTTCGTATAAATCTTTAAAAATTTTCCAAACCGCATTGCTCATCCCTAAGTCCATTGTGTAGCGTTCTCTGGTAAAATCACAGCTCGCTCCCATTTTTTTCACTTGATTGGTAATGGTCGCTTGACTTTTTTTCGTATGATCAAAGCATTTTTCCATAAATTCCTCCCGAGTAAAAATTTCTCTGGAAGATACTCCAAGGTTTTTGAGTACTACTGATTCTGTGGCAATAGCAGCATGATCCGTTCCCGGAAGCCAAAGCGTTGCATCTCCTTTCATGCGATGATACCGAGCCATAATATCTTCCACCACCACCATCATGGCATGTCCAAGATGCAAGGTTCCCGTCACATTAGGAGGTGGAATGGGGATAGTATAGCTTTTCCCCGTACGAGATTTTTCTGGAAGCACTGGCAAAAACGCCTTCGCATCATTCCATTTTTTCAAAATATCTGATTCATATTTTTTAGGTTCGTAGACTTTATCCATATATACAAAGAGGAAGAAAAACATCTCCTGCATCGTACTATTTTCTGAAGAAAAAAGAAATATTTACCGATAATTATCTGGCAAATCGTTTTGGAATAAAATAGTATCTCCTTTTTGCAACACATTTGGTAAATCAGCATGTGCTTCCATGGCGGTTTTATATGTTTTGATAATAATCGGAGAAGCGTGATTTATCGCGCTCTGTAAATAATCCATAATAATTTTGGTATTGGAATTTTCAATGAGCAGTAAAACATCTAGCTTTTCGGCATAGAGTTTTGCTAAATCGGTGTGCACTTTTTCTTGCAATTCACCCAATTCCACAATCCCAGGAGTCATGACAATTTTTCGCCCTTCTGCTCTTTGCAACGTTTCCAACCCAGAAACAAATCCTGAAAAATTTCCATTATAACTATCGTCAATCACCGTCACCTGTGTATGCAAATTTTTTGTGACGGCAAGTCGATGCTCGGGAAACGGAACTTTTTCAATTCCTTTTTGCATTTGTTCGGTCGAAAGTCCCATTTTTTTTGCGAGTGTGAGAGCTGCTACCATTTGCCCAACCGTATGCGAAGCAATCAGTTGTGAAGTAAATTTTTCACCTTCCCACACAAACGAAAGCCCAGAAAAATGTGGCAAAAATTCAATAGATTTTTCTGCTTCTTGGTCGAAAATTTTTTGGTATTTTTCTGGCTGGGCGCGATAAATCGACTCACCTATGTTTGGTTCAGTATTTTTCAAAAAATACGCTATTTTTTTGGTATTTTCAGGCAATTCCATTTTTGCCTTCACAATGTTTTCAATGCTTCCAAATCGTTCGATATGAACAGGCGCAATTGCCGTCAAAAAACTATAATCGGGCTTAACAATATCGCATACAATCGCAATTTCGCCAATGCGATATGCCCCTATTTCGAGCAATAAAATTTCAGAACTTTTTAGCTTTTCTGCATTTTGTAGCAAAAAATTTGCCACACCCAACCCCGTGTTGATGTTTCCAGTGATGGTAAACACTTTATATTTTTGAGATAGCACGCTATCCAAAATGGTTTTCATGGTTGTTTTTCCAAATGATCCTGTAATCCCAACCGTTTGCACACCAGAATTTTGAACTAAATTTTTTGCCCGCGCAAAAATTTTATTCTTTTGAAAATTAACAAGTGGACGAACAAAAAAATCAGCAAGAACGAGAAAAAGAGGGAAAAATAAAAGTACAAAGAGCAAAATACAAAGAGACAAAATAGCATTTTTTGTAATCCAAAAAACGCTCAATCCAAAAATTCCCCACAAAAATATTGCCCCTGTCATCAGCAATTTTGCCCGAAGTGTCCATTCTGTTTTTCCACGCACCGAAAAATTCCACCAGTCAAAGTGTGAATAGACAAATTTCAAAAATCGAGAACGGTCATAGTGTTCGCTTTGAAAAATGTGAAGAAGTCCAGATAATATCATAAATGATTGATGAAAGGATTATCTTTCTATTTTAAAAGTGCCTTAAAATCCTTCTTCATGCACTTTTTCAGCAAGCTCACTTCCTCCCGATTGCTTAATTTTTCCATTTTCAAAAATATGCACATGAGTGGGGGTGAGATGCTTGAGCAGTGCATTGGAGTGGGAAACCAAAATGAGAGATCTCGTTGGATCTGATAAAAATTGTTGAATACCATTAGCAATGACCTTAATAGCATCAATATCCACTCCAGAATCTATTTCGTCCAAAAAAGCAAGCTTTGCGTTCATCATCAGTAAAGTAGCCATTTCCATTTTTTTTCGCTCTCCTCCAGACGCCCCAACATTCACATCTCGATCCACAAAAGCTTTCCCAAGCCCCACCGATTCCAAGATGTTTCCCAATTCTTTTTTAAACACCAAGATAGATCTTTTTTCAACCAGAGGATTTTCTTTTTCTGCAGATCTTAAAAATTCTTTTGCACTAATTCCTTCTAATGAGGGAGGAGTTTGGTGAGACAAAAACAATCCTTTTTGTGCGCGTTCATGAGTGGGAATATGGGTAATATTTTCTCCTTCAAAAAACAATTCTCCACTTGTCACGCTATATTCATACGAACCTAAAAGCACTTTCCCAAGGGTTGATTTTCCACTTCCATTGAGCCCCAAAATAAGATGAAACTCTCCTGGTTTTACTTCCAAATCCACTCCCTTTAAAATGGATTTTTCTCCTGCAAAAGCGTGGATTTGCCTAACAGATAGCATCTAAAACAATAAAAAATGAATAATATTTGACTGTTCAAATTTTTAGTTTTTCATTGTTTTCAGACGTTCCATAAATGGTTCGTATTCTTCCAAATTATACATGTCAATTTCAAATCCTGTAAGGTCAGAGGCTAGTCTGATATTTTGTCCTTTTTTCCCAATTGCCATAGCTCTAGCTTCTTCGTCCACAAACACAGCAATTCGTTTTTTTACAACCCTTCCACTTTCTATATCTGAAAAATCTTGATCATTTACGACTACCATAGTGTCTATTTTGGCAGGCTGCAAGGCTCTTGCCACAAACTGTAATGGATCGGCTGAGTATTCAATAACGTCGATTCGTTCTCCGTTAAACTCTTCCATAATTGGCTGGATTCGCGCTCCTCGTTGACCAATACACGCCCCCACTGGATCAATTCCTTCTATTCCAGCTTTCACTGCCACTTTCGATCGAAACCCAGGATCCCTCGCTACTGCTATAATTTCCACTTCCCCATTTTTGACTTCTGGAATTTCTTCTTTTATAATTTCTGTGACAAGATTTTTATGCGTTCGAGAAAGAATGATCTGTGGACCTTTGGCAGAAATATTTACTTTGTCCACATAAAACCACATTCGTTTTCCAGGGAAATATCGCTCTGTTCGGATACTATTTCGATCTTTCATTTCGATAGTAGTTTTTTCCACATCTATAAAAATCTTATTCCCCTCAATTCGGTTAATACTTCCAATCACCGACGTTCCTTCTTTGTCTTTAAACTTTTCAAACAGAGATTTTCGAGAAGCCTCTTGAATTTTTTGCAAAATAACTTGTTTGGCGCTTTGTGCGGCAATTCGACCATACCCTTCTGGCGTGCATTCAATATAGATTTCGTCTCCGATTTCCGCATCTCGATCGTGCCGTTTTGCTTCGGTTTCTGCGATTTCAATATTTGCATCTAGCACATCTCCATCTTCCACAACTTCTTTCAATACATAGATTTTTGCCAGCTCGAGAGCGTCTTCATTGAGTTCCACTTTAATTTCGATGTCTTTATTTCCCGGTGCAAAGTCTTTTTTATAGGCCGTTGCAAATGCGCTTTTCACCGCATCCTTAATAAGTTCTTCTGAAATTCCTCTCTCCGCAGCAATTTGCTTGATGGCTGCTAAAAATTTTTTCTGTTCCATACTAAAAAAAAGATAAAAGAATACACTCCACCCTCGATGCCAAGGGCGAAAGCAAGAGGTTTTTTAAAAAGATTTGCTTTCCGCATAAACTCTACTAAAAAAATTTGACGCGTGCAAGTTTTTATGCAAGAATGCCTTGGCGTTTTTAGTTTTAATTGTAATTTTATGGCACACAAAAAAGCCGGAGGATCCACCAGTAATGGTCGAGATAGCGTATCTAAACGACTTGGAGTAAAAAAATTTGGAGGACAGGTAGTTATTCCTGGGAATATTATTCTTCGACAGCGAGGAAACAAATTCTGGGCTGGAGAAAATGTGGGAACAGGAAAAGACTTCACTCTTTTTGCGCTCACTGCTGGTCGAGTAGAGTTTTATGAAAAAAAGAAAGTTCGGTTTGACGGGCGAGTGTATAAAACTCGATGTGTTCGAGTGGCTGAGGTTGCGTAAGCATTCTATTCAACTTTCAATAAAAAAAACGAGTTGCTAAAAGGTAGCTCGTTTTTTAGGTAGAAAAAATTGCTTCGGCATGGGCATGTTTTTCTATGGCTTCTGAAAAAAGAAATTATGATGGAATAGCTAGCAATGAGGCAACTACCACCTACTCATTCCTCATACAGGTATTAGAGCAAACAAGAAAAATATTTTGAAAGGATAAGTCAAGCGACAATACAAAATGCCTCCTGAATATTAAATAAAAAAGAGCAGATTTTTCTGCTCTTTTTTTAAAAAAGTCTTAGTGATAAACAGAAAGAACAAAACTAAATTTTTCACCCTCCATCTCTGTTTCCTGCAGACACATATTGTCATGCATCTCTATAAAATTCACCAATTCTCGTTTTATTGTCAAAGTTTCTGCGTCAATCATTTCTCCAAATTTTTCGTATGCTTTGCAAATGTTTTCGCTATCGGAAAACCACTGCACAGAAATCCTGTCAGAAATATTAAATTGTGCGGTTTTTCGCCCTTCTTGAATGGTTCGAATAATTTCCCGAGCGATTCCTTCCAAAAAAAGTTCTTCCGAAATTTCGGTGTCTAGCAATACCACGGCATTTTGATTACCTTCTCCTTCCAATCCTTCGGCGCATTCAAACGCCATTTCATATTCACCCGCTTCCAAAATTTCATCTGCCACCAAAATTTGTCCGTTTTCCAATAGTGAAAAATTCCCAGCCTTTCCTGCATTGATAATTTCTTGTGTTTTTTTCCCAAATTTTTTCCCAATAATCCGTGCATCGGCTTTGATGATTTGCTTTGCAAGTCCTTCTAAATTTTTTAAAATTTCAATTTCTTTTACATTTGCTTCTTCTTTGATGAGCAAAATATCTTCTGCTAAAAAATCAGTTTTTCCAGAAAGAGCAAATGAAAGTTTTGAAAGAGGTTGTCGTCGTTTCAATTTTTTCCTTGCCCTGATACTTGCCGAAAGCGTGATAATTTCCCGAATCAATTTTGTTTTTGCAGAAATATTTTCGTCTAAAAATTCTGTCGCAGATTCTGCAAGATTTTGAAGGTGAACGGAGTTTATTTCTGTAGGGGAGTGATTTATCACGCCTTGTGTCAAATTCCGCCACAAAAATTCCGAATAAAACGGCATTATGGGTGCTAAAATTTTGGCGAAATTTTTCAATACAAAATACAGCGTTTCATAGCCTGATCTTTTTTCGTCGCTCATTCCGCTTTCCCAAAATCGGTCTCGTGAACGCCGAATGTACCAATTGGTAAGCGAATCTATAAATTCTGGAATAGGACGCAGGGCTTCATCGAGTTTATAATTCTCAAATTTTTCAGTAAATTCTGCTCGCATTTTCTCATATTCTCCCAAAATCCATTTGTCCAAATCCGTTTTTATATCTTGAATTCTGAATTTTGAATTTTGAATTGCTTGAAAATTGTCTATATTGGCGTACATCGAAAAAAACGAATACACATTTTGAAGAGGAATAAGAATGGTTTTCAAAACTTCTTCCACTCCTTTTTCCGCAAATCGAAAGTTTTCTGCTCGCACAACAGGGCTTGCCAGCATGTAAAATCGCATGGCATCTGCCCCGTATTTATCAAAAATAAGTGAAGGATCGGGATAGTTTTTCTTTGATTTACTCATTTTTTGTCCGTCTTCCGCCAACACAATTCCATTGGTAATCACATTTTTGAAAATATTTTTTCCAGTGAGAGCACATCCCAAAACATGAAGCGTATAAAACCAACCTCGTGTTTGGTCCAGTCCTTCGGCGATGAAGTCGGCTTGCATTTTGTTTGGAATTTCATTTTTTTGAAAATGAATATTTCGGCTTGCATACGGCATTGCCCCACTTTCAAACCAACAATCCAAGACTTCAGGGATTCTTTGCATTTTTGGTGCCTGAGCGGAGTCGAAGGCACATTTTGGGCAATCCCACACCAGCTCATCTACAAAATGCTTGTGCAAATCGTTTACTTCTTTTCCTGTTTTTGCGTGCAATTCTTCACGGGTTGAAACCACTTCGGTGTGTCCGCAAGCAGCACATCGCCAAACGGGAATCGGTGCTCCCCAATACCTATTTCGAGAAATTGCCCAGTCGGGTGCGTTTTCCAAAATTTTCCCAAATCGTCCATCTTTCAAATGATCAGGGTTCCAATTGATTTCTTGATTTTGCTCTAGCATCAAATTTTTTATTTTTTGAATATCTACAAACCAAGTTTTAATTCCTCGGTACATAAGCGCACATTCTGTTCGCCAGCAAAAAGGATATTCATGATCATATTGATCTTGTTTAAAAATTTTTCCTTGTTCTTTCAAAATTTTTATTACTGTATCATTGGCATTGTTTTCTTTTGATCCTTCTACTGTTTCATCGGGGCGGAAATATTTTTCGTAAAGTTCAGGCGTTTTATCTGTAAAATATCCATTTTCATCAATTGGCTGTTCCAAAAACGCAATCCCATTTTTTTGACAAATTCTGGCATCTTCTTCTCCAAAATTTGGTGCCAAATGCACAATTCCCGTTCCATCAGAATCTGATACAAATTCATCTCCCAAAATTTGGAAAGCGTTTTGATGATCTGTAAAATATGAAAAAAGGGGTTTGTATTTTGTGTTGATTAAATTTTTCCCCATTATTTTTGAAACAATATCAGCATTTTCGCCAAATAATTTTTCCACTAATGATGATGCCACAATATAAAAATCTTCATTATGCGCTACCGTACTGTATTCAATGGAAGGATTAACACACAATGCAAGATTTGACGGAAGTGTCCACGGTGTTGTAGTCCACGCCAGAATATATATTTTTTCTGGCATGTCATCATCTGCCGCTTTTTCAAGTTCAAATTTCACCGTCAATGTTTTATCTTTTATTTGTTTATAATTTAAATTGGCTTCAAAGTTAGAAAGCGGACTTCCTAATTTGGGAGAATATGCTACTACTTTTTCTCCTTCATAAATCAGCCCTTTGTTCCATAATTCCGTAAAAACGCTCCACACGCTTTCCATAAAATCAGGATCCATGGTTTTATAATCGTTTTTAAAATCCACAAATCTCCCCATTCGCTCCACTGTTTTTTCCCAAGCATCGGTATATTCCAACACTATAGAACGGCATGTTTCGTTGAAATTTGCCACGCCCATTTTTTCGATTCCGGGTTTTCCTCCAATGTTAAACCGTTTTTCCACATCAAATTCTACGGGAACTCCGTGGCAATCCCATCCCCATTTTCGGTTTACCCGAAAGCCTTTCATCGTCATATATCGAGGAATCGCATCTTTGATGGCTCCTGCCAAGATATGCCCATAGTGTGGCGTTCCAGTAGCAAACGGCGGACCATCAAAAAAAACATATTCATTATCAGCAGGGCGAGAATCGACGGTTTTTTGAAACACATCATTTTTTTTCCAAAAATCGAGGATCGAAAGTTCTATTTCGGAAAACTTTTGAGAAGGGGTAAGGGAAGGGAATTTCATAGAGTTTAGCATAAAAAATAATAAAAATTTTTTTGAAAAAAATTATTCAGCAAGTTTCAAGGTGATCCACAAAAAACTCTGTTTATTTTTACTTTTTCTTGCAAAAAAACGGAAAAAAATAGAGAGGAATTTCTCAGTTTTCTAAGAATATACCAAGCCGAAATTTTGAGAGTTTTGTGGAGGGAGTTCAT
>CAZHIF010000005.1:51935-86779 GCA_964532505.1 uncultured Candidatus Peribacteria bacterium
GCTTTTTCCGTGATGCGAAACAGCTCCGAAAGCCACGCCGAATCCTCCAATTTTTCCTGAATGCAGAAATATTTTTTTGAGCCCGGATAAGGAGGAAGCTCTACCACTTCTCCAATATACGCCTTTCCTTCTTCCGTCGGTTTCACAAAAAACTAATTGTCGAAATTTCGTACATAAGATCAATGTTTTCCAAAAGAAAATCGATATATTCTTTGCTTGTTGCCATAAAAATATTAAAACAAAAAATATCCCACACAAAAAATATTCTTGTGTGAGAGACAATTCTTTTCATTGAAAATTGAATATTAACAATTGAAAGTTGAACCGCCGGTACCATCTCAGCATTTATTTTTCGGTGGCTGAGCGAAGTCGAAGCCATAGAAAAATCTTTTTTGTTTTGTTGTCGGACAAACCAGAATTTTTTTAAAAATTTCTGTTCAAAACCGTTTGGTTCTAATCATTCTCTTGCGAAAATTTTCTTCCAAAAATCCCTAATCGTTTCGGTTGATAGCCGTTTTTGAGGGATATTCGCAAACATCTTGCGAACAAATCAAATCATATCACTCATAAAAATCTTATGCAACTGTTTCGAGTGTTTTATATGCTTCTTCTTTGGTAATTTGTATCCACTCCCCAGATCGCAAAGAATCTGGCATGGTAATTTTCCCAATTCTAATTCGCGTAAGAGTTCTTACACCACTTCCAACACTTCGCACCATGCGCCGAATTTGCCGATTTTTTCCTTCGGTCAACACAATGGTAAACGCATAATCCGACACTTTTTGCACTCTTGCGCCCAATGTTTTTTGCCCTAACATATAAAATGGACGACGCAACATCCGCAGCATTTCTGCAGAGATGGGGTTAAAAATCTCTACCAGATATTCTTTTTCATGAGCAAAGCTTGGATGCATCAATTTATAGGTAATGTCTCCATCATTGGTGAGCATAATAAGGCCGCAAGAATCTTTATCAAGCCGACCAACGGGATAGATACGAGGAATTTCAGCGTCTGCAAAAAGGTCAGTTATAATAATATCTTCTGGATTAGCACGCTTGGTGGACGTAATCACCCCTTCTGGTTTATTTAGAAGAAAATACACTTTTTCTTCTTCTCGCTGTGCAATAGCCGCTTCGCTTATGGTTATCTCATCAACCAATGGATCCACCTGTGTTCCCAATGCGGCAATTTTTCCATTCACCAACACTTTTCCTTCTTCAATAAGGGTATCCGCACCACGGCGAGAAGCAAGTCCTTGCTCGGCAATATATTTATTCAGGCGCATCATAAAAATATAGAAAGGAGATTACAACACATTAAAGCTCTTTCAGTATCGCATAATAGATATCGTAAAAAAATTCCAATTTCAAATGGAATAAAAAAGATACAAAAAAAATGGAGCCACCTTCGGGATTTGAACCCGAGACCTCTTCCTTACCATGGAAGCGCTCTACCGGCTGAGCTAAGGCGGCAACCGTTTTTCTTTTGGCAGGCGAGACAGGGCTTGAACCTGCGACCCTTGGTTTTGGAGACCAATGCTCTACCAGCTGAGCTACTCGCCTAAAAAACACCTATCAAACAAAAATGGCGGAGAGACAGGGATTCGAACCCTGGAGGAGGTCGCCCCCCTAACGGTTTTCAAGACCGCCGCATTCGACCACTCTGCCATCTCTCCGCACCTCTTTTTTGAAGAATCCTTCAAAAAAAAGCTAATGGATTGTAGCAAAAAACAAAAAGAAAAAACAATACTTTTTTTACTTTTTCAAAAGTACTTCTTCCATCTCAATTCGTAAATCTTGAAAAAATGGAGATTGATAATCAGTATCTTCTAGTATTTTACCATCAGAATCTCCCGCTTGTTTATTTTCAACATTTCTATACTGATGTGCTAGGAGAAAAATTCTTCGTGCTTTTTCTCCAGGGTTTTCCACTTCATTCATTACAATATTGGCAGTATTACTCGCCGTCATAATAGTTATAGTTCCAAAATTAAATAAAGTATTCAAAAATCCTCGCACACTCCCCGTCGCATCTTGAATATATTTCAATCGAGTTTCCGTGAGGGTTCGATGAAAAAAATCCACTTGATTAATATTGATAACCCTTTGACTGGTGACGAAAAAAATATCAAAAACCGAATTAACCCATCTAATATAGGATCCAAGAGTATAGAACAAGAGATAAATACAAATAAAATACAAAACAAGATACATTATTTTGGTAGCAAAAATAGCAGGAAACAAAAAATATATCCCAACTATAAGACCTCCCATCATCAATGGGCCCCAAAAAAACCATCGTACCAAAATAAAAAATTGAAAAATCCAATGATGTCGAACCACCATCTCTATTTTTTCTCCTTTTTGAAAAGCAAACTGATTGGTGGAATACTTGCCAAAAAAATTCATAATTCTTGAAGAAAGAATGAACATCTGCTAGTATAGCATAGTCGTTTGTTTTTACAAAAAAAATGAGAACGTCTCTCCTCTTCAAACGGTGGCAGTTCAAAAAACACCTCAACAATGGAGAAAAATTATTTGAAGTTCTGCATCACCACTCCATTGCCATTTGGGGGCAAGTTTTTGCGTGGGGAATTTTGGGACTCTGCTTTCCCATTGGAGCTATTCTTTTAGCGCATAGTCTTGGCTTTTTGTATTCTTGGTGGTGGGCTGTGCTGTGGATTATCGGTTCTAGTGTGTGGATTGCCTATCATATTATCGATTGGTATTTCGATGTACTTCTCATCACCAATTATTCTCTACTCCATGTAAAATGGAATGGGATTTTTAATAGAAATATCAGTCGAATTGAATATGAAGATATCAAGGAGGTGGAAATCGAAACAAATGGGATTTTAGAATCAATGCTAGAATTTGGGACTGTAAAAATCCATACTACCGCTGGAGGGGTGCTTGAAATGCTGCATATTCATGATCCCAAAACAGTGGAAGCTATCATTCGGCAATATAGAACAGATCACCAGAAGTTTTTACGATATACTGATAGTGTGGAAGTAGAGCATTTGCTCAACGAACTCATCAGAAAACACGTGTGGGAATATGGATCAAAACATGGATTTTTACCCAGAAGATAACCATGAAACCGATTGCAGTGATTGGGAAAATGGGCAGTGGGAAAACCACATGGTGCAAAAAAAATATTGCGCAAAATTATCAATTCCAAAAACCAATACTCTATGTTTCACTTGATGAGATTGCATCAATTATTCGAGAATCAATTTTTTCATCTTCAAAAGCAGAATGGAAAAGGAGGCTGTTTTATGACCCACAAAAAGAACAATATTGGAATCTATTAGAATCATCTGTGCATCCTGTGCTTTTTTCAGCACTCAGGTCTATTTGGAACGAATATAAAAATCAAAAAGGAACAATGCTGATTGATGGAGCATTGCCAAAACTCATTATGCAATCACTTCCAGTGCAAAAAGTATATTTTTTTAGAATAAAGAAAAACTATACAACCATAAAAAAACTGCAAAAACATCGTTCTGTAAGCATTCAGCAAATTTTTTTGCTGTGGAAAAAACAAGAAAAGTGGTATTGAAATGATGGATATACCAAAAAAAAATTAGAATATCTCTATTCAACATTTTTTCCTTTTTCAAAGGAAAGATTGTAAACCAACAGAGAATCAGCAAGAAACAAGCTAAAGGCACGACGTAGGCTTAAAAAAATAAAGTGAAGCTTACCCCCTAAATACTGCCAATTTACCCTACTCAGCATATGCCTTCTTTCTCGCACCACACAAATGGCCTACTACTGGAAAGCTCTGGTTTTTTTAGGAGTTCCTCGACAGAGCATTAAACACAAAAGAAGACCTTCTCGTTGAGAGAAAGCCTTCTTTTAAAAAAACAGCATTTAGAAAATTATTTCTTCTTCTTTGCCTTTGGAGCTTCTGCAACCACTTCGTTGATCACATTTCCATCGGCATCAAGCTTTACTCCTCGCGGAGCAACTGTCGTCACAACAACTCCTTCTGGATCTGCGAATACAGAATATCTTTCATCGTTGAAGATAGGAAGATTTTTCACATGAATAGACTGGTGGAACTTTTCAAGAGATGTCACATCCACCACCACTTCTTTGGTCAAGTCTTTTGGAAGACAAGCAATTTCCAATTGTTTGATAGGAGTTGCCAAAATAGCCGAAAGATTTTTCACCGCAGGCGCCAATCCTTCTAATCGAAGAGGAACAAAAGAATGAATCTTTTCGTTTTCATTTACCACCAAAAAATCAACATGTTCATAATTTCCAGAAACAGGTTCGTGTTCAACAGCATGCACGAGCGTGGAAATTGTTTTTCCATCCAAATCAAGTTCCATCACCAATGCCCTTCCAGTCGTTCGAAAAAGCTTTCGAAATTCTTGATAATCAGCCATTACAGGAGTACTTTCAACTCCGTGTCCATACACCACTCCTACCAACTTTCCTTCTGCTCGAAGATCTTTTGCCTTAGGGGATGAAGCATCTCTTTTGTGTACTACGAGTGCCATATAATAATATAGATAAAAGTTTCAATTGCTCTGGTGCCGAGAGTGGGAATCGAACCCACACTCCCCGGAAGGAACGGGATTTTGAGTCCCGCGCGTCTACCAATTCCGCCATCTCGGCATTTTTTTTAAATAGCTGGTGGATTATATAGCAAAGAGTACACCGCGTCAAAATCTTTTTTTTGGAGAAATATTTTTTGAAAGTTTTCTTGAAAGAAAAGACATATTAGTGAATGAAGCAACCAAGAAAAAACCCTTTTAAGGATAACCCACTGTACAAAAAAGAGAGAAGTGTCCTTCTCTCTTTTTTGATATGATTTTAGTGCGAAACGTGGCAGTGGAATTTTTCTTCCAATGCCTGCAACACAGGCTTGCTGGTAATAATGCTTTTTTCTCGAAGTGCTGAAAGCTTCTCTCCTACATGGGCTTCCATAAAGTGCTCGATGAGCTGTTTTTCTAAATTTGCCACTAATCTTGGAAATTTTTTTAGAATGAGCTGTTCGATCTCAATGGAGGATTTTTTCCATTTTTCATACTGTTTTATAATTTTTGCAAAGACAGCATCTGGAATCCCAGACTCGATATTTCTAAGCTCAGAAAATCGTTTAATCACTTTATTGATAATAATGCTTCTAGCTCTGGCATTTTGATAGCGCACCGCTGCATCACATTCAGAAATACCTTCAAGTGTTTCGATTTGTACAGGATCATTCTGCACCCGAGCTTCTCCTTTTGTGATTCGGTCTTCTTGGCGAATGAGTTTTTCCAAAAGCCTCCAATAGGTTTTTTCGGTGATTTCGTTTCTATCAAGAAGCCGTTGAAGTGTCTTTTTTTCGACAGAGAGAGCATGCAGCTCTAAAATAGTAAGAAGATTCTTTTCTTCACCCATGTCATGCAAAAAAGCAAGCATCTCTTGTTTGATATCTTTTTTCTCATTTTCATATTCTTCCTTCATTTTGAGAAAATTTTCTTCAGAAATAGTTCCTTTCTTATGCAATTCCTCAAGCTGTTCAAGACTATAATTTATTAAAAGCACTTCTGATTCCAGCTTTTCCATAAGTTCCATATTACTAAGAGAGGAAAGCCCCATTTTTTTCACAATAGACTCCAAGGTAATAGATTTGATAAACAACGTGAACAAAATGGCAGAAATTACCAATACGTCCAAAAATTCCTTTGGAGAAAGTGTAAAGTTCCAGCCAGGAATATGAAGATTTTCAGGGACCATTAGAATCGCTGCAACAGCAATTGCTCCACGAAGACTTGCCCAAGAGAGCATCGAAATCCAATTAGAAGGGATAGAAATATCAGATTTTTTTCCCACAATAGAATTCATAATTCCGAGAGGAAGGTAAATGGAAATAACTCGTCCCACCACAACCACTCCAATCATTTGTAAGATAGGAAGCCATGTAGCAGCAAGAATTTCCCACGAAAAATATTTTGCCGCCAGCAAACCGATGAGAATAAAAATCAAAGAGTTAGCAACGAAGGAAAAGTGCTCCCAGAAAGAATACATCATTTTTCGTACAGGAGGGCTAAATTTTTGCACTCCATATGACCCTAAAATAATAGAAGCCGTCACTGTTGCGATGATGGCAGAAATCTCAAAATCTTGTCCAAAAAGGTGAAAAATAGCATGAGCACTATCTGCCAAAAGAAAAGTAAGATGCGCCATGATAAGCGTGAGTGTCAACTGAATCACTTCGTCTCCTCTCGTCTTTTGAATAAGCCATGTAAAAAGTTTTCCCATAACGATTCCAAAGAGGAACCCTCCTACAATAATCACAAAAAACTTAGCAATTCCCCACCACACCTCTTCGGCAGTAAAAATCGCATCTTTGCGAAGAATTACTTCTAAAATCACCACAAAAAGCGCCCAAGACGTTCCATCATTAAACAAGCTTTCCCCTTCAAAAAGCCGAGTAAGCCGAGGAGTCACACCCAATTTTTTAAATACTGCCAGCACTGCCACAGGATCGGTTGCAGAGATAATCGCTCCAAAAAGGAGCAGAAAAATGAAAGGAATCTGAAGCCCAATGAGACTAAAAAGCCCCCACATTCCCAGCGACACAAGTGCCACTGAAAGCAAATAACTTCCAATCGCAAGCACCGCGATAGGAGTTTTCTCTGCCAACATCTGCCGAGCGGGCATTTGAAAAGCTGATTCAAAAAGCAACGTTGGCAAAAATACAAAGAAAATCATCTCTTGGGAGAGTTGAAAGTTCTGAAAAAATTGCAATGGAGGATACCACGATCCCGCAAAAAAGATAATAATTCCCACAAAAACCAAAAAAGTGGTGTGAGGAATTCTCCATTTTTCTGCTGGTCTTACGGTAAAACTTGCAATGAGCAACAAAAGAAAAAAAGATAAAATGGAAAGAGCTAATGCATCCATAAAGTATTTTGAAAATTTTTCAGTACTCTATTTGAAAAGTATTGTCTCGTCAAATAAATTTCTTTTCTATTGTCCACGCTCCAAAAAGAGTGGAAATCGGCACCGCAAGCACAATCCCAAAGCTTCCAATAATGGTTTTTATAATTTCTTCCGCAATCATTTCACTATTTATAATAATATTCATTTCATCAGTAGCAGAAGCCATCAACAAAATTCCACAAATGCTGGCAGAAAAATACACCAAAACAAGCGTATTAACCATCGAAAAAATATGCTCATTTCCAATTGCCATTCCTTTTTTCACCAGCTCTGAAAAAGAGATATTTGGCTGCAGATCACGCATTTGCAAAAGAGCTTCTATTTGAGTTGATGCCACATCGTCTAAAATACCAATAGTTCCGAGCAAAATTCCTGCCAGTAAAATTTCTCGAAACGGGAGATTATATCCATTCATTACTAAAACACTAGCACTTTCTTCTCCAAATCCAAAAAGATGCACTTGATGAATAGCAAGAAGTGCCAATAGAAAAGTAATTCCAGCAGTTATCCACACCGAAAGAATGGAAACGGTTGTAGATTTTCTAAGCCCATGAGAAGAATAGAGTGAAATAAGAGAAATAAGAAGAGCTGCAATAAACCCAATCAAAAGCGGATTATTCCCTTTTTCTATAGCTGGAATCATTCCTCCAAACAAAATCCATATAGAAGAAATAAGTCCCAACAGTGCTCCAAAACTTTTTCCTTTGGTGAGAAGAAGAGTAAAAAGAATAAACGCTATCCCCCACCAAATAACACTTTCAACCCTCGAATGATCATTTAAAAAATACCCAACTTCCCCATTCTCAATAGTTTTTGTATAAATAATTTTATCTCCTTCTTGAAATCGTTCAGTGCCTCCTCGAAAAAAAGCACTATTTTCAATAATCTCAATAAATTCACCACTTTTTGAATCTTTCAAAGAATAGACTTGCTCTGACTCTTTTATTTCAATGGCTTGAATGGTTCCTTCTCGATACTCTACACTTGCAAGTGCTTGAACGGGGAAAATGAAAAGTACACAAACAAGAAAAAGAGAAAAACGCATAAAAACAATTAAAGACAAAAAGCTAAAAGTTATTTTAGCTTCAGCATGTCAATCAGTCGAACTCCTGCAAACCAAACAGCAATGAGCAGCACATCATTGCTTTCTGCTGTTTTTTTAAGCGCAAAGCTGCGTGGATCTCGTATTTCCAACAGGTCTACTTTCTGCACCAATGGTTCTTGCTTGAGCACGGTAAGTGCCTTGCTAATGAGATTTGAGACTTTTGTTTCTCCGTTCATAAAAGCACTTTTAATAGCTTGCAATGCCTGATAGACCACTTTTGCTTTTTTTCGTTCTGCGTCCGAAAGCCGTTCGTTTCGAGACGACATAGCAAGCCCTGATTCTTCTCGAACCAACTGCACGATTTCTAATGAAATTTTTCGGAATGCGGTTTTAATAAGATGTTTTACGAGCAATGTTTGCTGAAAATCTTTTTCGCCAAACACCACCACCGTGGGATGAAGAATAGAAAAAAGCCGATAGAGCACTTGATACACTCCTTCAAAATGCCCTGGACGACTAGCTCCTTCTGATTCTTCAAAAATATTAGGAAGTGCGATGGCTTCTTTTTTGAGCAATGATTCTGGGTGGATTTCTGCATTATACAATTCTTTTTCGGTTGGGACAAATAAGATGTCAATATTGGAAAATTTGAGTGTTTGCACGTCTCGTTCAATATTTCGTGGATATTTTTCAAAATCTTCACGGTTTCCAAATTGTGATGGATTGACAAAAATAGAAACAATAACCCGTTTCGCCACTTTTTTAGCATGCTTGATGAGAGATAAATGCCCATGATGCAAATACCCCATGGTTGGAACAAAGGCCATACTTTCACCTGCAAAGGAAGAAAGGTGTTGTTCTAGCTCTCGAATCGACTGGCAAAAAATCATAACTACGAAAAAAATGCGTCTCTTTGGAGTATAGCATGGGAGTTCTGTGAATACCAAAAAGGAGAACAATAGGAAAGAACTGTTTTTTCTTTCTTTTCTCAAAAGAATAGTTGTTGTTTTTTTTAATATGATAAAATAATTTTTAAAATGCGAAAATAAGCTATGCTAAAGCGCTTGGAAAAATCATACATCATCTTTAGAAGTATCTGAATAATACCATTCTATTAAAAAAACAGCCTCTCGGCTGTTTTTATTTTATCAAAAACTCATATTTAAAATTATTCAGAGGTTCCTTTTGAGGGTCTTAAAAATTATTTTTTTGTAAACAATTTTCGAATCTCAGCTCCCACAATTTCAATAGGATGATTTTCCCCTTCTTCTCGGAGCTTTCCAAGATTTGGAAAGCCGTTTTTATGGTCTGCTAAATATTCATCGGCAAAGGCACCTGTTTCCACTCGTTTTAGTGCCTCTTTCATGGCTTCTTTGGCAGCTGGAGTAATGATCTTTGGCCCCACTGTTCGTCCTCCATATTCTGCAGTATTTGAAACCACATGATACATGTGTTCAATCCCCCCTTCATACATCAAATCAACAATCAACTTGAGTTCGTGAAGGCATTCAAAATACGCCATTTCTGGTGGATACCCTGCTTCGGTAAGCACTTCGAACCCAACTTTTACCAGTTCTACAGCTCCTCCACATAGCACTGTTTGCTCTCCGAATAAATCTTCGTAGGCTTCTTGCCCAAATGAACACTCCATTACTCCTGCCTTGGTGAAGTGCATTGCGGCTGCCATTGCCAACGCTGTTTTTTTTGCATTTCCCGTTGCATCTTTTTCCACAGCAATAAGTGCAGGAACTCCAAATCCTTCTAGGTATACCTTTCGCTCTTCTGTTCCTGGTGCTTTTGGAGCCACCATAATCACATCTACTCCTTCTGGTGGAACGATTTTATTGAAGATAATATTAAATCCATGAGAAAACGAAAGCGTTTTTCCAGCGGTCATAGATGCAGCAATATCTTTCGCATACACATCCGCTTGAACTTCGTCAGGGATTAAAATGTGAACAATATCAGCATTTGCCGCAGCATCTGCCACAGAAGCTACTTTAAGACCATCTTTTTGCGCTTCTCTCCAAGAAGCTCCTTCTGGACGCACTCCTACAGTGACATCAAGCCCAGAATCGTGCATCATAAGAGCTTGTGCTCTTCCTTGTGCACCGTATCCAATAACTGCGATTTTTTTACCAGCCAAAACGCCCATGTCGGCATCTTGATCGTATAACAATTTCATAGAAGAAAAGAAAAATAATAAAATACGAAATACAACTTATTCCACCAGAAACAATAGCAAAAATTAATTTGAAGACTCAAGACCTTTTCTTTTTTTATGAATTTATGAGAAACTAGTAAACGTTTTTTTATTGCTCACCCCATGCTTTCGTCTCTCAATCCGGAACAAAAAATCGCTGCTTCGCATGTTAATGGTCCTCTTTTGGTGATTGCAGGAGCAGGTTCTGGAAAAACGAAAGCATTGACTCATCGAATCGCCTATTTACTTTCGCAAGGCATTCGACCACAAGAAATTTTGGCGGTCACCTTTACCAATAAAGCAGCGGGAGAAATGAAAGAGCGGGTTATCAAATTATTAGGAGACCAATCGGTACAACCTCCTCTCATCGGAACATTTCACTCGATTGGAGTGAGGATTTTGCGACGAGAAATTGAAGCGTTTGGAAGGGAATCTTCGTTTACGGTTTTTGATAGTGCTGATGTTCAAAGCTTAGTGAAAATCTTACTCAAAGAACGAAATATTCCCACCACAACCATTGCTCCAAAAATGCTGATTTCTGTGATCTCTACTTGGAAAAACCAAATGATCTCGCCCAAAAAAGCAATTCAGCAAGCGTCAAATTATAGAGAAAAACAACTCGCAGAGCTTTATGCGGCATATCAAGAACATTTAGAAAAATCGAATGCACTAGATTTTGATGATCTTATTTTGCTTCCTGTGTTGCTTTTTGAGCGGTTTCCTGAAGTGTTGAAAAAATACCAAACGTGGTGGAAATATGTAATGATCGACGAATATCAAGACACTAATTATTTGCAGTATTCTTTTGCTAAAATGATCTGTGAAAACCATCGAAATATTTGCGCTATTGGAGATGCCGACCAGTCGATTTATCGGTTTCGAGGAGCCGATCTTTCCAATCTTCTCAATTTTCAAAAAGAATATGCGGATGCAAAAATTGTGAAACTGGAACAAAACTACCGATCAACCAAAAACATTTTACAAGCTGCAGATGCGGTGATTGCACATAATTCTGGGCGAATCCCCAAAACCATGCGAACGGAGAACGAAGAAGGATCAGAAATTTCGGTATGGCAAGTGGGAGACGAGCGAGAAGAAGCAGAAATGGTGTTTCAAGAAATCATGTCGCAGATTGCATCAGGCGTTCGCCCTTCGGAAATTGCGATTTTATACAGAACAAATGCACAATCGAGAACGATAGAAGAAGCTGCGCTTCGGCACGCACTTCCCTACACCATTGTGGGAGGGTTGAAATTCTATGCACGGGCGGAAGTGAAAGATATTTTAGCATATTTACGTTTGATGCTGAACGAAAATGATGAAGTGTCGCTCCAGAGGATTATCAATGTCCCTGCTCGGAAAATTGGACAAACATCACTTGATCGGCTTAAAAATGCGGCGCTCGAGCGAGGAATCTCTATGGGGAAAATGCTAGCACATGTTCCACTAGCAGAAGGTATTCCTTCGGCCGCCAAAGCGCAAATGGTGGTTTTTGCACAGCTGATTGATATGCTTCGAGAAAAAGCAAAAATCTCAAAACTTTCAGACACACTGCATGCAGTGATGGAAAAATCGGGCTATGAAGAAATGCTGAAAAAAGAAGGAGAAGAAGGTGAAGTGCGACTTCAAAATATTCGCGAGCTTATTTCCGTGGCGCAAAAATATGATGACATCCCTCCCGAACGAGCACTATCGCTTTTTTTAGAAGAAGTGGCGCTGGTGAGCGATTTGGATGGATTGGAAGAAGTTTCAGAAAAAATTACGCTGATGACATTACATGCATCAAAAGGTTTGGAATTTTCGGTGGTGTTTTTGGTGGGATGCGAAGAGAATATTTTCCCATCGTCTCGAAGCATGTTTGACCCAGAAGACTTGGAAGAAGAGCGACGACTTATGTATGTGGGAATTACTCGTGCAAAGAAAAAACTTTCGATTTTATGCGCTAACAGCAGAATGCTCTATGGAGATATTTCCTACAACAAGCCATCACGATTTTTGGCAGAGCTGCCTGCAGCAGTGTGCGATGGAAATTATTTTGCACAAAAAAGCTCTGAAGGATTCAGGCGAAGTGGTGTGTGGGAAGAGCCAACAGATATTTCTTTGCACAATTACGAGGTGGGAGACTTGGTGGATCACCAAAAATTTGGGATTGGAAAAATCATGCAAATCGAAGGAGATATTCTCACTATTGTGTTTAAAAATGCAGGAGAAAAACGAATGGTGGCGAGTATTGCACCGCTAAAAAAGGTGGATCCTGAGTTTTTGTAAACGTTTCTTATGAGGGATACCCTTTCTTGAAAAATTTGAAAAGTTCTAATGCAATACGGGCTTCACTTTTTGAACTATTTCTTCAACACGCTCCAAAAACTTCTCTTCTGAAAATTCTTCTGCCCGAGCGCGAATCACGTCCGTATCAAATTCCATTGCTTCAAAGTGTTCAACAGCTTGTTGCAAAGCACTTGGTGTTTGGCTAGTAAATCCCACCCCAGTTGTTCCATCGATCACCGTTTCCGTCACTCCTCCTTTAGCAAAGAAAATAATAGGCTTTCCTGCTGCCATTGCTTCCACAGGCGTAATTCCAAAATCTTCAAGCCCCGGAAACACAAACGCCCTCGCTTGGTGCATCAATTTTTCCACTTCTTCATCTGATTTTTTTCCCAAAAAATGAATATTCTTTGCATTTTGTGCAAGTGCTTGGAGTGCTTGTTTTTGACTTCCTTCACCCACAATTACCAACTCTTTCTCTGACATGTTTAAAAATGCTTCCACAGCAAGATCAATTTTTTTGAACGGTTCGAGCATTGAAACGATCAAATAACTTCCGTTATGAGTTTTGGTGGGTGTAAACCGTTCGATATTCACAGGAGGGTACACTACTTCAGAATCCCGTCTCCAATATTTTTGAATTCTGTGCTGTGTTGTTTTGGAATTTGCCATTAACACATCTGGTCGAGCGGCAGCGCTAAAATCCCACAATCGAAGCTTAGTGAAGAGATATTGCAAAGGATATTTTAAAACCCGTTTCCAGCTTTTTGTTTTTTCCTCGATATAGGTGTGTGTATAGTCCCACACATAGCGCATTGGCGCATGCACATAGCAAATATGTGGCACATCCGAAGGGCAGATAACTCCATGGGCAAATGCAGAATTTGAAGAAATAACCAAATCATACCCTGTAAAATCAAAATCTTCAATTGCGCGCGCCATAAAAGGAAGCATTGCCTGTTTTGGAACCCCCCATTTAAACCATTTTTGCAAGCGAGAAGTCGTCACTTTCTCTTTAGGAAACGTTTTCCCACATTCTTTTTCGTCATAGAGCAATGTAAAAATATCAGCATTGGGATATTTTTTGAGAAGCGATGTGATCACTCGCTCCGCACCTCCCATCTTCACCAACATTTCATGTACAATTGCTACTTTCATAAATACAAAAAAGAGAATAGAATTGGATCAAAAAACACAATATTGTAGCTGGGCGGTTAGTGAATTTATTGAACCAGCCTGTTGAAGCTAGTGTACTCAAAAAAAACATAAAATGAAAAATATTTTTTTTTTTATTGTTTTACCCTACACTAGAAGCAGATACATTTTTTTTGCTTTTGTTGTGGCACTCGACCAAATAGTCTATCAAAAAACAAAGGCATTACTTCCAGAATCCGAATACAAGCGATTTTTTCAAGCAGCAAAAACTCTGGAAAGTAAAAAAGTTTCTCTTAAGCGAATTTTTTCGATGTTGAGAAGCATTGTAGAATTGTTTCCAGATTTTGACCTGATAATGGCGACGTTATTTTCTTTTTGTAATGAAAAGCAAAATGCCATTCAAGACCGATACCTGAATGAAAATCAAAAAACATTATTGGGAAAGCTGTGTAATATTGCCGATCCGTATTTATTGTTGCCAGAAGGTCGACAAGATTTGGTACACATGCTTTTCGAAGCGTTTATTCAAGAAAGCAGAGTATTATATTTTTTTCTGGCGATGGTGAAGGCCGATAGTCGGGCACTTCACAATTTTTCGGCACAGAAAAAAATTGAACATGCCGAAATCCTCTTTTCCGTAGGAGCTCCTTTAGCCTATAGGCTTGGATTACATGACTTAAAAGAATCATTTGAATCATTGGCGTTTTCGCTCTTATTCCCAAAAGAATATCAATCAATTAATGCACAGCGAGATGAATATGTGCAATCCGAACATATTTTCCTCCGCCGTGTAGTTGGGAAAATCAGATATTTTCTGAAAAAATACTCAATCTCCTTCACTATCAAAAGCCGTGTCAAAAACGTGTATAGCATCTATCGAAAACTTAAGAAAAAAGGTCGAATGGATGTAAAGACACTTAATGATATTTTTGCGGTACGCATTATTGTACCCGAAGTGTTGCAGTGCTATCTCACTCTTGGTCTTTTGCATCAGCATTTCCCCTATCTTCCTGGAAAAATTAAAGACTATATTTCCAAGCCTAAACCAAACGCCTACCAAAGCTTGCACACAACACTCGAAGTGCCGTTTGATACAGAAATTTTACCTGTGGAAGTGCAGATACGAACAGAAGACATGAACATTGTGGCAACCTCTGGGGTGGCGGCGCATGTGCTTTATAAAAAGCAAAAATATGGAAATGACATCGAAAGCAAAAAAGCCATGAAGAAAAAAATGGCAGAACTCCTTTCCTATCTTTCAGAAAAGACCTTTCTAAAAGCAGCAGAAGACGATGTGTTTTCTCAGCATATTTTTGTATTTTCTAAAGATCAAAAAATCTTTTCACTGATCAAAGGAGCAACTGTGCTCGATTTTGCATATACCATTCACACCGATGTGGGAAACAAGGCAGAAAGCGCTGTGGTGAATGGAAAAGAAGTGGGAATCGATGCAAAGCTACATAATGGCGACCAAGTGGAAGTGAAGACCTCTCCATTCCTTCGTCGGCAAGAAAACTGGCTGCGCATTGCAAGAATGCCTTCGGTGAAAAAAACTATTCGGTCATATTATCACAAAGAATCATGAGAGTTGTGGCGATTGATATGGGATTTGCACGGGTGGGTTTCGCCTCAGGTGAAACACTTGTAGGCATTGCATTCCCAAAAGAAACCATTACATATGCGGATTACTTGCCATATCTCAAAAAATTGGTGGCAAACGAAAAGGTTGAAAAAATTATCTTGGGAAACCCCGAAAGCCTTTTTACCGATGAACTTTCTGATCATCAGGAAAAGATTTTTGACGAAAAAGAGCGAATTGAAAAAGAGCTGCACATTCCTGTGGAAATGTGGAATGAGCAGTTCACCACTCAACTAGCAGAGCGCCAACTGGTGGAAATAGGAATTCAAGGAAAAGCGCAAAAAGGAAAAAAAGATGCATTAGCGGCGTGTGCTATGCTGCAAGAGTTTTTTGACAAAGGAAAAGGCATGCCCGATTATTATAATAAATCAATCCAAGAGGGTATTTCAAAAAAAGTTCATAATTTCTCCTTATGAAACGTCTTATTGTAAAAATTGGAAGTGCCGTATTGCTCGATGAAAATGGTCATTTGAGTGAGAAAATGCTGCGAATCATTTCAGTAGATATTGCAGAAGCCAAGAAAAAAGGATATGAAATCGTATTGGTTACCTCTGGTGCAGTGGCGAGTGGAACTTCTCTACTAGGATGCAAGGCTTCCAAAGGAACTCGTGCAGCAGTTGGTCAGCCTCTTTTGATGAGGAAATATGAAACATTATTTGGTGAATTAGCAATTCCCGTAGCACAATATCTCATTACCAGAGAAGATTTTTCTGATCGCAAGCGATATATTTGTTTGCAATCGTCTTTAGAAGAAGCGTTTCATTTCGGAGTGCTCCCTATTATCAACGACAACGACGTATTGCATGAAGCCCGTGAAAGCTTTTCTGACAATGATCAGCTGGCGTGCTATTTGGGTATTATGATGCAGGCAGAAGCAATAGTTATTCTCACTTCGGTGGATGGAATATATCGTGATTTTGGAACGAGAAACCAGTGTTTGTTGGAAGATATTTTTGAAGATTCCACTTTTGACACCATTGATACTAAAGGGAAAACCAGCGTGGGAACAGGGGGAATGGAAGCAAAAATGAAATCAGTTCGAGTTGCCATGAGCTGTGGAGTGGATACGTATTTAGTGAAAGGAAAGCAAGAACATCCACTCTTAAATGTTCTTAATAATATTCGACCGTTTACCCATGTGCATGGAATTTCTGCAAGCTCTGGAACAAAAGGAATTAAAAAATGGCTACTAGCGGGAGCTTCTCCTAAAGGATCCGTGATCATTAGTGAGCAAGGAGCTGTTTCTGTGTGCAATCGAATGGAACGAAGATCAGTGCTAGCAAAAGGCGTGTTATCCGTTGAAGGATATTTTGAAAAAGGGGAAGTGATCAGCATGTATGATGAACAAGGACATCTGTTGGCATATGGAGTCAGCCGAATTTCTTCTGATGAACTCAATGAAAAGAAGGGACAAAATAATATTGTGGTGGTGCATGCCGATTATTTGTTGGTGATGAATGGGTAGAAAAAGTGAAGAAAAGGGTAAATCTTTTTTTGATGTGCTGACTAATCTGGAGCGAAATATTTTTTGATACGGAAATGGAAAAAGTTTCTCTCTTTGAAACCAAAAGAAGAAATAACAAATCGTTAGGAGCATTGGTATACCCATCAAAGAAATATGATGAAAAAATGGAGAATGCCAATTCAAAACTGGTCAGAGATAATTTCTCAGCTCCATATCCATTTTCAAGACAGAACCTCTTCCCCTCTCTGATTTTTCTCCCTTTAGACACAAGTTGTTTGACAGTCCTACCAATGTTCGATACCGTGGACTCATAAAAAATGCCATGCACTGGGTTTTCCTTTGTTCTCTCTATAATTTCGAGCTTTTGGCAAGGCGGTACTTATAAAAAACAAGGGTGTACTGTGTCCAAATCCCTAAAAAATATCCTAAAATAACCTCAATCCCCTGAAAATTCCAAAAGTTTACCCAAAAACATTCCATCTTTACAAAAAAATTTGCTCTTTTATTTCTTTTCTGGTATTATTCAAACGTTCCTTTAATCATTGTCTTCAATAACAAAGGGGCGAAAGACAGTTGGGTAGTTTCATCAATTAGAATTGAAAAAAGCGAAGGTGAAAATGAAACTAAGATTAATGAATGCATAGATGCGTTATTTCATTCGGTAAAAGAAACAGAACATGAAAAACAACTGCATTTCCCAACTGGTTTCAGAGGGAGGGTATATGAAAAGTGGAAAACAATACTTTCCGAAAAAGGATTCAATCTAGCACTTGTTGAAACTCATAATAATCAAGATATATTCAATGCAATTTCTGATGAAACAAATGCTAAATTCAGAGTGTGGTATCGCAATGATGGTTTTATAAGTCAGTTCGATATGTTAGAAAAGTCTGATGAAAAATTAGGAAAAAATCTAAAAAAATAGCTCATTTATGAAAACTAAACATGATTTTGCAACGAAGGCAAAGGACTTGATAGACACAAATCCAGATGAGGCGTTAAAACTTTATCAAGAACTTTGGGAAACGTATCCCGACCAATTTAATGCATGGGATGCCTTCTATTCCGTGAAAGCAATGGAAGCAGCAAAATCTCCAAATATAGCTTGGGCAAATCAGCTTGCTGAAAAGTTTAAAGAGGATAGAGTTGGCAACTCATACGGATGGCTAATTTTTAATAGATGTGTAAAAGGAAAAAACAGAACTGAAATACTGGCAAATGAAAAATTTATTGAAGGTCTCATAACTCTTGTGACTCAAAAGAACTTAAAAGAAGATGACGCTTTTCCTTGTCCAACCACAATTTCAATTTTGAAACTTTGTGATGCTCATGCTGAAAACCTCTTCAACGCTAGAAGAATTAATGAACTTCTGTCAGGATTAGATTACAACATCTTGTCTAATAAATCGAAAACAATTAAAACACAGGAGCGAGGTGAAGTTGAAGTCCAATCTAACCTCGAAAAGTTTTTTGCGCTAAAAACTAAAGCACTTTTAAAGCTTGGAGAATTTGACACTTGCAAAGAGTATTGTAATAAGGGACTTGAATTACTTGAGAAGTTTCATTACAATAATGACTTATGGTTTAAGATGAGAATAGCTTTATCGGAAGATAGGCTTGGGAATCATGAAAAAAGTGAGGAGTTATTCAAAGAACTTATAGAGAGCAAAGCAGGTAATGACAAATGGTTTTTATATCGAAACATCTCTGAAGTTTATTTTGAACAAGGAAATTTTGAGAAAGCATGGAAATATGCTGTTGATGCTTCCTTTTATGGAAATGAACCACATTTTTTAATTGGCTTGTACTTGCTTCAAGCCCGCATACTTTTCAAACTTGAAAGACCAACCGAAGGGAAAATACTTGCAGAACTCATTGCAGCTATTTTAAAAGAACAGGGATGGAATGATGAAGCTAAATACAACAAGCTGTTCTCATATTATAAAATTGACAGAACTACAATACCGTCTGTTAGCGACATAATAAAAGAGGCAAGAGTATTTTGGCAAAAGGAGAGATACGGGAATAAGCCAAAATCCACGGGAACAATTATTTCAATTCATAAAAACGGAAAAATTGGACGTATCAAAGACCAGAATAATAATTTGATAGGATTTCACAAGAAGGACTTGGTAGAAAAGGTGAAGTCAATAGAAAATATTGCTGGTGCAACTGTTGAGTTTTTTACTATGAAATCATATGATGGTAAAAACATTGCAGAGAATATAATTATAACAGGAAAACCATCAACCCCTAAGCCTGACAATCTTGTAGGCAAGACTTTTGATGGGACGGTTAAGAATGTTTCAGAATTTGGAATTCTCATTCGTATGAAAGAGGCTCCAGACGGACTATTGCACAAGGACAGTTTGCCTAATAATTTAAAAAAGAGTTTCAAAGAAGTATTTACTCAGGACAAAATTGTCAAAGTGAAAATTGAAAAGGTGACTGAAAAAGGAATACAGTTAAAATTAGTGGACAATGTATAGTCCAGTCCTTCGCAGTCATACACATTTGCAAGCCACACAAGCTAACGCCCAGACCAAAGCTTGCAAAAGAGTATGCCTGCCCAACCGCACTGACCAAGCAACAATTGACAGACCAATAAAAACTGAGAAAGAAAGACGAACGCATAACAGTACCTATAAGAAATTGACGGTTCAGTGGTTGAGTGAAGCTTTTGTGCTTCGTATCGAGTTTTGTGATGGCAAACAGTTTGCGCTTCTAAATCTCCAACTTCTTGTAGCTTTGTTGGTGATGAATGGGTAGAAAAAGTGAAGAAAAAAAAACTCTTGCCGAATGCTTTGTTTTTTGAAAAAATGCTTTGGCAGTATTCCTGCTACCTTGCCTGGGTAGCTCAATGGATAGAGTAGCTGGCTTCGAACCAGTTGGTTGGGGGTTCGAGTCCCTCCTCAGGCACCATGTTGTTTTGGGCAGATACCAGAGCGGTCAAATGGGACAGGCTGTAACCCTGTTGGCGCGAGCCTTCGAGTGTTCGAATCACTCTCTGCCCACCATCGTTTGAGTGAGATATGTCATCACCATTTTTTGTTCTTGATCTCGGAGGAAGCACAATTGACATCGTCCGATTTATGTCAGGTGGATATCACCACATTGCCACTCTCGAATCATCAGAATATCCAGAGAAAGATCCTTCTTCCTGGATTTTTAATCATGCCATTAGTTCGCAGGTAGTGAAAGATAGTCGCATAGTGATTACTGGCGGAAGATCATTACATCTACCAGAATATTATGAATATCAAAATACTAAAATTTTCATCACCAAAGTGCATGAATTTGCCGCCATCGCCAAAGGGGCGCAGGTGCTTTCAGGAATAAATGAAGGACTGGCAGTTTCTTTGGGAACTGGAACAGCAATGGTTCGATTTTGTGGCAAAGAGTGGGAACACGTGAAAGGAACAGGAATAGGAGGAGGAACGCTTTTGGGGTTGGCTCGTGGCATTTTGGACGAAGAAATTTCGTTTGCACAATTAGCGGCATTGGCAAATCAGGGAGAGATTCAGAACATCAATGTGAGCGTTGGCGAAATAGTGGGAGGAAAGATAGGGCTTCTCGATCCGAATATGACGGCGAGTAATTTTGCAAAGTATCAATCCAGCTCAAAAAAAACGGATGCCGCGCTGGGATTGGTTTCTTTGGTGAGTGAATCGATCGTGGCACTCGCGATAGAAAAATCACTTCGATTTGGGAATATTCCCATTGTGATGGGAGGAAAATTAGCTCGCCTTCCTTTTTTGCAAACCGCGATGAAAAAAGCCGCATCGCTTTTTAAAATTCCTCTTATTTTTCCAAAATATGCAGGGCTGATGACAGCGGTGGGCGCAGGAAAACAGGATTTCGTGCAAAAAAATCATTCCACACAAAGTCCATTTATCACTCCTTGATTAAACTGCACCAGTACAACACTTCACAAAAAAAACTCCCTTCCAGCATAGGAAGAGAGTTTGAAAAAAAACGCAATGAGAAAAGCGATTAGTTTTTCACCGCATTCGCCACTTCCACATTCACTCCAGGTCCCATAGTCGAAGATACGGAAATTGTTTGAAGATATGTTCCCTTTACTCCACTTGGCTTTGCATCGGAAATTGCTTTTATAAGAGTTCGAGCATTTTCTTCCAGCTTTGCCAACCCAAATGATTTCTTTCCACATACCGAGTGGATAATTCCGTTCTTGTCCGTTCGAAATTCGATCTTTCCTTTTTTCAGTTCGTCTACTGCTTTTGCGATATCATCAGTCACAGTTCCTGCTTTTGGAGAAGGCATAAGTCCTTTTGGTCCAAGAACCCGAGCTGCTTTCGCTAGGTTTTTCATAAATACTGTAGTGGAAAGAGCTACATCAAAATTGATATTCCCTTTGAGCACCTCAGCAATCAGATCATCTCCTCCTGCTACATCAGCTCCTGCTGCCTTTGCGGCATTCACTTGCGCTTCACTTTCCGCAAACACTGCCACTCGAACGGTTTTTCCAGTTCCATGAGGAAGCACTACGGTTGATCGAACGATTTGATCAGCGTATTTAGGATTACATCCTGTTCGAATATGGATTTCCACTGTTGGATCAAATGATTCTAGTGATGTTTTTTCGATTGCTCCTAATGCTTCCGAAAGCGACCGAGGAGTAGCAATATCTCCCAATATTTCAAGCGTTGCTTGATACTTTTTTCCAAACTTTTTCATAAATAAAAATGGTTAAATGATTGGTTCAAACGCCTTTTATACTAAAGACTCCCAAAAAAAATAATTAATTTTCTACAACGATTCCCATAGACCGAGCAGATCCTGCAATAATTTTCTTTGCTGCCGCAATATCATTTGCAGAGAGATCCACCATTTTCAAAGTTGCGATTTCGGTTACTTGTGCATCGGTGATCTTTGCCACTTTTTGCACATGAGATCGAGGAGACCCTGACTCAATCCCTGCCGCTTTCTTGAGAAGATAGGTTGCAGGAGGTGTTTTGAGCGTAAATGAAAAACTTCGATCTTCGTAAATAGTAATTTCTGCAGGAATCACTACTCCCATTTGGTCTTTTGTTCGATCGTTAAATTCAGAACAAAATGCCTGCATGTTGATTCCTGTTGGTCCGAGCACTGTTCCAATGGGAGGTGCTGGATTTGCTTTTCCTCCAGTAATTTGGAGTTTTACAATTTTTTTAATAGGCTTTCCTGCCATAGATAATAAATGTTAGAGAATAGGGGGAAATGCTTTTTTAAGCACTTGACTAATGGTTTTGAATCGCAGAACATCTGTAATATCACTCGAAATTCCGAGAAGCCGATTTTCAAACACTATGACAATATACATCATCTGCTGATGCTCTTCAAGTCGAATTACAAAACTTTTTTTTCCATATGTGTTGATATCAATCGTCTGAGCAGTTGCTTGGATTTGCGTCAGCACCTGAATAGACTCGAGCTCTTCTGATTGTTTTTGCGGAAGCGTGACGGAAAAGACGGTAAAGAGATTTTTCCCATCTAAAAGATATTCTTTTTGGAAAAAAGACAAGGGAACTCCCGAAACCGTAAGAGAATACTTCTCAAAAAGCAACATTGTATCGGGAAGAGGCCGAATTTGAGCATTTGGAAACAAAAGGAGAACCGCATCATCCAGCGGAATGGGAAGTGTTTTTTCTGGAAGAGGAGAAAGAGTGGAACTATTTGGAGATGAAAGCGGTGGTAAAGAAGGATTGAAATGGCGAACTGTTAAAAAATCATCTGCAAAAAACAGGAAGCAAGAAATGCAAATACCAGTGATGAAAAATAAAATCTTAAAAAGCATTGCTACTTTGAAAGCGGAACTTCATAGACCTTGCTTTTTCCAGAAACCAAAATTCTATTCGATGAATTATCGTACCACATTCCAGAAATTACTTCTGTTTCTGCTGAATCAATCAAAATCTGCCGATCAAATATCGCATCATTTTCATCTTTTTTGAAGACAAACACCCGCTTGTTTTGGGAATCTAAAAAAAGAAGAAGGTCAATATCTCGAAGGGTAAACACTTGATTGACTGTGGAAAATTCTGCTGGTGCATTTTTCAATTCATACGAAGTTTGCTTCCCTCGAAAAAGCTTGATCAGATTTCCTCCGGATTTCAATACATACACATTCCCATCAATCGCCATCGAAATAGCCCCTTTCAAATCTGCATCTACATTATAGGAAGATGGAATAGAAAACCTACCTGCCTTGTAGCTATATTTGTAAATATCATTGTTTTCTGGAGAAAGCAAATAGAGGTTTTTATCAAAAACTCCAATATCCACAGATTTTTTCCACGAAAGAGGATCTTCTGTCTTGGCATAGTCAACTGTCGTTTTTGAAAGACTTAAGATATTCCCTTTATCGGTGAGCATCATCACCTCTTTCATCTTTTCCATGGGAGCCGCTTTTATCACATTTTCACTCTCCTTAAGTGGCAAAATATTTTCTATCTTAGCACCAAGAATACGAAACACATTATTTTTTCCAAAGGCATACAGCTCTGAATCATAGAAAAACACCCCTTGCAGTTGCTCATTTGACTTGTCTTTTGAAATATCCACCAAAAACTTTCCAGACATTCGAGTGGTTTCGGAAAGACTGTCTCTCAGCTCGCTAATTCGTTTGAGATATCGCTGTGCTTCGGCTTGATATGACGAATTATGAAACGCATCTTTAGCGTTATTTTCTGCTAATTCTAATCTGATAAGCGCTTGAGCCTTATCTCCATTTTTGATAAGCTCAGACGCCGAATTGATATCTTCAGCGACAGATGAAAGAACTGTTTTATATTCAGTAGCATTGCTCGTAAGCCCTCCAGAAAGAGCTGTAATTCCAAACCATAACAACACTAAAAGAAAAATCCCTCCCAACAAAAAAAGAATTTCTTGTCGCATGCTTTGCGTTACAGTGTTTTGTATTGTTTTCAAAAATTCAGGTGTTTTGAGGGGAGTGGAAAGAAACGGAATTTTGGAAGCAAAAGACGAACGAGCCATGCCGTTTCCTCTCTGAATATCCTGATCAAATCCTTGTTCAAATGGAAGTGCAGGATTTCCTTTCACAGAAATACATCCCGTCACCCCACCTTCCGATTGGTCGATAAAGTCTTGAAGCGTTGCCAAAATTTCTGCAGGAGGATTTCGCAAAATATCTTGCAACTGTGCATGGGTGACATATCGAAGCAATCGAAGAGTAGAAAAAAGTAACAAATCTTTATCCTGTAATTCTCCAGACGCAACATTGAGAAAAATCTGATCGGAATTTGATTGTGTAGCAATGCCTTCAGAAACCTGCATAACCTTCCCTCCTCTGGAAAAATAGACTTCAGCACTTCCCAATGTCGTAAAATGGATTTGGGTATCCACCGAAAGCAAAATAACAAATGAGTTTTTTCGCAAAAAATCATCAGGCAACACCGCCTCATCTGCGATTTTTCTGTTCAGCTCTTTCATCGAATATTCAAACCTCTCCACCGAACTTTCAGAAGAGCTTTCTGCCTCTTCGTAGATAAAATGGAAAACCTGCTCACAGACTTCATCAAACAACTGCTTCCCCAGCTCATTCCCATCAAAAAGAATCCAGATCTTTTCTGCAAATCCTTCTGGCTGAAACGTGCGGTGGAGTCGAAACTGTTCGTCTGTGGATTTTCGGGCAACAATATTAGCTTGGAGAGTAATATTCATACGCAATAGTGGAAAAATTCTTCCTCAGCAAATACTGTGCCAAAGAAGTCAAGAACATGCAAGCTTTTTAGCTTTCGGCGATTATATAGTTGTGTTTTTTAAATTTATCGCATACACCACAAAGAGCCTTGAAATGACAATGTACCAATGCTTGCGAAACCAAAAAAACCTGCTATGCTGACTTCAGTTTCAATTTTTCACTTTTAGTTTTTAACTTTTTTTGTGCTTTCTTCTATCTCTATCCAAAACCTCGGGCTCATCGAATCGGCAGAATGTCATTTTCATACTGGATTTACAGTGATCACTGGGGAAACAGGAGCAGGAAAATCTTTTCTCTGCAATGCACTAGAAATAGGACTTGGGGGACGCATCAAAAAAATGCCAACGCAAAAAACCGTGGTGGAAGTGGAATGCTTTGGTCATATTTTTCGGAGAGTGATTGATCAGCAAAAAAGTCGATTTTTTATCGATGACCTTCCTGAATCTCTTGGCAAGGCAGAAGAAATCCTTTCAGATCGATTTCATTTTCATCGACAACACGACACACAATTTCTCCTTTCGGCATCTTCTCCTGCACATTTGCTGGACAGTGCAATGCATCAGCCATTATTGCTGAAGCACTTTCAAGAATCTTTTGAACGGTGGAACAATGCACGGCTTCGACTTGAACACCTCAAGACAGAATGGGCGCAAAAAGAGCAAGCAAAAGCCTTTTGGCAGTTTTCGTTGGATCAGATGAAAGAAGTGCAACTGAGCGCAGAAGAGCTGGAACGAGCAGAGGAACTCGTGCAAAATGGTAATAATTGGAAGCAAAAACAAGAATCCTTACAAAAAGCAATGCAAGCGCTGGGAAATGAGTCATTTGGAGTACTCACGCAATTGCAAGTGGCAGAAGAAGCCCTGCAAAAAATTCAACACCCTGCCAGTGCGCAGATCGGGGAACATATTCTTCCGTTGGCAAATCTTTTGGAAACGCTCGAAAAAGAATGTCCTCAGGACAATGCAGAGCAAGAACAGGCAATGCATTTTCTCGACCAAGTGAAGCGATGGTGTAAGAGCCACGGAGTAATACATCCTCTCGACCTGCTGGCAAAAAAAACACAACTGCAAGAAAAATTGGCGGATTTGGAAATGCTAGCCGAAAAAATAGAAAAAGAAGAACTCGCACTAGCAGAATTCTATCACACTGCAAAAGAGGCTGCAGAAAAACTATCGGCGGCTAGAAGAGCGTTTATTCCAGAATTTGAACAGATTATTACGCAAACCTGCCAGCAATTAGGAATGCCTCCCGCACAATTTCAAGTGCAAATGAGCAATGTAGAACTCTGCAAAACAGGATTTGAACAGGTACAATTTTTATTTTCTGCGAATAAAAATCAGCCGCTTGCGCCTCTTTCGGCGGTGGCTTCGGGAGGAGAAAAATCACGAATTATGCTTGCATTGCACCAATGTACTTCAGAAAACACCGTTTTAATCTTTGATGAAATCGACACAGGAGTCTCGGGCGCTGTTGCCGAAAAAATGGCAAGCTTGATGAAAGAACTGGCAAAAACTAGGCAAGTCATCGCCATTACACATCTGGCGCAAATCGCCTCCAAAGCCAATCACCATATCATTGTTTCCAAAACACACGAACAAGAAAAAACCGTCACTCGACTACAAGAAGTGCATGGAGAAGAGCGAATTGAAGCAATCGCGAAACTCTTGGCAGGAGAAAAATTGACGGAAGATGCGAGGAATGCAGCCAAGAGATTGATGGAGGAATAAATCTTACGATAGCTTTTTCCACAGCAAATCAAACATTATTTTACCAACAATTCATCCGATTTATTCTATTTTGAATAATAGATTTCATAGAGCATTTCTCAATTCCAAAATCTTTGCTCCCCTATCCCCTGCCTTCATCAAAGCAGATCCAATCAAAAGAGCATCTGCCTCTTTTGCATATTCTTCAATATCTTCTTTGGAAGAAATACCGCTTTCTGCCACCCAAATAATCTCAGAAAACCGAGGATGATGTTTTGCCTTTTCTCGCAGCGTGCGGAAACGAATAGGGTCAATTTCGAGCGTGTGGAGATTGCGCGCATTAATTCCCACAATCTTTGCAGTTGTTTCATCCAGCACCGAAAACAATTCTTCTTCGGTGTGCGTTTCCACCAGCGCATCAAGCCCAATATTTTCTGCATATTCTAATAATTGTTGAAGGCGAGAAGCAGGCAAAACACTGCGCATAAGAAGTACTGCATCCGCTCCCAAAAATGCAGCCTCGGCAATCTGACTTTCGTGAATAATAAAATCTTTCCGGAGAATAGGCGTGTTGCACACTTTTCGCACACGAGCAACATTTTCTGGAAGCCCTCCAAAAAATGTGTAATCGGTGAGCACAGAAATGCAAGAAACTCCGTTTTGGCTATAGGAAATGGCAATATCTTCGAGTGCATCCGTTTCCCTTATCAGTTTTCCCTTGCTGGGCGAAGCGGGTTTGATTTCGGCAATAATGTGTGGAGCAGAAGCGGAATCCTGTAGCATATTCAAAAATCGATGAGGATTCTTGGATTGCTGAGGAGAAATCTCATGCTCAAAAGAAAGAAAAATCTCCGACGTTTTGTGCGCCACAATGGTTCCCAGTACATCTTTTTTTTCTTCTGAGGTATAGTGATACGGCGTCCAATCGGAAAATGTACGCCTAGAGAGTGAAATCCCAAATTCCAAAATATCAACAGGAACTGATTTTCCAGTGAAAAGCGCTACTTGGTGCGTTGCCTGAAACGAAAGCATGCGTTCTCCAGAAATCGCCAATGATCCAGCAGTGGCAGCATCTACTAAAAATTTCGTGTTGGTGGGAGTATACACAATGTCATACGCCGTGTGATGCGCTTTCCAAAACGACGCATCAATGGCGCTCTTTCCTTCTGTTTTTCCCTTCATTCCCAAAGAAGTGGTGTTCACCACTAAATCTACTTCATCTTGCAAAGAAAACACATCCTCAGCCCATTCTACACCCATTTCTTTGGCAAGCTCTTTTGCCTTTTCTGGAGTTCTGTTCCACACACACACTTTTTTGGCTCCACTTTCAACAAGTCCATACACAACAGCTCGAGAAGCGCCACCAGCGCCCAACACCAAAACCGTTTTTTGATGCGGATCAAAATGCTCAAGAAGTGACTCGATAAAGCCCAAATAATCAGTATTATATCCTTTTAACTTTCCACCTTCTCGAACAATGGTGTTCACCGCTCCAATTTTTTGAGCTGCCTCATCTACATGGTCCAAAAACTCCATGCACGTTTCCTTGTGGGGCACAGACACTGAAAGACCTTGGATATTTTCTGGAAGATTTTCAAAAAACGAACCTAGATTTTCTGGAGATATTTCAAATCGACCATAGCGAAAAGGAAGGTGTAAAAATTGAAATGCAGCGTTGTGCATCGCAGGTGAAAAGGAGTGAGAAGCCGGATAGGCGAGAATACCAAAAAGAGAAATCATGGATAATGAAAACGATTCCTTTTTATTATACCAAATATTTTTTTAAATATGATAAATTATAAAAAAAATATTTGGTAGCATTGCGGAAAAAGAGATTTATTGTATTGCATGATCAAGTTTGCATTGACATCTCTGGTGTTTTTGATATTGAATCTCCCATTATATCAACTTTTTTGCCCACGCCTGCGCAAATTTCGGATCTCCAAGAAATATTTTTTCAGCATGCACACACCGATGTAGTTCTTTGTGCAAACGAGTTTTTGCTCGAGGCATCGCAAAGTTTTCAAAATCATTTTGGAGCTGTTCTCGTCGATATTTAAGAATAGGATGATTTGGTGGATCAAACGAGAGCTTTGGAATTGCTACTACCACGTTTTTCATCTCTTCCACTCGTAACGAATCCAAAAACGAAGCCGTTCCAATAATCAGCACTTGATTCGCCGAAGCCAAAAGACTTCGGATCTTTCGAGAGCTTCCTCCTTTTTGCGCCGCAAGGAACACATTATTTTCTTCACAAAAATTTCGAAACTGATCCACAATCTCATCTGCGGCTTTTTTGGAAGTGGTGGCAATAATCACATTTTTTCCAGAATGGAGCTCTTCTTGCAAACATTCTGTGGAATATTCCATATGCAACGGAGGAAGCGCCCCTTTCCACGGAACAAAGGAAAGAGTATCTGACACTTCAAAGGTAAATCTCGGGTGATGATTTGCATCAGTGGGGAACGACTTCCCAAGCAGCAAAACACCATCTCCACACGAAAGAAGCTCATCAAAACTGTCTTGCAACGATTTTGGAATAAGAGAAAACGCCAGCGCATTATCAGAAAAAATCTCAATACAAAAGATATACTCTGGGGAATTTCGCTCGGCAAAAAAACGCTTCCATTCCGCCACAGCCCAAGAATCATTTTGAGAAACCAAAGCTTCAATCATCCGAAGACCTTCCATTACATCGCCTAAATACTTAAATTCTGATTCATACACGGGAAGTGCATATTTGTTCTCACCTTTAATCAACCGAAGACTTGACGAAATTTTTTCAAATGGCGCATTTGGAAAATCGGGCATATCTTCTTTCAAGCGCTTTTCAAAAAGCTTAATTCGTTCTTTTTCTTCAAGCATGGTTTCCAGATTTTCAGCCTGCAACACCACCAATTTGGCATCGTGTGGCGTGTGATAGGCTTGAATAAAAGGCAAAAAAACAATTTCTTCCATGGGTTCTGGAATCCGCTCATGCTCAAAAAACACCGTTCGCACTGCCTTCCATTCATCTCCCAAAAACCGAAGCTTCATTTCGGTATGATCAAGTTTTGCTTTGAAAATTTTCAGCAGCACAATTGTTTCAGCCCGATCAAATGTTGACTGTGTTAAAAACTGCTTCCACTTGGCGTCATCGATATGCTGAAATGGATTCCCATAAAAACCTACTGAATGGGTTGGATACGCATTTTTCACCACTTCAAAAGTTTCAATTGATTCTTCGGTATTTTCTAGCGGATAGGCAATACAGAGCTGTTTTTGTGCGCTCAATGCTTCATCAATAATTTGACCAAGCACTCCTTCGGCGCTCGAAACTTCCACCATTATAGAATTATTCGGTTCATAAATCCACTTCCCTATTTCTGGAATATGGTTTTCAGAAGTGATGGAAACCAAGGGAAACGTAATATCTTGGGGGACTCCTCGGGGAACAAAGGGCGTAGTTGGTGGTTCCACAAAAAACTGATATTCTGGGAACGTGAGCTTTGAATGATAGGTTTCTAAAAATTGAGAGAATTTTTGATTTGGCTGCTCGTGCCATTTGCTTTGCAAGAGTATATACAATTCCAGATTAGCTTCCACATCACTCATTGCACGATGGGCGTTTTCTTGTATAATGCCATATTTGCTCGCCAACAGCTCCAATGAATGGCTTGTCTCCTCGCTTCCAAAGACCAATATAGAAATCAGAAATGTGTCAATCGACTGATGCGGCAGGTTCGCACCTTTTTTCTGCAAAAAACCAATATCAAACGAAATATTATGCCCTGTAATGATATCTTCTGGATTTAAAAAATTTTCTAAATCTTGAATGCTTTTTTCCAAAGACTTTCCTTCATCTTCGCACATTTGATCGGTGATGCCCGTAAGCCCTGTGATCATTGGCGGGATTTTGAATTTTTCTGGCAAAGAAATAAGGGTTTCAAACCGTCCGCATTCTTTTTTCCCATCCCATTTGATGGCAGCAATTTCTAGCAACTGGTCTTTTAACCCGTCAAATCCTGTGGTCTCTATATCCAAAAAAACAAGCATGAAGTAAAACAGTAAAAAATAAGACTACATAATCACCCTCAACACTAAAAGTTTGATTGACAAAAAACAATAGAAAAGTATTATCGTAATGCTATTTTAGCAAGAAAAATGGTTCGATGCTTTAATTGCTTTCGTGTTTTTTCTAGGAATTTCTTTTGGAAAATAGAGGATAGCGAGTGCATAAGTCAGGAGGCGCTAAAGCGAACAAAACAAATAGTAAAAAATCATAATCATTCGGTGCTGACCATTCAAAATAAAAACGGAAAAATTGCTCCTCGAAAATCATACTGGTAATTTTTGTTTTTTTATATGGAAAATCTCAATTCTTTTCTGTTTGACAGAGGCGTGACCAACGAACTTCGGCACATGATTTTGGATGTAGCACGAGCCAGTAAATATGCTGCATATGCAATTCGAACCGAAGGAACTGGCTTGGCAGCATCACAAAACACTCATGGAGAAGATCAGCTTGCGCTGGATGTACGCTGTGATCAGATTTTTCATTCCATTTTGGCAGAAGCCGACCTGCTCGCCTGCTTTGCATCCGAAGAGCAAGAAGAAATGGTCGTGGTGAACGGGGGTTCTGGGCGGTTTTCTGTGGCGTTTGATCCACTCGATGGATCGTCTCTTCTGAATACCAATGGACCCGTGGGGACAATTTTTGGAATTTGGGAAGGAAATGGATTTTTGGGGAAACGAGGAAAAGACTTGGTAGCGGCAGGATATGTGCAGTATGGACCCCGAACAACCATGATGTTGGCAGTTCAGGGGAAAACGCACATGTTCACTCTTTCCGATGTGGGAGAATATCATCTTTCCGAAGAATCAATTCAGATCAGCAAAGATGCCAAAATTTTTGCACCAGGAAATCTCCGTGCCATGCCCGAGAGACCTGATTATCAAAAGGTGATGGAATATTTTTTCCAACACCAACGAACCCTCAGATACGCAGGAGGAATGGTGCCTGATATCAATAGTATTTTATGCAAAAAAAACGGGATTTTCCTCTATCCGTCTTACTCAAAATATCCAAAAGGAAAATTGCGACTTCTCTATGAATGTGCTCCGATGGCGCTGATTATTGAAAATGCAGGAGGATTGGCGATGGACGAGCATGGACATTCCATTTTGGATATTGTGGTGGACGAACTACACCAAAAGACCACTATTGTGTTGGGAAGTGAGAATGAGGTGAATGCGGTGGTAGGAATTATGAATGAGTAAAATAAACCTGCCATGACGTAAAGACCTAGCAGGTTTATATTTTTTTACAACTGATTCTTCACACTATACGCTGTTTTTTGCGGAAGATTCCATAGTTCAATGAACCCAGCAGAAGAATTAGCGTTAAATTTTGCATCTTTATTGAACGTTGCCAAGCTTTCATTAAACAAAGAATTGGGCGATGTGAGTGCCACCACCTGCAAAAGTCCTTTGTATAAAGTGATGGTCACTTCTCCAGAAACTTTTTTATTCTGCTCGTTTTGATATGCACGAATATTATCCATCACGGGTTCAAAATATTTTGCGGCGTAGCAAAGATACGCCCATTTTTGGTCGAGCAAGGTTTTTAGCTCGTTTTCTTCTCTGGTGGAAACCAGCATTTCTAGTTTTTTGTGAGCCGAAACCAAAATATGTGCTGCAGGATTTTCATAGAGTCCTCGCACTTTCAAACCCACAAATCGGTCTTCTATGAGATGAAAAAATCCAACTCCGTGTTTTCCGCCAAGTTTATTGAGCGTAAAAATTAAATCTTTAAGGGGAAGATTTTCACCATTCACCGAAACGGGAATCCCTTTTTCAAACCCTATTTTTACGGTTTCTTTTTCATTTGGTGCGTTTTCGGGCAAGCTGCACCATTTCAGAATATTTTCCAGTGGCGGAACAAGTTCTGGATTTTCAATTTCTCCGCCCTCCCCTGTGTTTCCCCACATATTTTCATCGTAGGAATAGGGTTTTTTCTTGGTTTGCGGAATTTCAATTCCTTGTGCCTGTGCCCATTCAATTTGCTCGTCTCGTCCCATTGCCCATTCTCGCACTGGTGCAATGGTTTTCAGGTTTGGGGCCAACGTGGTGATGTATCCCTCAAAACGCACTTGGTCATTTCCTTGCCCCGTACATCCGTGAGCAATCACTTCACAGTCATATTTTTTGGCGATTTCCACGGCAATTTTCGCAATCGCCACACGCCCAAGTGGAGTTGAAAGGGCATATCCTCCTTGATAATCGGCATTCGCTTTCACCGCTTCTGCACACAACTCTGCCATCAAATCTTTGGCGTCATACACCTCTGCTTCAATCGCACCCAGCTTGATTGCTTTTTCTTTGATTTTTTGCAAGTCATCAGCCGTTTGCCCAAGATCCAAAGTGAGGGCCACCACATCGGCTTCGTATTCTTTTTGAATCCATTTGAGCATGGTTGTAGTGTCAAGTCCTCCAGAATAAAGCAAAAGACATTTTTTAAAAGTTCCTTTGTGTGCTTCGTGGGAAGCGACTTTTACATAGGTTGTTTTTTTCATAAAACAAAAAAGTTAAAAGTAAATAATTAGCATTGCAGCAAAGGTCTTACATTTAAATAATAGATATTAGCATAAAAAAAGTAAAAAGTATTGAAAGAATAATACGGCGTATTGCTATGAAACAAGGATTTAAAAACAGATCTCAAAAAACAAAGCCTGTGAGTTTTCGATTTTATGAACCAGTTTTGTACGGTTTAAAAGCAAAAGCAAAGGAAACAGGTCTTTCCTATCAAACCATTGTGCAGCTTTTGGCAAAACAATATGTAGATGGGAAGATTGAGCTGAAGATTTAATTCCTTGCGGAAAAACTCAATAAATCCCGCCTCGATTATCTATATCATAAATATAAATCAAAATTTTTGTACCGATAATTTCATACAAAAACCGATATTCAGATAGAGTAAACTAAAATGTGCCTAAAGGTAAAAAAGAGAGTAGGATTTTAACAATTTTTTCATTTTCTTTCCTCATCATATCATCTCGCCAAACAGGAGTTTTGGGTAAAAAAGAAAAATCATATTCGCCTCTATCGTATGATTCCAAAGTCGAAAGAAACAAAAACTTCATCGTGCTCCCTTTTTTCTTGAGTTTTTGTGCTACTCATTCTTTCAGTGCTTTGTCGGGAATGGTAAAGCTGATTTGTGCCGGAGTTATAAAAAAATAGTTAAAACTATATTAAAAATATTTTTCCCTCAATAGCTTTTTCTAAGGCTTCATCAAAAGTGATAACCTGATATTCCGAAGCAAGAGCCACCAGCGTGCAATCGACAAAGGAAAGATTTTTTTCTTGCTCTGCAAAAATTTTCTTAGCTTTTTGAAAAAGAGATGGAGAAGAAGGGAGAAAAGAATACAAATTACTTTCCTTAGAAAGAAGCGTCAAAAACTCATTTGCTGCTTTTTTGTTCTTCTTGTTTTGCAAAACCGTTACTGTTTCCATGGCAACATATTCTGGAATACAAATTGGCTCTTGAAGATTTTTAAAAAGTTCAACTGCTTTTTCATGCTGAGAATCAGGAATGTGAATAAGTGCCACCAAAATACAGCTATCAAGAATGATCATTTTATGAATATAAAATAGCATCAATATTTTTACTCGCATTCGGGTCTCCATCTCCGTGTCCCATCATTGGCCTTATCAATTCCAAAAAATCTTTTCCAGAAAAATTTTTGACTTCAGAAGTAGATTTTTTCTTTTCCAGCATCAAGGTAATAGCGTCTAATAAAAGTGAGTTCATGGAAATATTTTTTTCCACTGCCTGCATTTTGACTGCCTTATAAAGCTCGATGGGAAGATGGAAAGAAACTTGTTTTTTCCCTTCTTGAGAAGATATTTTTGCCATAGAAAAATAGAAAAATATTTTTGTAGATTTATAGTATCAGAAATATATTCTTTTTTCAACGGACTTTATAAAAAAACAAAAACGGCATCATACAAATTATTGATAAAAATATTCCAACACAGCTTTTGCGGTGTGCATTCGGCATTCCGCTTCGTCAAACACTTTTGACTGATTTCCGTCAATCACGCCTGCGGAAACTTCTTTTCCTCGATATGCGGGCAAGCAGTGCAAAAAAATCGCATCGGCGTTTGCGTTTTGCATCAATTTTTCATCAACACAAAATCCTAAAAAATCTTTCATTCTTTGTTCTTTTTCGGCTTCCAGACCCATCGAAACCCAAGTATCGGTTACGACTACATCAGCATTTTTCACCGCTTTTTCTGGAAAATGTGAGTTTGAAATTTTTGCTCCATTTTGCTCTCCAACAGCAACAATTTTTTGCCAAAATTTTTCAGGAATTGCGTAGCCTACAGGCGTGCAGATTTCAAAATCCATTCCAAGAAGTGCACACCCTTGGGCAAGCGAAGTGGGAACATTGCACCCATCACCCACAAACACCACTTTTTTCTGTAAAAAATTTTCTCCAAAATGCCATTTAATGGTTTGCAAATCGGCAAGAGCCTGAAACGGATGGTGATCATTACAAAGGGCGTTCATTACGGGAACGCTTGAATATTCACAAAATTCTTCCAAAACCGAATGCTCAAAAACCCTCGCAAAAATTCCGTCGGAATATCTCGTGAGCACACTGGCAATGTCTGCAATGCTTTCTCGGCTTCCCGAAACCTCTCTTCCGTCTAC
>CAZHIF010000006.1:0-81307 GCA_964532505.1 uncultured Candidatus Peribacteria bacterium
TTTCCATCAACATCACCATCCACCACTTCTGGATTTTCTGGAGTTCCTGCATTATTTTCTTCAGAAGCTTTTTGATAAAGTTCTGCTCCTGCTTTTTGTAAAGTATCCATATATTTTTCATTTTCTGCTTTCAGTTCATCAAATGAAACATCTTCTTTAGAAAGCACTGTTTTTGCTTCTTCTGTTGCTTTTTCAAGATTTTCAATAGTTTCTGATGACAATTTTTCTTTATCTTCTTTTATCATTTTTTCTCCTTGAAAAATTGCAGAATCCAATCTATTTCGTTCTTCCACTAGCTCTTTTTTCTTCTTATCACTTTCAGCATTTTCTTCAGCATCTTTTCTCATCTTTTCAATTTCTTCCTCAGAAAGTCCTGAAGATCCTTGGATGGTAATGTGTTGTTTTTTCCCCGTTCCTTTATCGGTAGCTTCCACATGCAAAATTCCGTTTGCATCAATATTGAAAGTTACTTCAATTTGCGGAATTCCTCGTGGTGCGGGTGGAATTCCATCTAAAATAAACCGTCCAAGAGATTTATTATCCGACGCCATTTCTCGCTCTCCTTGCACTACATGCACTTCCACTTGAGGCTGAGAATCAGCTGCCGTTGAAAAGATTTGAGATTTTGTAGTGGGGATAGTAGTATTTCGCTCAATCAATTTAGTAGCAATTCCTCCCATTGTTTCAATTCCTAGCGAAAGAGGGGTAACATCAAGAAGAACCACGTCTTTCACATCTCCGCGTAAAACCCCTCCTTGAACAGCGGCTCCCAAAGCTACTACTTCATCAGGATTTACCCCTTTATGTGGTTCTTTCCCAAAAAAATCTTTTACAGCTTTTTGCACTGCAGGCATTCTCGTCATTCCTCCCACCAAAATCACTTCATCGATTTGTCCAGAAGAAAGACCAGCATCAGAAAGGGCTTTCTTGCAAGGCTCGATAGATTTTTTGATAAGCGATTCAGTGAGGGCTTCGAGTTTTGATCGAGAAAGATTCACAATAAGATTTTTTGGACCCGATGCATCTGCCACTAAAAATGGAAGATTGATTTCTGTTTCATTTGATGATGAAAGCTCTTTCTTTGCTTTTTCTGCCGCCTCTTTGATTCGTTGCAATGCCATCTGCTTTTGACCTTCATCAAGCGAACCATTTTTAATATCAACTCCTTCGACTTTTTTAAACTCTTCTAGCAAATAATCAATAATCGCTTCATCAAAATTATCTCCTCCTAAATGCGTGTTTCCATTGGTAGCAATCACTTCAAACACTCCATCTCCCAATTCAAGAATAGAAACATCAAAAGTCCCCCCTCCTAAATCGTATACTACGACTTTTTGATTTACATTTTTTTTATCAAGTCCATATGCAAGTGCGGCTGCTGTTGGTTCGTTGATAATTCGTTCCACTTCAAGCCCAGCAATTCGACCAGCATCTTTGGTGGCCTGCCGTTGTGCGTCATTAAAATATGCAGGAACTGTAATAACCGCTTTTGTAACTTTTTCTCCTAAATAACTTTCAGCATCTGCTTTTAATTTTTGAAGAATAATCGCTGAAATCTCTTCAGGTCGAACCTCTTTATCTTCAAATAAAATATACGCATCACCACCCTTCCCACTTTTTACTGTAAAAGGCATTCGCTCTGCTTCGGTTTTCACTTCATTGTACTTGTGTCCAATAAATCGTTTTGCAGAAAAAACAGTATTTTTTGCATTCATCACGGCTTGTCTTTTGGCGGTTTCTCCCACCAATTTTTCTCCATTTTTAGAAGCCACAATAGACGGAGTTGTCCTGTTTCCTTCGGTGTTTGCAATCACCACAGGCTGCCCTCCTTCCATCACAGCAACGCATGAATTGGTGGTTCCCAAGTCGATTCCAATAATTTTTGACATATAAAATAAAATAAAGAATTAGCACTCGTGATTATAGAGTGCTAAAAAAAATTTGACAAGAGATTTTTGCTTCCGTATTTTATGAAACAAGAACAGAAATTTTGTTCTTCTTTTTAAAAAAATGTGATATACTGCTTCTTGATTATTACATACGAATATGCTCGACATTCTCAAACCCCTTTTTGGCTCAAAAACAAGAGTGAAAGTATTGGAAACGCTCTTTTTGGCTCCAGAAAAATCATTTTTCATTCGAGAGCTCACACGCATCACCAATGAGCCCATCAACGCAATTCGGCGAGAAGCTGCTACATTAGAAAAAATTGGAGTGGTGATGACGCTAAACGAACGAGGGAAAAAATACCTCACCGCAAACCGAAAATATTTCTTTTTTGATGAGCTCCAGTCGCTTTTCGAAAAGGCTTCTTCTCCAGCACTTTCCATCGTAGATAGCTTTAATAAGGCAAATTTTGAGTTTGATCTCATGATTTTTACCGGACGGTTTGTGGGGCGAGGAGAATCGATTCCCATTGATCTTTTTTTGGTGGGAAGCATGCCAAAAGAAAAGGTTTCTGCATTCCTCAAAGAGGAATTTGGAGAAGAAATCGATATCCGATTCTCTCTCATCAGTAAAAAAGATTTTCTCTTTCGACTCCGGCAAAACGACCACGCCATCAAAACACTGTTGGCAGTGAAGAAAAACATTATTCCGGTGAATCATCTGCAAATGGAAATGGAAGAATGGGGAGTATAGTTTTTTAGAATTAGTTTTATAGTTAGCTATGCGTTGATATTAAATTTTCAAAAAGATAAAATTTATAAAAATTTTTAGCACTGCAGCAAAAGGATAATTCATAAAGCCATAATGGAAAATAAAATCAATAACCTTGTTTTTATGTAGTTGAACGTTTATTTAAGAAGTTAGAAAATACACTTCTCTACTACCTTTAATCACTCACCCCATCACGTCCCCAATCTTCTCCACCGTATCTTTCTTTGCAAGAGCAGAAAGATTATTCGCCAAAGTCTCCCGCAAATCAGCATTCCTCAACAGTTCGCATATCAAATCCTCTGTCTGTGGAGCATACAAATCAGCTTCTTCGATTACTTTTCCTGCATTTTTTTGTGCAATACTCGCTGCATTTTTTCGCTGATGATCATTCGCCGCACTAGGTAAAGGAACCAGCACTACGCATTTTTTTGCCGCTGCCAGTTCGGAAATACTTCCACCGGCTCGAGCAATGACCACATCAGCATCTCGCACCGCATCGATAAAGTCTTCATGCAAAAATTCCACTTCGTGAATATTGGGGAATGAGTGTTGTTCGGTTTTTCCTCTTCCTGCCAAAAGCAACACCTGCGCAAGATCAGAACGCTTTCCAAAAAAGCTTCTCGTCCAGTCGTTGAGAGCCTTTGCGCCTTGACTTCCTCCAAACACCAATACCTTTGGAGGAACAGCATTGGTAGAAGAATAGGGTTTAAAAAATGCTTTTCTCACAGGATTTCCCACAAAAACATGCGAAGGAGTGTTACTTGGAAATCCTGTGAAAATCTTGGTGGCAAACCGAGAAAGGATACTATTAGAAAGACCCATAACACTATCTGTTTCGTGTAAATAAAATGGAATGTTGAAAATTTTCGCAACAATTCCAAACGGAAGAGAGACAAACCCTCCTTTGGAGAAAATTTTTTCTGGCTTATTTTTTCGTATCCACCACCATGCTCTCATTAGATTGGCTATAAACCGAAACCCATCTCGAAGGTTTTCCCAAGAAAAATATCGTCGTAATTTCGCCACAGGAAATTTGGTGAACGAATACGAAGTATTTTTGAAATAGGCTTCATCGGCATCATTATCCGCTATAATAAAGTGAATATCATTCACCGTGTAGCCTTTTTGTGCGATGTAGTATTCAGCGATGCAGAAGAGTGGAAAGATATGTCCGCCGCTTCCTCCGCCCACCAGCAGAAGTTTCATGAGTTGGAGAGGTTAGAGTTGAGATTTTTAGAAGAATTCCAAAAGACACCAAAGAAATCAAGAGAGAACTTCCTCCAAACGAAAGAAGCGGCAAAGTGATTCCCGTTAGCGGAAAAAGCCCCGTCACCACCATCATATTAATCAAGCTCTGGGAAGCAAACCAAGAAGTAATTCCCGCAGCAACGAGAGCAGAAAATCGATCTGGAGCATGTTGCGCAATCAAAATCCCCCTCACGAAAATAAACGCATAAAACATAACCACTAGCAATGTCCCTATAAATCCAATTTTTTCTGCGATAGCTGCAAAAATCATATCTCCTTGAATTTCTGGCAAAAAACCAAAACTTTGAGAAGAATCACTCGCGCCCAAAAGTCCTCCATTTCCAATGGATAAAAACGACTGTTCGATTTGATAGGCGTCTTTTTCGCTAGCCAATTCGGGGTTCAAAAAGGTTTCAAATCGCTTATGCACATAATCGAACGAAGAATAGGCAAAAAAACCAAGTCCGACCACAATTCCTCCTGCCAAAACGAAGTGCTTAACATGCCCCCCAGCAATCCAAAAAATGGAAGAAGCAATGAGGAGCAAAATAGCAGTGGATCCAAAATCGGGCTGAAAGATCAAAAGAATAACAATGATAGAAACCAACGCTGCAAAAGGGAAAAACCCATCTCCCCATGTTGCCATTTCTGATTTTTTCTTTTCCATCCACAGAGCAGCATATAAAGTGAGTGCCAACTTCATAGCTTCTGCAGGCTGAAAAAGACCAATAATAGGAATTGAAAGCCAGCTTTTGGAAGTAAACCCTCCTTGTGCGGGCATAATAAGAACAACCACAAGCAGTGCTACCCCACTAATAAACAAAAGAGGGGCTACTTTTCTCCAAAATCCAAAAGGAATTACAAATGCCAAAAACATTCCTCCAAGCGCGATAAAAATATTTCGCACATGAAGAGAAAGGAATCGATTATTGCAATTATTATATTCACAATACAGTTCCGCCGTTTGCACGGCTTCTGGGCTTGTGACGCATGCCCGTTGTTCTGCGGTGGTAAGTAAGGAATAATTTGGCAATTCTTGACGACAATAGTTTTGAGCAATAACATTTTTTTCTTTTTCAGAAGAGTTGAACACACTCACCCAGCTCATCATCCACACGCCAAAAAATAGAAGTATAAGAACTCCTAACAAAAGCCATTTGTCGAAAGAAGAAGACACAAGGCAATAAATAATAAAAAATAATAAAAAAAATCTTAATTCTTTTTAAATACCCTCAACACTCTTTCTCCTTTTTGATTATCGAAGCTTTCACTATCAAATTGGGGATAATCGGTCTTGATTTTCATGTGCACCATTCGTCGTTCCACAGGTTGCAAAAAAGGCATCATTTGCGGAGTTTGAGTTTTTTCGGCAAGGGAAATCTTTTGTTCCAAAATTTCAAAAATCCGATTATTATTTTGTTCTTGATACCCGTCTATATCGAGAATAAAAAACTGATCTTGGCTGATTCCTTTTTCCCACAAAAGCGAACGAAGCAAGTGTTGCATTGCTGCGAGATTTTGCCCTCGATATCCGATATAAAGAGAAGCTTGATCGTGGGGAATAATGTTTGCAACGATATGTCCATCCTTTTCTTTCACGCTTATGGAAGAAAAAGGAATACCCAACGCCGTGCAAAAATCAACAATATGCTGCTTAATATCTTCTAATGACATAAAGTATAGAGTGAAAAAAAAGAGAAACCTTCTCGAGGGTGTTAAAAAACCAAAAAAAATTTTGCCATACTATTCCTCAAAAGGGCAAATGGAAAAAAAAATTTGAAAGCATGCAAAAAAACAAGAAATCTTTTTGGTTTTTGCCTACAAAAAATAATTCTCCTTGACTTCTAAAGCACTATAAGTAGCAATCATAAAAAAATTGTCTAAAAAAAATACTGATGTGTGTGATGTTTAAAAGTTTTCCAAGCGCTTTGATATAGCTCATTTCTGAATTTGCATACCTATTATATCATGCAAAAAAAAAGCAAGCCTTTTTTTCTAAAAAACAAGAAACCAACATGATACACTTCATTTTGTATATTTTCTATTTTCTGTTTTTCTATGCTTTCTCGAGACGATATTCTGAAAATTGCAAGTCTTTCCAAGCTCACCCTTTCAGAAAGTGAAATAGAAAAATTCCAACGAGAACTTTCTGGAATCCTTGATTTTTTTGAAGAATTACAAGAAGTGAATACCGATGGAGTAGAGCCTACAGCCCAAGTAACAGGACTTTTTAATAGCGTTCGAAAGGATGAAGTGAATAGTTTTGACGAAGGAGTATTGCTTTCTGCGTCCCCTCGCCCTGTTCGAGATAATCATGTGACGGTTCCTGCGGTGCTGTAAATAACACATATCGTATATCACACAATAAACAGTTTATTCATTCTTCATTATTAATTCTTAATTGTTTTTATGTTCCCTACTTCCATTGCTGATGCCCTCGACCTCCTTCGATCAAAAAAAATAACTGCTAGACAGCTTGTTGACTTGCATATTGCTCGAATAGAAAAAGAAGATTTGACCATCGAAGCCTTCACTGAAACCTGTTTTGAAGAAGCAAGAAAGCAAGCAGATGCGCAAGATGCATCTGGAGATTTTTCTGCTCCTTTAGCTGGAATTCCATATACATTGAAAGATGTGATTTCCGTGCAAGGCATGCATTGCACCGCTGGGTCTGCAATGCTCAAAAATTATAACCCACCATACGATGCCGTCGTATATAAACGACTCAAAGCTGCAGGAGCTATTTTATTGGGGAAAGTGAATACTGATGAGTTTACCATGGGATCATCATGCGAAACCTCTGCCATTTGTCAAACCAAAAACCCTTGGGATACGTCTCGAGTTCCAGGAGGATCATCAGGCGGAAGTGCAGCGGCAGTCGCAAAATACCTTGGACTATTTTCCATTGGAACCGATACGGGTGGATCCATTCGACAGCCTTCCAATTTTTGTGGAACCACAGGGCTCAAAGTGACCTACGGTCGAGTACCTCGACATGGAATTATTCCATACGCATCCAGCTTTGACTCCATTGGTCCCATTGCGCAAACAGTGGAAGACTGCGCTAGGGTACTGGAAGTGATTGCAGGACACGCCAATGAAGATGCCACCACTCCAGAAATCCCAGTACCAGCATATTCATCTTTACTTTCTGCAGGATTGAAAGGGAAAAAAGTGGGAATTATTAAAGAATTTTTGGAAGCAAAAGGGCTTGATTCAGAAATCAGAAAAAGTTTTGATACCGTGGTGGAAACAGCTAAAACACTGGGAGCAGAAATCGTGGAGCTTTCATTGCCACTTACCAAATATGCCATTCCAGCATATTATTTGTTGGTGAAGGCAGAAGCTTCCACAAACTTAGCAAGATATGATGGTATTCGATTTGGGCAAGGTGAAGATGAAAAACATCTCGATGAAATTTATAAAAACACCAGATCAAAATATTTTGGAGACGAGGTGAAGCGAGCTATTATGATGGGAACGTATACGCTTTCGGCAGGATATTTTGATGCGTATTATAAAAAAGCGGCAAAGGTGCGAACGCTTTTCAAACAAGAATATACTCAAGCCTTTGAGCAAGTGGATGTTATTTTTGCACCTGTTTCTCCTATGCTCCCGTTTAGCATTGGTGAAAAAATGGATGATCCATTGGCAATGTATTTGGCAGATATTTTTACCGTAACGGCAAACCTTGCAGGAATTACAGGGCTGGCAATTCCTACAGGTCTCATCAACGGACTTCCCACTGGAATTCAAATCTTTGGAAAAATGTTTAACGAAGCAGAAGTACTGAATGCGGGAAAAGCCATGGAAACAGCTATTGGATTTGGAAAAATTCGGGAAGAGAAGTTTCTCAAAGAATAATTGAGATTGGAATGATAAAGAGACCTGCAAAACAGGTCTCTTTTTTTGCTTCTTCCCAAAATATTTATCCACTTAGCACAGTTCTGGGTTTTTTCTTGAAAACATTCTGAATTGTCAAAATTTTATAAAATGCTAAAGATTAACTAATAATGAATAATTCAACACAATATTTTTTATAATTTACATTAAAATTGAAATTGACTTTCAATTTTAATTAACATACATTACGTATAAATGAAACTAACTTTCAATTTAAAAAATGAGTGAAAAAGCATCGAATAATCATCAAAAGCAATCTCTTGTTCCAGCTGTCTTAAAAACCGTATATGGAGCATTTTCGTGGGGTGCGGGACATGCGGCAGGTGTCCCTCTTTTAAAAGCAGATGGTTTTCATGATGGAGTTGCAGATGGAGGATTGGTAGGACTCTATTATGCAATTCATGCAATAAGAGAAAAATTTTCTGGAGCTGTGGGAAAAGCAATAGAAGAGAAAATTCTTCCACCTATAAACTATGCAGTACACGCTATTATTTTGGGGATTTACGGAAAAATTTCATTTGAAAGTTTTCATAATGTACTTCATTATGCACGTACCGAAAATTTTAAAGAAGAAGTTAGCATACTTCAAAACGCTATTATGGCAGCCGTTGCTGGAATTGGAGTGCTGGTAAATACGCAAGCTTTGAAATATTCAAATGCACCTGCTTTAGAAGAAGAATTTCACGCAGATCGTATGCTTTCTGGTGTTACTGCTGGTTCTGCTGCTATGGCAGCTGTTACAGGGGCTATCGCAACAACGAATCCTGAGGTTGTCCCCTATGCAAATGGAGCACAAGCAATGGCATTAACACTCATTGGAGCTGTTACCGCAGAACGATGCCGAGGACTTTTGGGGGAGCTTATCACAGAAGGGCCTGGAAAAATAGCACGATTCGTTGGTCAGAAAGTAAAGAAAAAACCACCTTTAAAAAAATTTGGAACAATGCTTCATGCATCAGGTATATTGGCACATCGGATTGGGGAAAAAATAGAATCATTCTCTCCTACTTCGATGCTTCAAGCTGTAAAAAAAATAAAATTAAAAAGAATTCTTCCTGCTATCGCACTGTCAGGAGTAGCTTATGCAGCAGGTGCTTATAATCCTTTAAATATTGCAAGTAATGAACATGATAATGGTGTGTCAACGGACGTGCCTTCACAATCTTCAACACAGACTGAAAACTCACTAAATCCTATGGTTACAACACCTTCTCGTGATGCACATTCAGCACAAGTAGCAACGCTAAAAGGAAATAATGCGAAGAGTATTTGGCAATTAGCAAAAAATATTTCACCGACAAACACAGAATGTGTTTCACAAATTATTCAGAATGAAAATAAACACCTCAATCCTAAAAAGCTACAACCAGATACTCTAATCATCATTCCTTCTGCTGATAAATTTAAAAAATGTAATATATCGTATAATGCAAATAGCATTACAGCTTCTGCAGGATATACAACCGTTTCTATGAAAAAAAATCAATGGAACACCATGAAAACACAGTTTCCAAATGCCACAAACGAACAAATAGCATGTCTAACCAATGAATTATTAAAAAATAATAAAATGGATCCAAAACATGCAACAAAATTACCAGAAGGAAAAACACTGATAATGCACGTTGAAAGCACATGCATAAATAAAGACACCAAAGGTAAGTCAAAAGAAAACTCTAGTACTGTAGCAAGTACAATTGAACACCATGCAAGTAATATAAAAAGCAAAATGCAAGGATGGTGGAACAGTGCAAAGAATAGCGTAACCTCTTTTCTACCCAATCCCTCATCATCACCAACACCATCAGCCTTTGAGCAACGATTAGCAGGATTTACAATGCCAAATACCACTGTGACCATACCAAGCATGCAACATAATTTTTCTTAAAACTTATGAATTTTTTTACACAGCACATAAAAGACCCTGAATGTAAAAAACAAGGACTATCGCCAGAAGAGGCAAATACTATTTGGGAAGCAATTTTGGAGATTTGCATGCTTTCGAGTGAGCAAATGAATACCTTAAATAGCACACAACGCAGAAGAATTATGAAAGGAAATAATGGCTGGAGTGTTCAAATATCCATTCCAGATTCTAACAACACCGAACAATTGAAAAAAATTTTAGAGAAAATGAATAAAAGCTTATGTGGAACTGGGGTCTTTGTGGCACATCAAAATATAAAAACAGAATGCTGTTTCTTAACCACGAAAGATAAAAACCCATCTGGATGTTTTGGGTGTCATTGTGCAGAGCGAAATAATAGTTAATTTTTACATCACACACAGTACTTTAACCTGCCACTATAAAAGCATTGGAAATAGAGGTGATGGCGACAAAAGCAATTTCGCCAATAACCACCTGCCAAGAAAATCCCAACCCCAACATATTTTTTGATTATGGCAATCATAAAAAATTTATCTAAAAAATATTGATCTGTGATGTTTAAAAGTTTTCTAAGCGATTTGGCATAGCTCATTTCCTACTTGAAAACCTATTATATCATGTAAAAAAAAAAGCAAGCCTTTTTTCTGAAAAACAAAAAAAGAGAAGGAGGAAAAGAAAAGAAAGGTATGATACACTCTCAAGGTGTGTTTTATCTATTTTCAATGTCTTCTCAATACTCTCTTTCTCCAAGTCTTTCCTCGCTTATCGACCGAGAAATTACACATGAAATGGAAAGCTCTTACATCAACTATGCGATGAGTGTGATCATCACGCGTGCCCTTCCTGATGTGCGAGATGGGCTGAAACCGGTGCATCGTCGAATTTTATACTCAATGCAGAGAAATGGGCTTACTTCCAAGGCAAAATTTCGAAAATCAGCAACCGTAGTTGGAGACGTGATCGGGAAATATCACCCCCATGGAGATTCTTCGGTGTATGAAGCGATGGTGCGTCTGGCGCAAGACTTTTCTTTGCGATATCCATTGGTGCGAGGGCAGGGAAACTTTGGTTCAATTGATGGAGATAGTGCGGCGGCAATGCGGTATACCGAAGCCAAAATGATGCCAATTACCGAAGAGGTGCTTGCAGATCTGGATAAAGATACTGTTGATTTTCAGGATAACTATGATGGATCTCAAAGAGAGCCAAAAGTGCTTCCTTCTCGAATTCCTAATCTTCTCCTAAATGGAACAATGGGAATTGCAGTGGGAATGGCAACGAATATTCCTCCGCATAATCTTACCGAATTAATTAACGGACTATTACATCTCATGGATCATGAAGAAGCGAGCTTAGATGATCTAATGCAGTTTATTAAAGGTCCTGATTTCCCAACGGCTGGAATGATCTATGACATCAATGCCATCAAAAAAGCGTATGCTACAGGGCGTGGATCGATCATCATGCGAGGAAAGGCAGAAATTGTGGAAACAGGAAATAAAAACCAAATCCTCATTACCGAATTACCATATCAAGTGAATAAGGCAGTATTGGTGGAGCGAATTGCCGAACTGGTGCGAGAAAAAATTATTGTGGGAGTAACAGGACTTCGAGACGAATCAAACCGAGAAGGAATCCGAATTGTGATTGACCTTAAGAGAGATGCATTTCCAAAAAAAATTCTGAATATTTTATACAAAAGCACAGCACTCCAAAGTTCTTTTGGGTGCAATTTTGTTGCTTTGGTGGATGACGGAAAACAGCCTCAACTGCTCGATCTTAAAACGATCTTGGAAGAATTTATCAAACACCGACGGGTTGTGGTGCGACGACGAACCGAATACGAATTAAAAATCGCCAGAGCAAGAGCACATATTTTGGAAGGTCTTTCCAAAGCACTTGATCATATAGATAAAGTAATTGCAACTATTAGAGAATCAGAAACAAAAGATTTAGCAAAGCAAAATCTTATTGCTCAATTCGGATTTTCAGAATTACAAGCGGACGCCATTTTAGCAATGCGATTACAAACCTTGGCAGGGCTCGAACGAAAAAAAATAGAAGACGAACTGAACGAAAAAAAGCTCTTCATAGCCGATTGTGAAGATATTTTAGCAAAGCCAGAACGGGTGACATCGATTGTAAAAGACGAACTTTCGGAAATTAAAGCTCGCTTTGGAGACGATCGAAAAACACAGGTTATCCCAACAGGAGTAGGAGAAATCACCACCACTGACATCATTCCAAACGAACCGATGATCGTTACCCTTTCTCAAATTGGATACATCAAGCGAATGTCGCCATCAAGCTATCGAACCCAAGGACGAGGAGGAAAAGGGTTGCTCGGATCAGCTGCCAAAACAGAAGATGAAATTATACTATCCCTTTCCACCTCCAATCACAATACTCTTCTCTTTTTTACCTCAAAAGGGCGAGTCTTTCGGCTTCCCGTGTATGAAATTCCAGAAGTATCCAGAACAGCGAAAGGGCAAGCATTGGTGAATTTTCTTAATCTGGGAGAAGGCGAAACCGTCACCTCGGTACTGGATAGTGTTCAAAATGCTGGAAAATATCTTTTCTTCTGCACTGAACAAGGAGTAGTGAAGAAAGTGGAAACCGAACAATTCCAAAATATTAGATCAAATGGGCTTATCGCCTTGGGACTCAAAGATGATGATCTTTTAAAATGGGTAAAGTTTAGCTCTGGTAATGATGAGGTGATGATTATTACTCGAGAAGGAAAAGGAATCAGGTTTTCGGAAGATGATGTACGAGCAATGGGACGTCAGGCTGCAGGAGTAAGAGGGATTCGACTTTCGGAGAAAGATCGAGTGGTGGGAATGGATATTGTGGACGCAAAAGATGAAACATCTCAAATTCTGGTGATTATGGAAAATGGGCTAGGGAAATCCACTCCGGTGAGCGAATATCGAGCACAAGGACGAGGAGGCAGTGGAGTAAAAACAGCAAATGTGACAAACAAGACGGGAAAAGTGGTGTTTGGAAGCGTGATTGCTTCGGATTTTGCAGGAGATCTTTTGCTGAGCGCCAAATCTGGTCAGGCAATTCGTCTTTCCTATTCGCAAATTCCAAGCCAAGGGCGAGCCACTCAAGGAGTCATCTTGATGCGGCTTCCTACAGATGATATGGTTTCGACGGCTTCTCTTATTGATAAAGATGGAGAAGCTGATATAATGGAGTCTGAAGGTGAAACAGCCTCTACTCTTTTATAGTTTTTATTTTTTAATTTTTTTATTATGAAAAAATATATTCTTTCATTCGCAACCATTGCAATGGCTGCAAGTCTCTCTGGATGTATGGGAACCAGCACACCATCCCCCACCCCAGATCTTACACAGATAAAAGCCACCAATAAGGCAGGAGAAGAAGTGCTGGTAATGACAGACGGAACAAAAAAAATGGTTCAAAATAAAACTGCGAATATTAAAGGAGAAGCAAAATTTGATGAAATCGAAGGATCAACCCTTAGTTTTTCAGAAGGAATTTCAGAAGTGTCTGGGTTTATAAAAAGTTCCAATATTACCATCAAGAAAGATGGAGTACTCAAAACACCTTATCTCAAAAATTCTACGATTATCGTGGAAGAAGGGGCAGATTTGCAGGTGAGCGAGCGAGTAAAAGAATCAAAAATTATTTTGAAGGGAGGAACGTTCTCTGTTCGACCTTCTGATATTGATGAAGCAACTACCATTACACAAGAGTAAAATATTGCATTGCATGATCAATTTTACATTTGGGGAGAGTCGGAGATTTATAACTCTTTCTCCCCCTCTTGTTAAACAGTTTCACTACAGAGAACCATACCAACCGATATGCTCAATTATTATATAATAAGAGGATGAAGAAAAAAGTACTCGTTGGTCTTTCTGGAGGACTCGATTCCACCATGTCTGCTTTTTTACTAAAAGAACAGGGATATGACGTCATCGGGGTACATTTTCAATTGTGGCATGATGACAAGGCAGAAAAGTTTGAAAAGAATCTTCCCGAAAACAAATGCTGCAGCTTAAGGGATTTGATGCTCGCCAGAACCGTAGCAAAAAAACTAGGTATCCCGTTTTTCGTTTTTGATTTTCGAGAACGGTTTAAAAAAGAGGTGGTAGACGATTTTATTTCCAAATTTCGCTCAGGAATAACGCCCAACCCCTGCGTAGAATGTAATCGAAATATTAAATTCGGATTCTTTTTTGAAAAGATGAAAGATCTGGGATGTAATTATATTGCCACAGGGCATTATGTGAAAAACGAATGGAACGAAACCACACATGAATGGGAACTTTCATCGGGAAAAGACCCACACAAAGACCAAACCTATTTTTTGTATACACTCACACAAGAACGGCTCTCTCATTGCCTTTTCCCCATGGCACCGTATACAAAAGACGAAATCAGAACCCTCGCAAAAGAAAATGGATTCACTTCCTTTGCTGAAAAAAGAGAATCACAAGGCGTGTGTTTTTATGCAGAAAAGAGCCATATTCCATTTTTGGAGCGGCAGATTCCCGAAGCGTTTGTAGCAGGAGATATTATCCAAATGGAAACCCAAAAAAAGATAGGAGAGCATGCTGGCATTTTGCACTATACTAAAGGACAACGAGCTAGGGTTGGAGGAATGCTTCTCCCACAATACGTCATCAAAACAGATCCAAAAACCAACATAGTATATATTGGATCGAATGCATTACTTTGGAGCAAATATATAACCCTCAACACACTTTCATGGATAGGAAGGCCATTGAGAAAAGGTGAAAACTGCCTGATAAAAATTAGACATGGAGGTCAAGCGATGGATGCGATTGTGGAACATAATGAGCCAGAAAAAATGATTCTTCATTTTAAAGAACCAATTCGTAGCATTACCGCAGGGCAAAGTGCGGTGATGTATAATGCCACAGGAAAATGCTTAGGAGGTGGGATTATTGAAGAATAAATGATTGGTTGATTGTAGGAATTGCATATAATATTTTTTTTCTGCCAGTAAAAAAGCGATTTGCGTTGCTCAAAAAACATGACTTGCCACGCTATCAGATTCTTTAACACCCGCCAAAAACGAACCAGAACGAGGAAAACGCTTGAGCATGGCAAGCTCAAAACAAAAACGTACGAGAACAAGCATAAAAATTACAAATTACAAGTTTCAAGTTGTTTTTTCATTATTCATTATTTTTTGGCATCACAATTTTTCCTTCCACCGCACACCAAGCTGCCGTGAGAGGGCTAGCAAGATGCGTGATCGCGCCTTTTCCTTGGCGTCCCACAAAATTTCTATTAGACGTGGAAACACAACGCTCTCCAGAAGGAACGTGATCACCATTCATCGCCAAACACATCGAACATCCAGGACGCCGAAAGTCAGCTCCTGCTTTTATAAAAATCTGATCATACCCTCTCGCAATGGCTTCTTTTTCCACCATTTCAGAACCTGGCACAATAAACATCCGAACACCCTTGGCAACACTATTATTTTTCAAAACATTCGCCACTATTTCAAGATCAGAAATTCGAGCATTGGTGCATGACCCCACAAACACATGCTGAATAGGCGTTCCAATAAGTGATTGCCCAGCTTCCAATTGTGTGTAGGCAAGTGACTTTTGTGCGAGCATTTTATCTTCTTCATTCATGCTTTCAAGTAATGGAATAACTTCATCAAGCGCAATCCCCTGCCCCGGCGTCGTTCCCCAAGTTATCATGGGCTTTGCATTTTCCAAATCCACTTCCACCACCATATCATAATCTGCATCATCTGGAGACGCGTAGGACAACCATTCCTTTTTAGCCTTTTCAAAAAGACATTCTTCTATTCTTCCTGTGTTTTTGAGGAAATCAAAGGTTTTCTGGTCGGGCGACACAAGGCCAAATCGACCTCCGCATTCGATCGACATGTTGCAAATCGTCATACGCTCTTCCATCGACGCATTACGGATAAATTCCCCACAATATTCCAACGCATAGCCTGTTCCTCCTTGCACGCCAATTTGCGCGATAAGCTTGAGGATTGCATCTTTTGCAGAAAAACGAGGATCAGGAGTTCCTACAAAATTCACTTTCATGGTCTTGGGTCGATCCATGAGCAGGCAAGACGTCGCCAATACATGAAAAATCTGAGTTGTTCCCACCCCAAACGCCAGCACTCCAAAAGCACCATGCGTGGAGGTGTGAGAATCTCCACAGCAAAGTGTCATTCCTGGTTGTGTAATTCCCAATTCAGGCCCTGTAACATGCACAATCCCTTGATGACCAGAGCCAACATCATGCAGAGTAATTCCAAAATCGAGACAGTTTTTTCGCAGAGTTTCGAGCTGAATCTTATTTTGCTCATCAGCAAAATCATCTTGGCTTAAATTGGTTGGAATAGAGTGATCAAGGGTCGCCACATTTCGCGACGGATCAAAAACCCGCAGATTATGCTTTCGCAATTCATCAAATGCTTGAGGACTGGTCACCTCATGCAACAGTTGCATATCTAAAAACAAAACATCGGGAGATCCTTCTTCCGAGCGCACCACGTGAGCATCCCAAATAGTATCAATAATATTTTTCGCCATACAAAACAATCATTACAAAAAACACAAGCAGTATAGAGACAATGTGAAAAATATCAAAACAATCTCTTTCTCAAAAAGTTTCTCTTTTGAAAAAATCTGATACAATAGTGAAGAAAGCATATTCATAACACCTTTTTCATGTTCATCGTTTTTGAAGGAACAGACGGATCCGGAACTTCAACCCAAGCAAAAAATGTAGCAAATTTTTTAACAAATCAGGGAAAATCCGTTTTTCACACCACCGAACCTTCCACTTCTGCAGCAGGGATAGTGCTTCGGGAAATTCTTACACATCAAAAAAACTTAGAAGCCAACGCCTTGCAAGTGCTTTTCTTCTCAGATCGTTTACACCACATTAAAGAAGAAATTATTCCAGCTCTGAAGCGAGGAGAAACGGTTATTTGTGAGCGATATGTGTGGAGTTCGATAGCATATGGAAACGCATCGGGAGTGAATGAAGCCATGCTTTTGGAGCTTTCTTCTCATTGCTTAGTGCCCGACCTTACCATTTTTTTGGATGTACCAGAAGAGATTTCTCTGGAACGAATTGAAAAACGAGGACAACGAAAAGAACATTTTGAAAAAGCAGAAGTGCTAAAAACAGTGAGAAAGGTGATGCAAAAACTGGCGAAAGAATCATTCCACAGCAAAAAAGTGTTGCATCTGGATGCGAGTGGGTGTGAGGAGGAAATTGTAGAAAAGATACTATCATTTCATACTCTAAAATAATAACTTGAACCTTGAAATTTACCCCTTCCTCACTTCTCTCCTCCACCCTATTCTCTTCTTCATTTTTCATTCTTTTATAATCGTTTGCATTATTTATATCGTTTTCGCTGGCTTATAGGCTCATTGATAATCCTATTTGGACTCACTTTTCCCAATTGGTATGTGTGGTACAGCACAGAACCTAATATTTTTGCAAAACAAGAAATCAACGACCCCATAAAAGCTCCAGTCGCCATTGTATTTGGAGCAGCAGTATATTCATCTGGTCCGTCTCCCATCTTTTCCGATCGGCTTACCGTGGCAGCAAACTTGTATAAATCTGGCATGGTGCAAAGGATTTTGGTATCTGGAGATAACAGCGAAGAATATTACAATGAGCCGAAGGCAGGAAAAGAATTCCTTCTGAAAAAAGGAATTAAAGAAGGTGATATAATTTTGGATTATGCAGGATTTCGAAGCTATGACACATGCATTCGAGCATATAAAATATTTGGAGTGGAAGAAGCATTGCTAGTGTCTCAAGAATTTCACCTTCCACGAGTAGTCTTTTTATGTAGCCATTCTGGCATCAAAAGTACTGGAATTTCTGCAGACATGCGAGCATATTCTAATATGTATAAAAACTATTTTCGTGAATATTTAGCAACACAATTAGGGTTCTATCAGGTATTGTGGGGCGACTATGAACCAAAATTTTTGGGGAAGGAAGAACCAATTGACAAAGAATAAAGCCTCTCGGTATAATCGAACAGCTTTTTTTATTGTATTTTTTTTTGGCGAGTAAATTTCAAGAGCTATCGGGGAAAAATAAAATTCTGAAGAATGATGAAATTCAAGCTTCAGAAGTGCGCGTGGTGTCTGATAATGGAGATCAATTGGGAGTATTTCCTCTCAAAAAAGCTCTAGAACTAGCTGCTGAAAAAGAACTAGACCTCGTGGAAGTTTCCCCTCAGGCTGTTCCACCTGTGTGCAAGCTGATGAATTTTGGAACCTATCTGTACCAAAAGAAAAAGGAGGTGAAGGATCAGAAAAAGAAGCAAAAGGTGCAAGCCTCGAAAGAAATCAAATTTGGAATTAGAATTTCTGATCATGACTTTGGAGTTCGGATTTCTAGGGTAATAGACTTTCTTAAGACTGGTCATCCCGTGCGAGTGATATTGCAGTTTAAAGGAAGAGAGCAATCACATGCCAGCATCGGACTCAAGCGATTTGAAGAGATGCAAATGGCGCTGGAAGGAATTGGAAAGCAAGAATATGCACCAAAAGAACAAGGAAGGAGCGTCGTCACAGAATTTCGTCCACTGAAAAAATAATTTTTTACTTCATTTGTGTATGGCTATGAAACTTGGAAAAACAGGAAAGCAAAAGAATCACAGCACTTCTAAAAAAACTTTTGCGAAAACAGGGTCAGGAAAACTGACTATGGAAAAAGCAGCTCGAAACCATCTACTTCTTCAAAAATCTCGAAGTGAAGGAGGAAAACAAGATTTATCTCTTGCTAAGGGGGATAGCAAGCGAGCAAGTAAAATGCTTCCATCTTGGTAATTTGAGATTGTTTTATTTTTAGTATTTTAATTATTTCATTCGTATGAGAGTAACGAACGCACCAGCTCGAAAAGCTCGAAAAAAGAAGATTTTCTCCCTTACCAAAGGGTTCATGTGGGGACGAAAAAACGTTTTCAAAGAAGCAGTGGATGCTATGTGGCATGCAGGACAGAATAGCTATCGAGACCGACGAAGAAAAAAACGAAGCTTTCGACAGCTTTGGATCACTCGTATTTCTGCAGCATTGCAATCAATGGGAAAACGATATTCTGAATTTGCTTTCAAAATGGCAGAAAAGAAAATCATAGTAAACCGAAAAATGTTGGCAGAAATAGCAGTGAAAAATCCAGCAGTCTTTCAAGACATTGTAAACAAGGTATACGCGTAAGCGCTGCAAAAAATATATGGAGTAAAAAGCGGGAATTTTCCCGCTTTTTCTATTTTAGTATTTTTAATTCTTAATTTTCATGTTCATTCTCCTCTCTTCCTTTCTGATGGGTCTTTTCGCCGCCATAATCCCTGGCCCCATTTTGCTTTCTGGAGTGGCGTGCATTCTTTCGAATGATAAAAGAGGATTGTTTCAAGCCATTAAATTGGTTTTGATTGCAGTATTTGTTGAATTTTTTATCGCATTAGGGATTGTGAAATTTGGAGCAAATATTCCATTCCCGCATTGGTTTTTTGCAAGCCTTTCTATTATTGGTGCATCGCTTCTTCTGTGGCTTGCATGGCAACTGTGGAACGCACAAAAAAACGAAGTGAGTGCCACGCAGATAAATTTTTCACCATGGCAAATGGTGGGAATAACTATCTTCAATCCTATGCTGTGGGGAATGTGGATAACAGTTTCAATGCCATTAGCAGTGGAGGTGGGAAACCAGATTTTTTGGGGAGAAGGGTGGTATGTGATTATTTTTCTTTCTGGGATTGTGCTAGGGCATTCGGCTATTTTTGGACTTTCGGAAATTATTAAAGAAAAATTCCTTTCGCAAGCGTTCACGAAAAGAATTTTTCAAGTAGTGAGTTTTGGGTTTGTGCTGTTTGCAATGATGGTGATTTGGAATGGAGTGATATAAGAAATCTCTGTGAAATATATAGTTAAAGAGAGAGGGTGGGGAGGGTAAAATAATGAAGGTAATCTCAAAAAGGAAACGATAATAGATGCAACTTCTCTCTTTTTATAAAAAAAATTAGTGTGTTTTGCGAGTGGTCATTAAAGAATCTAATTGAGAAAGAAGTTGTTCAATAGTGTCCTTTCTTATATCTGAAACATTTAATTCCATATGGATTCCTTTTGGTCTTATTTCTTGATCGCTTGGAAAAAATTCGTGAAACCCATACTTGTTACACATACGACGAAGGACTGCCTCTTGTTTTTTGATGCTGGCTAATTGTTGCTCCGTCTGCGCACTGAACGATACACCATCATTTATTGCGGCTTCCCTTGTTTCATATCGACCATACCCCCCTTGTATTAATACTATTTCTTCTGGAGATATTGTTAGCACAATATGAGACAAATCATGCTTTAATGCTTCTCTTACAGTGTAAAGTAAAAAAAATGGGAATATTTCACGATGGGTTTTTCTTACCTGTTCTGGAATAGAAATAACATCAAGTGATAATCTATCTTTTTCTCTTTCTCTTTTCATCATTAAATATGGATCAATGACCTCATTATGTTCTAAATTAAGCCAAGATAGAAACTTCTGTACTATGCTTTTCGGTATTTTCTCATCTTCTGTGGGTTGTTTAAAAAAAACAACTGAATTCTTACCACCCGTTCTTTTACATTCATCCTTTAATTCCTTAAACCTCGGATGTTCTTTTATCAAAGAAAGTATTTTCTTTCGATTATCGCATGAAGATTTCATTTTTTATAAATGAATAATATATAATGCCTTAAAGAATCTCTACAAAAAAATAAAACATTTGTTTAATCTCTTTATTTTTAGAAAAACATTAGTGAGTTTTATAGATTCCTTACTGCATAATAATATTATAAAATATAAAACAATAAATCAATAATATTTTTTCAGAAAATAAAAAATCATAAAAAATCGTGATATACTCCCGATAAACACCTTTTGTTGTCTTTTTCATATGAGCGATAAACTCTTTTCTCGAAAACCCATCACCCGCCAATCAAGCCACTTTGAACCACCTCAATCAAATCTCCCTCATCATTCTTCAAAAACACCTCTTTCAGAAAAAACAAAAAAAACAGCTAAAGCGCTTTTTTTGAAGTTTTTTCAGCTTGGGCTTTTTATCGTCCTTTGTGGATTTTTGTGGATTGGATACACCATTTCCACAACCCCAGATATCGAAACCCTCAGTGCTAATTCGTTTTCCCAGCCAAGTGTCATTCTGGACAATTCTGGAGGAACAGTGTTGTATGAATTGGTTGGGAAAGAAAGACGAGACGTGGTGGCGCTCAATGATATTTCTATTCACATGCAGCATGCTATTTTGGCAGCAGAAGATGCCGATTTTTACAACCACGGAGGAGTATCATACCGTGGAATTGCCAGAGCCGTGCGAGATGCATTCATTGCAGGACGCACCGAAGGAGGAGCTTCCACCATCACTCAACAACTGGTGAAAATGGTAGTGTTTTCAAAGGGAGAAGAAAGTTTTCATGAAAAATTACAACGAAAAATTAGAGAAATATCTCTTGCCATCGAAGTGGAAAAAACCTATGACAAAAACCAAATTCTTGAACTCTATCTCAACAAAGTTCCATTTAGAGGAAATATATATGGAGTAGAACGAGCCTCTCAGGAATTTTTTGGGAAAAATGCAAAAGATTTGACTATTGCAGAAAGTGCTTTTTTGGCAGGGCTTCCACAAGCTCCAGGGCGATATCAACGGGTAAATAAATCGTATATTGATCTCACGCCAGAAGAAATCGAAAGCCTGAACATTACTGATTTCGATGATCTCATGAGCCGATCGAATGAGATTAAAGACTCATTTGTACGAGGAGTATTTGGACAAAATTGGAACTTCGCGGGTGGAAAAATTGGCTATATACCTGGTCGGTTTGACTATGTATTAGGACAAATGCTCGCGAAAGAATTTATTAGCGAATCGGAAGCTAAACAGGCAAAAGAGGAGGTGAAAAATTTAAAATTTGTAGAGAATAAAGTTAGCCTTATAGCTCCGCATTTTGTTTTCTATGTGCAAAGCCAACTAGAGGATATTTTGAAAGAAAAATATGGAGATCAAGCAGAAACGATTCTCTATCAAAAAGGACTTAAAATATATACCACTCTTGATTCTGATTTGCAAAAAACCATGCAAGAAACATTTTTAAATGCTTCTGCGAATCTTGATCCCTATAATATTCAAAATATTGCAGGAGTTGTTTTAGATAGTAAAACAGGGGCTATTTTGGCGATGCAGGGATCTCGAGATTTCAATGCTACCGAATTTGGAGGACATCCTTTTGATGGGCAGGTGAATGTGATGACTTCTTCCAGACAGCCAGGATCAACTTTTAAAGCATTGGTGTATGCTGCTGCCTTTGAGCAAAAAGGACTCGCCCCAGCAACAGTTCTCATGGATGTAAAAACAAATCTTTCCCTCAATGGAGTCCCCTATTTCCCAAAAAACTTTGATAATACTTTTTCAGGTCCTGTGAGCATACGAAAAGCGTTGGGGTCATCCCTCAATATTCCTGCAGTGAAAGCTGGGATTATTATAGGTATCAAACCACTGTATGAATTTGCTGGAAAACTCGGAATCCAATTTACAGAAAATGTTAATACGATGGGTCCAGCGATGGCATTGGGGGCGCCAGTGGTAAAACCTCTTGAAATGGCTGGAGCATATGCCACACTCGCAAATCAAGGGAAAAAAGTGACGCCTTTTGCCATCACCAAAGTGGTGGATGCTTCAGGTGCGATGATCTATGAACAAAATATGAAAGCAGAACAGCCTCAGGTTATTTCACCAGAGACAGCATTTTTGGTGAGTGATATTCTTTCCGATGAATCGGGGAAGGCTCGACCAACCTCTTGGAACGGCTCGCTGGGAGGCTTTGGAAGACCTGTTGCGGTGAAAACGGGAACTTCCACAGGAGTGGATGCGAAAGGGAATACGCATCCTCATGACCTTTGGACTATTGGATACACTCCTTCGCGAGTGTTGGCAGTGTGGGCGGGAAACAACAAAGGATGGGAGGGAAATCCAAAAGGATTTTTATCAGATAAAGCCTCTGGACTTACCAATGTGGCACCCATTTGGAGAAAGATTATGCTCGCAGTGATCAAAGGAGTCCCTGCAGAAAATTTTGTGCGTCCTGCAGGAGTAAAGCAAATATCGGTTTCAAAACTTTCTGGAAAACTTCTTCCACAAGGATTTCCAGAATCACTTATCGTGAATGATTATTTCAATGTAAAATATTTACCAGACAAGCAGGATACCTCTTTGAAATATGTGAAACTCGAAGAATCTTCACAAAAACTTCCCAATGAATTTACTCCAGAAAGCGCGGTAAAAGAATATGTGTATGTGGAATTTCACTCGTTCTTTCCCAATAACCCTGCATGGGAAAACCCTGTAAGAGATTGGCTTACATCAAACAGAGCCACATTGAGTGAAAATCTTGGAATCCCCAACATTATTCCATTTGTTCCAAAAGAAACTACCGAAGTATATTCGGAAGAAACACAAAAAAACGCTCCCAAAATTACCATTGTCTCTCCTCCAAACATGGGAACGGTTTCACCTCCTCGTATTACAATCACCACCAATCCGTCTTCTCCCAATGGAGTAGCAGCTGTACGAATCTATTGGGATGGGAAAATAGTGGCGCAAAAACAAGAGGCTCCATGGACATTCATTATTCCTGTCGAAGGCACAATGGTTGGTTCGGTGCACACCATCAAAGCAGAGGTTGAAGATAACCTAAAGTATACAGGAGAAATTTCAAAACAAGTGAAAATTGGAGCAGACACAGTTCCTCCAAAAATTTCGTTCAACTCTCCTGAGGAAAACACTTCCATAGCATCAGGAAATCGCCTCCCTATTTCGATAGACGCGATCGACGCCAATTCTTCCATAAAACGAGTAACCATCAGCATAGATGGAGAAGTTGTGAAAACATTTACTACCTCGCCATATCAAATGAATTGGAAGGCAGATCTTCCGGCAGGGACTCACGTTTTGGAGGCAATCGCCCATGACGAAGCTGAAAATGAAAAACGAGTAAGTCTGAATTTCAAGATTACCGAAGTAGCCCAATAAAAATAAGCAATGAAATTTTTTTAAAAGAAAATTCATGGGCTCTTTATTCTTTTATCAAAAACTCATTTTACCTCTCCATACTCTCAACAGCACTCGTAGCCCCTCCTTATTTTTTCAGATACTCCCTCTTCGAAAATCACGAAACAAAAGACATATGTAAAACACCACTGCAAGGTCATCACATACTAGCTAAAAGACGAACACATTGTTTACACTTCCTCACGCCACATCATAGAGCCAAAATCTAAACATTGGAATAACTCTTTCTAAAAAAAATTGGATTCTTTAAAAATTCAATAAAAAAGAAAAAAATAACACAAGAAAGTTTTTTTATTTTCGCATATAAAAAAAGAAGGGGCTTTGTCATAAAAAACATGACAACCCCCTTCTTATCTGCAGTATCTATTCGATATTAGATAGATTACGCCATTCCTCGTTTCTTTCGAATGTCTTCTGTCACATTTGAAGGAGCTGGATCGTAGTGAGAAAATTCCATCGAATACGAAGCTCTTCCTTGAGAAAGCGATCGAAGATTGTTTACATATCCAAACATTTCAGAAAGAGGAATTTTTGCACGAATCACTTTTGCCGTTCCTCGGTTTGCTGTTTCTTCAATCATTCCTCGTCGAGATGACACATCTCCCATCACATCTCCCAAATAGTCTTCTGGCGTGGTGATTTCTACTTTCATAATCGGTTCCAAAAGCACAGGTTTTGCTTTTCTTGCTGCATCTTGAAAGGCAATGGATCCTGCTGTTTTGAAGGCAAATTCTGAAGAATCCACATCATGGTATGACCCATCATAAAGCTCTACTTCGATGTCTACCATAGGATATCCGGCAACGACTCCTTTTTTCATCGCCTCTTGAACTCCCTTGTCTACCGCTGGAATGTATTCATTAGGAATCTTTCCTCCCACTACAGCGTTTACAAACTTGTATCCCTTCGCCTTTTCTTCTTCTGTTGCCTTTTCAGAAATCGGCCGAACTCGCATAAGAACATGTCCATATTGCCCTCGTCCTCCTGTCTGCTTTGAGTATTTTTCTTCCACGTTCACTTCCAAATTAATTGTTTCTCGGTATGCCACCTGAGGTGCTCCCACTGTGGCTTCCACTCCAAATTCTCGCTTCATTCGGTCTACAATAATTTCAAGATGAAGTTCTCCCATTCCAGAAATGATAGTTTGCCCTGTTTCTTCATCTGTTCGAACTCGAAGAGTAGGATCTTCTTCTACTAATTTTGAAAGAGCTGTTCCCATTTTTTCTAAATCATTTTTCGTTTTTGCTTCAATAGCAATGTGAATTACTGGTTCTGGGAATACAATTGCTTCCATCGCAACAGGATCTGAATTTTCATCGCAAATAGTGTCTCCTGTTCGCACATCTTTAAGCCCCACAATCGCTCCAATTCCTCCAGATCGAATTACTTTAATTTCTTCTCGAGAATTGGCGTGCATTTGCACAAGTCGTCCAATTCGTTCTTTTTTCCCCGTTCGAGTGTTTATTACATAACTTCCTGATTCGATTTGTCCTGAATATACTCGAAAAAAACAAAGCCGTCCGATAAATGGATCGGTTGCAATTTTAAAGACTACTCCTCGAAGTTCTTTTCCATTTGGAGAAACAATCACTTCTTCTTCTGTTTTGATACTAGTTGCTTTAATTTCAGGAACATCTAATGGAGATGGAAGGTAGTCTTGTACTCCGTCTAGCAATAATTGAACTCCTAGATTTCGAAGAGAAGAACCACAGTACACAAGGTATAGCTTGTTTTGGCAAACTCCTTTTCGAAGAGCTGCTTTTAGTTCTGCCAGTTCTACTGTTTGTCCTTCTAGCACTTTTTCCATGATTGCTTCATCAAAATCAGCAGCTTTTTCAATAAGAGCTTCACGAGCAGTAGCTACTGCATCTTTCATGTTTTCTGGAATAGCAATTTCTTTAATAATTTCCCCAGATTTCCCTTCAAAAGTAAATGCTTTTTCATTTACAATATCAACAATTCCAGAAAATTCACTTTCTTCTCCAATTGGAAGCTGCACTGGAAATGCATCTTTTGTAAGTCTTGTATGAATAGATTTGATACACATTTGAAAATCAGCACCTGTTTTATCCATTTTATTTACAAATGCAATTCGAGGAACTCGATATTTATCAGCTTGTCTCCAAACAGTTTCTGATTGTGGCTCTACTCCTTGAGAACCATCAAATACGGCAACACCTCCGTCCAACACTCGAAGAGATCGTTCTACTTCTACGGTAAAATCAACGTGTCCTGGAGTATCAATAATGTTAATTTGAACATTTTTCCACCGGCAGAAAGTAGCGGCAGATGTAATGGTAATTCCTCGTTCTTGCTCTTGTTCCATCCAGTCCATCGTTGCAGCTCCGTCATGTACTTCTCCAATTTTGTGAGTTACCCCTGTATAAAAAAGGATACGCTCTGTAGTGGTAGTTTTCCCCGCATCAATGTGGGCAATGATTCCGATGTTTCGGATAAGCGAAAGGTCTTGTGCCATAAAATATCTGTAAAAAATCCTAGCCAGTATACCAGCGTTTTTTTATTTGGCAAATTATTTTTATTGCAAAGAGGCTATTTCTTGTAGTACAATGGTCTGATAACATTATTTTTTAACAAATAACTATATGGATCACAATACTCGAAATGCTTTTGAAAAGCGTATTTCCGAAAGCAATGTTGCTACATCAAAAACATACGTTTCTCGAATAGGGGGATTTATGGAAAAGAATGGTCTTTTGGTGGGAGGGGTTTCTCTGGGGCTGGGTATGATGATGATAGGAGGTTCGTTTTTGGGGAATAGCCTTCCTCAGCTCAAAGCAGAGCTCTTAGGAAACACTGCGCCAACCCCCAGCACAGCAGAAAGCCTTGTGGTCGCCACTCCACCTCTCACGACCGCAGAAAGTGCCAGCACTGCAGCAACTGCAAACCGTTCCGATGATACTGCTACGAGTGAAGTAAAAACTGCAAGCTCAAGCTCAAGTTCAAGTTCAACCTCGGCGCCAACTACTTCATCGGCAGATACTGCTACCAGCAGTGTGCAAACAGAAGTGGTAACGTCATATGCAGATCCTGTATTTACCACAAAAAGTATTGCCACTCCAGAAGTAGAAATGGCACTCCCTGCACCTGAGCCAGTAGCAGTAGCAGGAGTTCCTGCAGGATTATTGCAGGCAAGCGAAGAAGGATTGAAACAAGCACTGGAAAATAAAGAGCCTGAAGTGATTCCAGGGGAAGCTATTGGGCAATAATTTTTATACTTTATTGTATTATTTATTCATATGAAACCATACACACATACATTTGAAGGATTTTTGGAGAAAAGGATGGTGTTTAATAATGGCGAAGGATTTAATGAAATATTTGATTATCAAAAAGAAACGCCTAGCAATATTGCACGACAAACAACAGAACAGCTTCAGCAAAGCCAAGACAAAATGCTTACACAACCAAGCCAAGTCCCTGTGGAAATAGCATATAAAGCCACTGGGAATGAAATTCCTGAAAATAATTATCCACAAAAAACAATTGAAAAAATAGCAGGATATAATCTTGCTTCTTATCATATGCCAAAAGATATGGCTGTTACCGATAATTTTCCAGAAGCACTAACCGATGATTTTCCAGAAGCACTAAGGGTGTTAAATTTGGTGGCAAGCTATGTACCTCCTGAAGAGCGACATAAAATAGTTAATGGAAATGAATATTTACCCGAGATTGCACAGGCTGTTTTAATGAATATACATAAAGATCCAAAGAGTTCAGCTTTTAATGCTATTAATGATCATATTTCTCTTGCTGCTGCAGAAAAAGCAAGATCTTTGTATGTAGCAGATAAAAATGAAAATGGGCAAATTGATAGTTCTTACTACACCGTACCAAGAGCAACCATTGGTCCTTTTTCTTTTGGAAAAAAGCATATACCAGTTTCCAATGCAGGGGATTCATCTGTTGCACAAGGAAATATAGTACAAGAAGGAAATATGTTTACAGATACTGGCGTTAAGCAATCAATCTTTGGAGGAGTCCCAGAAAATGAGAACCATCAAATTAGCCAAGAGCTATACTACGCAGGACGCGCTGCTTTGGAAGCAGAATTAAATGATGATAATAATAGCTCAAATGGTTCAAACAATTGGGGTGAAGAAATTGGATTTACACCATACAATAAAGCAAGAAATACTCTTAATAGAAATAATTTTTCAGAAATTGCTCGAATGGGATATAAAGTACTTGGAGAAAAAGAAGGAAACCTTCGAGCAATGGGAGCTGCTGTCAATAATTTGGTTAAGGGAAATGAAAACACTTCAGGAATTTCTATTCCAGAAGGAATCCAAAAACTCAACCCATCAGAAAAAGAAGCATTTTTATCAGCCTTACAAAATGGATGTTTTACAAACCAAAGATTTAACCAAATGGCAGAAGCGGGAGGAATTGGTATCATCATTGAAAATGCTTCTATGAAGGATATAGATGTTCCTCAAGATGAAGTTGAAAGAAGTATTGAAAAAATAGTGAGTACAGGAGACTGGAAAATGATTGAAGAGAAAATTACAGTAGATAACAGCTCTACATTGGTTAAAACAGAAAATAATGGAAAAGTAATTACCTATACCTATGAAGATAAAACTATAACGATAAAAGAAACAACAGAAGGTCGAGTGATTACCACTACCACGAATGAAAGAGTTACTACTACTACATACAAAAAAAACAGCCCTCCTCAAAAAGTTCATTTTGTTCTCCCTGCATCTTTAGATCTTGGAGGCGGGAATAGTCTTTCTGCTGCGAATATTTTAAATCCAAAAGATTTTGGAATTGCTCTTCGGCATACGTTTGAAGGAGGGTCTTCTGTATGGGCAGATACCAAAGGAAATGTGGGAGGAACCTTACGAACAGAATTTGAAGGAGGATCTGCCTATTTTGGAGCAGACATGGGCTTGGTTGATCAATTTACACAAGGGGGGGTGAATATTGTGGCAGGTACTGAACTGGAGAGCCAAGAATGGAAAACAAAATTTGAAGCAGGAATGAAAAATGGAGATATAGCATCTTTGAAAATGGGACTTGAAAGAAACCTTGGCAATCCAAATTCTTTGATCAATAGAAATCTAAAAGAAAAATATAACGAACTGTATCATAACGATAATGCAGTAATACAATATTGGCAATCAAGAGGAACACCCGCTCATAATCCTCCAACAACTGGAGAACGACAAAGCGCAGCTTATGATTTGGCAACAAAGGCAATGTCAAAAGGATTATTTAAGCTTTATGGAGCAGAAGCTTCCCTTACCCCAAGTTCTCTTGGAGTAATGCTAAAATTTGTGTATGGAGTAGAGCGACAACAGCGTATTATGGGAATAGATCCAAAAATTCTTTCATCTCTCGAAAATAAATATCTCCAAATGGCAGCAAATGGGCAATTGGACAATAGAGAACTTCTGAATAAGAAACTTTCTATAGAAGATTTTTGTGAAAACGGAATGTGTAGAATCCTTCCTAAAAATATCCTTACAGATTTTCAAAATAAGGGGTATCAAAAAGTTCGAATTTTTGGAAAAGGGGGTATTCCAAGTTCACTTGAATCCATTCCTCAAGAACAATTTGGTGAAAAGCCACCATTATTGGTAGTGAGAAATGGAAATGATGGAGTCCCTGTGATAGATGTGTCAGATGAGTTTGGTATGGGACAAGATGTTGCTTTTGGATACGAATATAATCCCACAACAAATCAAGCACAAATAATTCCAAATGTAAATGAATTTTATGCAGCCAATTGCACCGTACCATCACAAAACAATAGTGCATCATTATTAGGAGAAAATACTGTAGAAACAGGAAGAGGAGTGCATACAATAGCACCTCAAGAGATAAATGAAGCAGTGCTTTCTGAAATGGACGCTGTGAGAGATTCTATGGTTCAAAAAATGAAAACAAATCCAGGCCTCAAAAAAATGATAATGGATTTTGAGGGAACATCTCTCAATGCTTTTTCTAATAGTACAAGCGATGAATTTAAACAATCTGTAGAAAGAATAAGAAAAACATTTAATATTTCCACTTCTCTTTCTGATAATGCACTGGCCACTGTAGCATTTAAAGCTCGAATGAAAGCAAGTGGAAAAGAAGATTTTGAATCACGTATAAATTATGCCCAAAGTAGTGGATTTATTACACAAGCTGAAAAAATGACAGGTGAAGCAAATATTTTACAACTCCTACAATCTGGAACAGAAAGCTTTAGATTAAGAGGTGGATCAGGAGGAATAGCAAATCGGTTTGATAGAAATGATACAAGCATAGATCACGCATACGAAGCAGGAGGAATTCAGCTTGTAAAAGCATCTCGGAAAGAAACAGAAATGACCGATCCAAGAACTGGGAAAACAGAAAAATGTTATCTCGTCACTGGATTTATAGAAGAATGTAATAACGCATTTGTTGGATTTGAACCATTTTCTCAAGAAGAATATGTGAATACAAAAAAAGAATATACAGGAGCAATTATCGAAGGATATGATGCTACGTATTATGATTATGTTCACCAGTTTAAAACTTTTTCTTTGAATATTTTAGGACTTCAAGGGGTTCCAACTATTTCAAAAGAAGTTTCTACTATTGTTAATCCTACAATAGATACTCAAAATGAAATAAGAAATAACAGTGAAACATATTCCCACACATTAATTAGAACAAGAACCGAGACGCCTACACCTCCGCCACCTCCACCTGAAACTCCTCCACCAACTCTACCTGAAACTCCTCCTCCACCTCCACCGCCTGGGCCTCGTAAGGGAGAGCCACCAAAACCAATAGCACCAGGTCAGCCAGGAGGGCCTTTACAACCAGGTCAGCCAGGAGGACCTACTATCCCAGTGGAACCACCCGCCCCAGGAATTCCTGGATCACCAAATCCAATTCCACCGGGCTCAAATCCGCTTCCTCCCAATTATACTCCAGAACAGCCGCCTCCACCCCCTACACCAGCACCACCAACTGCTCCAGTAGCCCCTGTTCAACCTCCTGCAGTGCCCCCATCTGTTCCTGTTCCTATTACAGTGACACCAGAAGGACCAGTGGTTACACCACCTGTTATTGCTCCACCAGCTCCACCAGCTGCCCCAGCCCCCATCGGAAATGTAACAGTGACACCAGTGGTTCAAGCGCCACCACCCGTAATGCAACCTCCAACAGGTTTTGCAGCAGTGTTTCCAGGGCAATAAATAATTTTTCAAAAACAACCTTCCACTCAGAAGGTTGTTTTTATTTTACCTGCAAGGTGTTATCACCTAAAAACATTGTTTCAGGAAATGAAAACTACACCCTTGATGCAATAGCTTCTCCCATTTCTACCGTTCCCACTCGTATCATTCCTTCTCTATAAATATCTCCCGTACGAAGCCCTGCATCCAAGGTTTTTTGCACAGCTTTTTCAATCGCTTCACTCTCGGCATTCAGTCCGAAAGAATACTTGAGAAGCATGGCAAGTGAAAGAATTTGCGCAATTGGGTTAGCAATTCCTTTTCCTGCAATATCTGGGGCGGAGCCACCAGACGGCTCATACATTCCAAACCCAGTTTCAGAAAGGCTTGCTGAAGCAAGCATGCCAATAGATCCTGAAATCTGCGCTGCCTCATCGGATAGAATATCTCCAAACATATTTTCCGTCACCATCACATCAAACGACTGTGGACGAGTGAGAACCTGCATAGTCGCGTTGTCAATATACAAGTGATCTAGTTCGCAATCGGAATACTCTTCTCGGTGAATCCTTTCCAAAACACTCCTCCAAAGCACCGAAGAAGAAAGTACATTGGCCTTATCCACCGATGTCACTTTTTTTCGACGTTTTCGAGCACTTTCAAACGCCACCCGTGCAATTCTTTCAATTTCAGGAATAGAGTATCTGAGCACATCCCATGCAGAGGTTTCATCTCTTCCCTTTTCTCCAAAATAAATTCCTCCTGTGAGTTCTCGAATAATCAAAATATCAAATCCATCTCCCACAATATCAGCCCGCAAAGGAGAAGAATGCTGAAGCCCGTCAAAAATGCGGGCGGGTCGAAGATTAGCAAAAAGTCCAAAGTGCTTTCGAATAGGCAAAATTCCTCCTCGCTCTGGTTGTTCATTTGGTGGCAGATGCTCCCACTTTGGGCCTCCCACCGAACCAAATAAAATAGCATCACTTGCTTCGCATATCTTTTTGGTCGTTTCAGGGAACGCACTACCTTCGGCGTCAATTCCTGCTCCGCCAATATTCGCCCACGTGAGATCGAAAGAATGTCCAAACTTTTCTTCGATTTTTGTAAGGACTTTCATGGCTTCATTCATCACTTCGTTTCCAATCCCATCTCCGGGAAGAACTGCAATTTTTTTGTGCATAGATGCATAGATATAATAAACACTCTTTTAAAGTGTAGCACAAAAGATATCTTCTTTTTCTTTCTCTTTTTTGTAAAACAGGAAAAAATCCTTGAAAAAAAGAAAAAATAGTATATAAAAATCACTAAAAAATGTATATCAAATTTCCCAAAAACACCTATTTTCAGGAATTGAAGCAAAAAACATCTCAATCTCTACAAGAAAGAGGGAATATTTGCACATCCTTTCTTTTTATAAAAATTGGTGCATTTTACAGAAGTTCCTAAATATCAACAAATCTGAAATAATCGCTTATTTTTACTACATTTCTCTTTTTCCAAACACCCCACTCCCCACTCTCACAATCGTTGCGCCTGCCATCAATGCCAGTTGGTAGTCTCCACTCATTCCCATTGAAATCTCTCTAAACCCCTCTCCTAAATTTTTTTTAACAGTATCAAACACTCTTTTCATAGCTTTATAAAACATCAAAATAGCTTCAGGAGAAAGATGATTGGCAAGAATGGTAAAAAGCCCCGTAATGCGAACAGATTTCAGCGGATGCTCTTTGATATATGCAAAGACGTCTGGCAAATGTTCCATAAAAAATCCACTCTTCGCTTCATCTTCCGAAATATTGATATGCAAAAAAACATCTATTTTTTTTTCTTCTTCTGTAGCAATACGATCGATTTCATAGAGCAATTCAAGAGAATCAACAGATTCGATACACGAAAAAATCTGCAGTGTTTTTCGGATTTTATTCTTCTGCAAATGTCCAATAAAATGCTTTGGATTGGGCAAAGAAAGCAAAAACTCTTTTCTATCTTCTGCTTCTTGCACTCGGTTTTCAGAAAGAATGATGTGTGGATTGATGCACGCGGATTGAATGGATGCAATCGATTGCGTTTTAATTGCAAGCGAAAGCCTTGCATGATGCTGGGTGCACTGAAAAAAAATATCAGAAGTTCGTTTCGCAATAGAGTTCATGAAAAGAAAATCGAAAATAATAGCCAAAAGATGCTACCATTGCAGTATTGATTTTTGAAACATGAAAATGAACGAGACAACTCTTTTTTGGGCGATGGTGGACGGAATGCGCGCAAGCACCAGTACCCTGCTGTTGGAGCAATTTGGATCGCTTGCAAATATTCCTAAAGACCTCTCCAGTGCCGACTTACAATCCTTGGGAATGGCTGAACGAAGCGCCACACCTTTGGCGCAAAAAATGGCAAGTGTCAACCTGCAAAAAGCAGAAGACGTGATGCACACCAAGGGGCTATCGGTGATGAGTTTTGAAGACGAAGAGTTTCCCTTTGCACTGAAGAACATTGCAGATGCACCACTTTTTCTGTTTTACAAAGGAGATATTTCTCTTCTGGCAAAAAGAATGTTTGCCGTGGTGGGAACTCGTTCTCCAAGCCTAGATGGGAAATATGCAGTGGAAACCATTGTGCCACCACTCGTTTCTGCTGGGATGACAATTGTTTCAGGAATGGCAATGGGGGTTGATACGTTGGCGCACCACGCCGCTCTCAAGGCACATGGAACAACTATTGCGTTTTTGGGAAGCGGACTGGATATGATCTATCCAAGTTCAAATCATCAGCTTTTTAGTGAAATCGTGCAAAATGGAATTGTGTTTTCTGAATTTCCATTGGGCACCAGACCAGAAGCCTATAATTTTCCTCGGCGCAATCGGCTTGTTTCTGGAATTTCAGAAGGAGTGATGATCGTGGAGGGAAAAGAAAAATCGGGATCCCTTATTACAGCAGATTTTGGCATGGAGCAAGGAAAAGAAATATTTGCCGTACCTGGAAGCATTCGCAATCCGCTTTCTGCAGGTCCGCATAAACTCATTGCAGATGGGGCTACTCTGGTACAAAGTGCAGACGATATTCTTTCGGTCTTTGGAATGTGTGCAAGTTCCAAAAAACCAACCTCTGCTGATCCTTTGGCACTTGACCCTGTGCAGAAAAAAATTTACGAACAGCTTTCTCACACTCCTCTTCCCTTTGATATATTGATGCAAAAATTGGGAATGACTTCTGCAGAGCTTTCTTCTGTTCTGATGATGATGATGCTTTTGGGAGTGGCAGAAGAAGTGGGCGGAAGTGCATGGGTGAAAAAATAAAAAAATAAAAAATGTGGTAAAAAATCCCCTTTTTTTTTTCATGAAAACTTGTACAATACAAAATGTTTTAAACAGTTGTGTTTTTTAACTTTGGTTTTTTTATGGCTACTGTAACCCCTTTTCACATCTCAGAGGTTGACCTTCGAACCATTATTAACGACTTTTTTTTAGTTCTCAGTCCAACGGAAAAAACGGTTATCACAAAACGTTTTGCATTAGATGACAAACCAAAGCAAACGCTCGAATCCATCGGAAGTTATTTCGACGTTACTCGAGAGCGAATCCGACAAATCGAAAACAATGCCATCAAAAAACTGCAGAGAAACGTGATGAATTCTCATTTGCGAAAGGTAAGTGAACTCTCTCGATCGGTACTCCAAGAAGCAGGAGGAATCATGATGACTGATCGTCTTATTTCAAAAGTGCTCAAATTGCTAAATTCCGATACTCCCTATTCTGGAAACGTGGTTCGATTGGCATTGCGACTGGATAGAAATATCGACGAAGTGAAGCGAGATTTTGATTTTCATCCATTCCACCACTTCACAGAAGTAAGCATAGCGGATATTCAAAAAACCTTTAAAGCGATCCGAAAAAACCTACAAGAAAAGAAAGACGTATCATCTTTTGCCTCTATTTATAAAGATATTAAAGATTTGATTCCTGTTTCCAAAGCAACGATGGAATCAATTGCCAGAACCAGTCCAAAGATTTTGGAAGTGGAAGAAGGATATGTGGGAATGACGAAATGGCGACACATCAATCCAAAAAGCATTCGAGACAAAGCAATTCTCATCTTTAAGAAATATAAAAAACCACTGCACTTTATCGATCTTGCAAACAAAATTTCTGAATTTGGAGATCCAAAACATGTGACAGTGCAAGCAGTGCACAACGATCTTATTCGATATGAAGACTTTGTACTGGTGGGGCGAGGAATGTATGCCCTTTCACAATGGGGAATCCCTGCCGGAACGGTGATGGATATTATCGCAAAGATTTTGAAGGAAAAAGGAGCGATGAAGCGACAAGATCTCATACTAGAAGTGAAAAAATATAGGGATGTGAAAAATAACACTATCTCTCTCAATCTGCAAAAAAGCCCAGCGTTTGTGCGAGTTGGACGTGCAGTATATGATTTTGATGAGTCTCAGTGGAGCTATCCAGAAGGAGGACGAGGTCGAGCATATTTGAAAAAAGAAGGGAAAGCAGGAGAATTGGAAGAATAATTAAAAAAAGGAATGAAGAGGAAATCTGCTATCCGACGGCTCAAGATCATTTCGGGGCAGATCGAAGGACTGGTGCGCATGTTAGAGTCGGAAGAGCGATGCGAAGCAGTTTTTCCGCAGATAAAAGCTATCAAAAATGCCTTTCATTCATTTTCCTCTGAAGTGACAAAAGAAATGATGAAAGAATGTGTTCCGCAGCTTTCGGATGATCAGGTGGAAAAAATGGAAACGATTATGAATCATTTTACAAAATTATGATTCGATTAGTACCCTATTGGCAAGCACTGGGAATATTTATTCTAGGAGGACTTTGTCTTCCTTTTCTTTTTCCTATCCCGCTGGGGAAAATCATACTCACTTCCCCCACTCTTTCCACTGAGCAGATTGCAAATCAGGTAAATAACACTCCTACACAGCAAGATAAGATCTGGCAAATCAGTTTCGACAGTGCTCTATTACACGAAAAACACATGAGCATAGCAGAAGTATTGGCACGCATTATGCCAATTCTTTCGCTTAATGAAAGCACGGGAGAACTTTCTTCCGATCGATTTATTCTTCCTATCATCAAAAAAGCCTATGCATCACTCGAACAGCTTGCTTTTTTCCCATTAAACGACACCACTCTTTTGAGAGATGTGGCACGTATAGCGCCATTTTCAGAAACAGAATTTCCTGCGCAGTGGTATGATGCCTCGGTGGCACAGTGGTATCCTGCGGTTGTTGTGCCACAAACCACATATCTTTCCGTGCTTCCGTTTAGCACTTGGCAAAGCGAATATCAGATGCAAAAAAAATTACAAGGAACTGATATTCAAATTCATTGGCACGATAAAAACACCACTTGGCTTTTGTGGTGGCAGATTATAGCATTATTGGTTTCAGGATTTTTGGGAATTGGCGAATATATGGCAAGAAGAAATCCCGACACAACAGTGAAATCAGAAGGATTTTCGGTAAGAGGGGTGTACATTGCACCTGCCAAAATTCCCAAAAAAATCCCTTCGTGGAAAGACCAAATCATCTCACGTATTTCACAAATCCACACCGCGCCAAAATATATCGTGAGAAGTGTAATTATTATGCTAAGTCTTGCTCTTTTTTTGCTCGATTTCCCCCGTTTTGAATATCAAAATACGTTCTATCTGCAAAATGAAAACCAGACAAAAGACGAAAAAACATTTACCGATGCAAAAGCACTCCTGATCCAATGGACAGAAAAGGGAGGAAGCTTTTCTAGTGCAATTTTTGAACCATTGCCAAAGAGTCGCGCAAAAATATTGATAGAAATACCTGAGAAAGGCATAGCTATAACACCTGAGAATCTGCGTCCTCAAACCTTTGGAACAAAAATATTTTTTCCGTCTTTGGGGGATGCCATGACCATCACCAACAATGAGAATGAAGCAGAACAAGTCATTAAAACCCTTTCAACGCAGTGGGGAGTGGAAAAGGTGAACTGGACATCTTCTGTACAGCAAACTACAGAACTCATTCCAAACTATTCCGCGCTTAAAGAAAATGGTATCAGCGCATTAGAAATTACGACCTTTCTCGATTTTATTGGCACTGGAAAGCATATTGGAGAAGTATTCCTTACGGCAGAAAAAAATGAAATGGGAACAGATCTCTCGGGATGGTTTTTGAAAAACACCAAAGGAGAACTGGTTTCGGCAAATAATGTGATCCTCAAAACCATGTCGAGCAACCCAAAAACTCCTCAAACGATATATTTTTCTTTCAGCAATATTTTTGCGATTCTACCACTCTTTATATCATCACTTGATTTTCAACTCGTTTATCTAAAAAATCTTATCATACTGTTGATTATTGTGTTGGTGGAAATGGGAATTTTAATGTTTATTATTGCAAAAGTAGTCTATTCCAGAGTTTCTAGAAAGTAAAATTCCGCATAGTGATTCAAAATTTTGAACCATTATAAGATATTAAAAAATCTCATCCTTCTGAAAAAACCGCATAATTTCCTCTTTTGCACTTTCTTCGGAATCGGACGAATGAAGAATATTCCGCTGAAAATTGGTGGCATAATCCCCTCTCACAGTTCCTGGATCCAGCATACTTTTTCCCGTCATCGCCCGCACAATCTCTACCACATTTTCCCCTCTGAGCACTGCCACCAACACTGGCGCCATCTGCATATATAAAGACAATTCCTCAAAAAACGGCTCATGTACCACATGTGCATAATGCTCCCGCAAAAGCACATCGCCTAGCTTCATCATCTTGCAAGCGACCAATTGAAAATTTTTCCGCTCAAACCGCGTTAAAATCTCTCCACAAATTCCTCTAGTAACCGCATCTGGCTTCATCAAAATACAAGTCTGTTGCATAGGGTTTTTTCAAAAAAATGAGTATTGCCACTATTTGAAGGGTTTTAAAAAGAAAAGGCAAGAAAATATTTGAAGAGAATGAAAAATGTATTGATTTTATTTTAAAATAAGGTAAAGCAATTAACAGAAGGCTTATAAAGTTCTCCGCCTCTGCCCCTCCCTCTCAATTATTAGTATCTTCTTTATTATTATTTTTTATCCATTATTTACTTTTTTCTCCAATATCCACCAAAGCAACAAAAATAAAACCACTACAGACCCAAAAACCAGCCCAGCGCTCAGCCACACAGAAACATCAGAAGTTCCCAAAAATCCATATCGAAACCCGTTGATGATGTAGACCAGAGGATTATACAGTGAAAGCGTTTTCCAAATACCAGAGAGCATGTGCACCGAATAGAACACTCCTCCCAAATAAATCATTGGAGTGAGGAAAAACGTTGGTACGATGCTAATATCATCAAATGTTTTGGCATACACCGCGTTCAAAAGCCCCAAAAGAGAAAATAACATTGCACTTCCCACTGCAAAAAAAATCACCCACCCAAGATGCGCCAAATGAAATCCTGCAAAGAAAAAAGAAACAAGTAAAACCCCAAGCCCAGTGGAAAGACCTCTTACCACACCACCCGTTAAAAATCCGAGCAAAATCGTGAGACTTGACATAGACGAAACCAAAAGCTCTTCCAGATGCTTCATCATCTTTGCCTGAAAAAACGAAGAAACCGTATTAGCAAATGAATTATTGATGATCGCCATCATAATGAGACCAGGAGCCAAAAACGCGCGATATGGCTCGCCTTCTGCTCCGCTCATAAACGTTCCAAAAATAAGGAAATAGAGAGAACTGGTGATGAGCGGTGGCAAAATAGTTTGCACCCAGATTTTACTAAACCGACGAATTTCTTTTCGAGTGAGTGTAAGATAGGCAGTAATCTGCATAGAAAAATAGGGAAAAGGAATACATTTTTAAGAGCACTCTTTTGAAGAAAAATTTTTTATACTTACATAATTTGTAATTCGTAATTCTTCAAACAATAACTCTCTTTAAAAGTCAAAAGCTTTATGCTGCGATTAGCTGTTCTAGAGCGTTTTCTTTTGGCTTGATACTAATGAGATAGGGGGATAAAAACGAAAGCGATTCGAGCATTTGCAAAAGAGTTTTTTGGGGAGCAATGGTGAGCTGATACTCTTGCTCTGAAATTACTTGAAGCGAAGAAGTCTTCTTCACAAGATTGAGAATTTCTTTGGGAAGAGGACTTAAGAGCAGTAAAAACGCTTGCTGTTTATATTCTGCAATAACTTCTTTCACACTTCCTTCCAACACTTTTTTCCCTTTCGAAAGCAATACAAGCCGATTACACAGTTGTTCCACTTCTTCTAGGTAGTGCGTGGTGAGCACAATAGTGGTGCCCGAAGCATGTAATTCTTTGAGAAAATCCCACATTCCCCTCCGAAGCTCCACATCCACCCCTGCTGTTGGCTCATCTAGTAAAAGGATTTTTGGTTTATGAATAAGCCCTCGGGCAATCATAAGTCGTCGTTTCATTCCTCCAGAAAGCGCCCGAGCCTCAGAAAATCGCTTTTCCCAAAGACTTAGTTTTTTTAGAAGATATTCGGCATACTCGATGCAATCTTTTTTCGCAATACCATAATACCCTGCTTGATCTGTGATAATATCGATTACGCGAGCGAATGGAAAGAAATTGAACTCCTGTGGAACCACTCCAATGCACGCTTTCGCTTCTGAGAAATGAGTATCTAGATCAAACTTATCAATCAGCACTTTTCCAGAAGTTTTTTGTATCAAACCAGAAAGAATGCTAATGGTAGTGGTTTTTCCTGCTCCGTTTTGTCCCAATAGTGCAAAAAAATCACCCTTGGCAATGGAAAACGAAACATCCTCCACGGCATGTGTTCCATCGGCATAGGTTTTTTGGAGATGAGAAATAGTGCAAATGGACATAAAAAATAATGAAAAGTAAACAATGAACAGTTAAATAACTTATCATTCGTAATTGAGAAATCGGCGAAACAACAATTTTTGATAGCAAGTCTTGTCGAAACCTTATTTCGTAAAAAGAGCACTGCACGCTTCTGCCCAATTTTTCCATGGGCTATTCTCTGGAATTTTTTCGAGCATTGGGAGCAAAGCTTTCATTGATTCTAATGATTTGGAGAGGCGAAGCACGTCATGGGGAGTGGCTCGAGAAAGGGCGAGTTTTCCCAAAATCCGTTCGATATCAGAGACTGCAGAAAATGTTTTTTCCAACGCTGTTTTCAGATCAGGATCTTTGACCAAATACTCTACCTTATCCAATCGGTTATCAATTTTGGATTTATCCGCCAAAGGCGACAAAAACCACTGGCGAAGCTTTCTGGCTCCCATTGCGGTTTTTGTGAAATCTACTTGAGCAAGTAATCCATGCCGAATTTCTCCATCACTTCCTGCAAATAATTCCAGATTCATCATAGTGCCATGATCGAGCTGCAACACGCCTTCATGCGTTTTTAAAACCACTTGAGAAATGTGTCGCATCGGCATTTTTTGTGTTTCATCAAGATAAGAAAACAGCAATGCCATCGCTTTTTGAAGAGATGCAGATTGTTCGATTCCCAGACTTTTAAGGGTTTTGGTTCCAAAAAAATCCTGCAAAAACTGCTCTGCATGTTCTGGTGCAAAATGCCGCGTCAGGCTTCCAGAGAAATAGGAAAACGATGGTGCCAATTCAGTGAATACCGAAGGAGTAAGCACCAATTCCGCAATATCAGACTTCAAAAGCTCTCGCAATACTTCATCGAAAGAAGATTCTTGGGTGATGATTACCTGTCCCGTGGAAAGCTCGCATTGGACCAAAGAAAATGCGCACTGCTCCACATGCAAGGCTGCGATAAATCGGCTTTTCCCCTCTTCCAAAATCTGATCGGAAAGTGTTGTTCCAGGGGTGATGATGGAAACAATCTTGCGCTCTACAATCCCAGGAAGCGAAGGATCCGAAACCTGTTCGGCAATCGCTACTTTTTTCCCTGCCTGTGTGAGTTTGGCAATGTATCGTTCTGCGGATTTGATGGGCACTCCACACATCGGCACAGGATTTTCTGCGTTTTTATTGCGCGAAGTGAGTGCAATATCCAAAATTTCTGCAGCACATTCGGCATCAGAATGAAACATTTCATAAAAATCTCCAACCCGAAAAAACAAAAGAGCATCTCCTGCTTCTTTTTTGAGATCGGTATATTGACGCTCCATGGGGCTTTGAGAAGTGGGAGAAGGCATGATTTTGACAAAAAAATGGACAGACTCATCCTATTCATTTTCTATATTTTTTTCCACCAATTTCCGTATAATATTCACATATTAATTTTATTTTTCGATACAAAATAAAACATGAATATATAAAATCCACCTTATCCCTCAATCTTTCTCAACACCTCCTCAAAACTCGATTGCAATATTTGCACGCTCGCTAGCTTACTGGAATCAAAAAAAGAAACAACCATCGCCCCATGAAATCCTCCCCATCGCTCACGAATCGCCCAAAATGCAGCAGATCCTTTTCTCTTGATATGATTTCGAACTACCGCCCGTTTATCAATTTTTTTGGAAACCACAAAGGCAATTGTCATCGGAGTTTTTGATTTTTTCCAAAGAACACGAAAAAAAGGAGTCTTATACGAAACTCCTTTTTTATACACATAGTCAATATCGGAAGATGACCGAAGCCGATACAAACGTGAAAGTGCCAAACAACTTTTTTAAAAAATACCTACACAGTAAGCTCGTGTCTCCCTTTCGATCGTCGAGCCCGAAGCACTGCTCGCCCTCCTGGAGTTCTCATTCTAGCCAAAAACCCATGCGTTCGGCTTCGTTTTCTCTTATTTCCCTTCGACAACATAACAATTGATAAAAAATCTCACGTATAACAACAAAACATAGTTGGATTAAGAGGAAAAATCTGTGTGAACCTTCTTCAAAAATCCTGGTGGATCTGAGAGGATTTGAACCTCTGACCTCATGATTATCAGTCATGCGCTCTAACCACCTGAGCTACAGATCCGTAACAATAAAAAAAAATTTGGCTGCCCGGGTTGGGATCGAACCAACGCATGGCGGAGTCAAAGTCCACTGCCTTACCGCTTGGCTACCGGGCAAAAAACGCCAAAGCATTTTTACACATTCAGCAAATAGAATGCAAGTTTTTTTAAAAAAATAATAAATTTATCAAAAACAGCCTATACTATCATAATTTTTGAAGGTGGTAGGTTATTATTGACTTACGATATTTTTTCTTCTCTTTGCACCTTGTTCATAAAATCTCGGAGAAAACTAATATCGATATATCCAGAAAAATTCCTTTTATCAAAAGGATTTTCTAAATTAGAAATAATTAACGAAAGATAAAGATACAAAAACGATACAAAGAAAACAACAATTCCTTCTTTTACCTGTGTTATCAAGGAAGAATCTCCTGAAGATGCTATTTCTAAAAATAATAATGTTCCGAGTACAAACATGGTAATAAAATTTTTGAGCTGATGCACAATATGAGGAATAGCATCATTATCTTTAATCTCAATCATTCGATATGCAACTTTATTTAATAATGAAATTTCTTGTTTTAGCTTGATAATATGATTTGCAGGAACCCCTGCCTGTTCTGCTAAAATAAGCTGTTCTGACATTATTTTTATAAATTCATGAGTGTCTTTTTTATCAGAATTATCAGCAATGTACAAAAACAATTCTTCTAACCGAAAGAAAAATTCTTTTAATATAATATGAGAAGAAAAAGCTGGTTTTAAAGATTGAATATAGCGAATTTCAGCATAAATATTTTGCATTGCATTTTTTAGCTCCACTTTCAATCGTTCACTTTCTTTATATTCCTGCATTACAGGTGATAAAATAAATCCGTAAATGAAAATAACGGAAGAAAGGAGAGAGGTATAAATAGAAATAGGATCAATAAATTCTAATGATGTAGGAACAAGAAGCACCTTTACCATCAGCAAAATAATAGCAAATAAAAGAGCCGAGAAAAATACCGACCGATGAAAAAATTTTTTTATAGCCTTAATCATATATAAAAAAAATTAAAAAATATTCATAGCATTTTTAAGCTCCTCTTCTTTTCCTTCAAACGGACCAATAATACTCAGGCGTAATTTTTTTGGATCCAAAATTCGTTTTGCCACCAAATCTACTTGTTCTTTGGTAACAGCGTCAATCGATTCAAAATATTCATCTAATGTTTTAATAGGGCGATGTAATACCGCTTGTGTTCCTAAAAATCCTGCAATTTCTTCACAGTCTTCCATTCGGAGGGTGATTTTTCCTTTTAAATAATTTTTTGCTTTAATGAGCTCTGTTTCCAGAATACCATTTTGTGCTATTTCATGATATTCTTTTGCAATGGCTTCAACAGCTTCGAGCACTCGAGGAATGGCAACCCCAGCTCTAGTGGAAAACACTCCGCAGTCGGTATATCGATCGGTTGAGGTTCCAATACTATAGCATAACCCTTTTTCTTCTCGCACTCGCAAAAACATTCGCGACGACATTCCTCCGCCCAAAATAACCGATAAAATACTTTCGGCATATTTATCAGCATCAAAATGATCAAGGCCAGGAAACCCCATCACTAGATGTGCTTGCTCTGTGTTTTTATTTCGCAAAAAAAGCGTTTCGGTTTCACTCCAATTAAAAGGCGTTGGAGTCCTTTTTTTAGAAGTATTAGAAAAAATAAAATACTGATCAATCAATTTCATAATTTCATCTTGTTGCACATCTCCTGTTGCAATAATCACAGTATTTTCTGGGGTGTACAGTTCATTTTTATACTTTTGAAAATCTTCTTGGGTAATAGAATTGATAAGTTCAGGTGTTCCGATCTGATCAAGTGCCATGGGGTGATTTCCAAAAAGTAACTCCTCAAAATCCCATCCAACTTTATAAGTCGGCATATCTTCATACATGTTCATTTCTTCCAAAATCACGCCTCGTTCTTTATCGATTTCTGTAGGATCAAACGTTGCATTCAGCAGCATGTCCGAAAGCACATCGAAAGCAATTTTCTTCTGCTCTGCGGCTACTTTTACATAATACCCCACATATTCTTTCCCAGTGAATGCATTGAAATCACCTCCTACTCCATCAATGGCTTCAGACACCTCTTTGGCGTTTTTATACCGTGCTCCTCCTTTAAAAAACATATGCTCTAAAAAATGAGCGGTTCCTCGTTCATGTTCAGCTTCATATCGACTTCCTGCTCCTACTAAAATAAGTAAAGTACATGCTTTCGTTCCTTCTTGTGGCGAAATAAGCACTCGAAGTCCATTTGATAATTTCTGTTCGGTGTACATTGAAAATAAAAAAACATAACTAACAAAATCATACTGCTTTATAAAAAAAGAATAAAGTTTTTCTTTACTACCTCTTTTTTGTATACTTTGGATTGCTATTGTGCGTGTTTTTTTATTGTAAATTTTATGTCTGCGTATAATCACCAAGAAATTGAAAAAAAATGGCAACAATTTTGGGAAGAAAATAAAACATTTTCTGTGAAAAACGCTTCAACTTCGCTCAGCGACCAATCTGAACCTGAGCAGAGTCGAAGGAAAAAATTCTATGCCCTTGATATGTTCCCTTATCCATCTGGTGCGGGGCTGCATGTTGGGCATCCTGAAGGGTATACCGCCACGGATATTATTTGCCGAAAAAAACGAATGGAAGGATATGATGTTTTGCATCCCATGGGGTGGGATGCTTTTGGGCTTCCTGCGGAAAATTTTGCCATCAAAACAGGTGTACATCCCAATGTTTCAACGCAACAAAATATTGCCAATTTCACAAAGCAAATTAAATCTCTTGGGTTTTCGTATGACTGGAACCGAGAAATTGATACAACCGATCCCAATTATTATAAATGGACGCAACAACTGTTTTTGAAATTTTATGAAAAAGGATTGTTGTATGAAGAAGAAAAACCAATGAACTGGTGTCCGAGTTGCAAAGTGGTGTGTGCAAATGAGGAAGTAGAACAAGGACTGCATGAACGGTGCGGAAATCCCGTGACGAAAAAATCACTCAAACAGTGGATGTTTAAAATTACCGACTATGCCGAACGGCTTTTGCAGGATTTGGAAAAACCAAATGTGATTATTCTCCACGGATGGGGAGGAAGAGGTTCTTCAGGGTGGATGGCAGACTTAAAAAATTTTTTGGAAAACAACGGAATAGAAGCGTTTTCTCCAGATTTACCAAATACGAAAAATCCACAATATGCTGAATGGAAAGAATTTTTTGAACAAAATCTTAAACAACATCTTCGCAGAAATACCATTTTGGTTGGGCATTCTTTGGGTGGAGGATTTATTCAAAAATATCTATCAGAAGAAGAAATTCAAATTGCAGAAATTGTTTTATTTGCCCCAACTGTTTCTAATTGTGGTATTTCTGAAATTGAAAATTTTTTCACCGAAACATTTGATTACGAAAAAATTAAAAATTCTACAGATAATATTTTTATTTTTGGAGGAGGAAAAGATCCGTATATCAAAAAAGAAGAATTGGAATTTTTGACCGAAAAACTTTCTGCTCATTTGGAAATCTTCCCAGAAGAAGAGCATTTTTGGAGCGATAGGCCTATTGATTATTTTTCTTCAAAAGCAATTTCGAAATTTTTTGAAAAAGTTGTCGATTCTCAACTCGACTGGCCAGAAAAAATTAAGGCAATGCAAAAGAACTGGATTGGGAAAAGTGAAGGAGGAGAAATTGAATTTACAATTCAAAATTCAGAATTAAAAATTTCCGTCTACACCACCCGTGCAGATACCATTTTTTCAGGAACATTTTTGATTTTGTCGCCAGAACATCCATTGGTTGCCAAAATTACAACGCCTGAACAAAAAACGGAAATTGAAGCCTATCAAAAAAAATGTGCGGCAATGTCGGATCTTGACCGAACGGAGCTCAACAAAGACAAAACAGGTGCATTTACAGGAAGTTTTGCGATCAATCCAGCGAGTGGCGACAAAATGCCGATTTGGATTTCGGATTTTGTTTTGGCAAGTTATGGAACAGGAGCGGTTTTTGCCGATGCTCATGACGAACGAGATTTTGAAATGGCAAAAATTTATGGGATTCCTCTCAAAACTTCTATTTATCCAGAAAATGCAACTCCTGAAGAAAAACAAAAAATCGACAACCTAGAAGAATGTTTTTCTGGAAAAGGAATCTTACATCATTCTTTACAATTTGATGGAATGAAATCGGACGAAGCGATTCCAAAAATTTTGGACTGGCTGACAGAAAAAGGATATGCGACAAAAAAAACCAATTATCGTTTGCGTGACTGGATTTTTACTCGGCAGCGATATTGGGGAGAACCGATTCCATTGGTATTTGATGAAAATGGAAAATGCTATCCATTGGACGAAAGCGAACTGCCTTTGGTGTTGCCTGAAAGCAGCAATTATGAGCCGAGTGAAAGTGGAGAAAGTCCACTTGCAAAAATTGAAGAATGGGTAAATGTGAAAGGAGAAATTACCGAAAAGGGAACCGTGAAAATTTCGGCAAATGGGACAAAAAAATTCAGAAGAGAAACTTCCACCATGCCAAACTGGGCAGGAAGTTCGTGGTATTGGCTTCGGTTCATGGATGCCAAAAATGACGAACAAGCGTGGTCAAAAGACGCTGAAAATTTTTGGGGACCAGTGGATTTGTATGTCGGAGGTGCCGAACATGCAGTACTACACTTGCTCTATGCTCGATTTTGGCATAAAGCATTATATGATATGGGACTCGTTTCCACCAAAGAACCGTTTAAAAAATTAGTAAACCAAGGACTCATTTTGAGCTATGCATACCAAAGAAGCACGGGTGGACTGGTTCCACTAGACGAAGTGGAAGAAAAAACCATAGACGGAATTCCAAAATATTTTGAAAAATCGACCAGACAAGAAGTGAAAAAAATCGTCGCCAAAATGTCAAAATCGCTCAAAAATGTGATTAATCCTGATGAAATTATTGAAGCCTTTGGAGCAGATACTTTGCGAATGTACGAAATGTTTATGGGACCGTTTGAGCAGAGTAAAGCGTGGGACACTACTGCCGTGGAAGGAATGCATAAATTTTTGTCTCGAATTTATAGAAATTTTACGGAAAAAGAAATTGTAGATGTTTGCCCGCCCGAAAATCTTATTCGGCTAACGCACCAAACCGTCAAAAAAGTTTCTGATGATATTGATGCGTTCAAGTTCAATACTGCTATTTCGCAACTGATGATTTGGATGAATGAATTTGCAAAACTTGATCACATTCCACGCATTGCAGGGGGTCGTTTTATTCGCCTTCTTTCTCCTTTTGCTCCGCATTTGGCAGAAGAATTGTGGAAAAAATTTAAACCCGAAAGCGAAACGATTGCGTTTGAAAATTGGGCAACATACGACGAAAAATATTTGGTGGCTGATACAGTTGTGTACGCCGTGCAGGTGAATGGAAAACTGCGGGCTGATTTTGAAATGCCAAAAGATGCTCCACGCGAAGAAGTTTTGGAGGCGGCAAAAAAATTGGAAAAAGTACAGAAATATTTGAATGAAGGAGTAATGAGAAAAGAAATTTTTGTTCCGGGAAAAATTGTAGGGTTTGTAGTAGGGTAGATTATTATTTTCTAAATTTTATGACCAACGGTCTCTCTTCATTGGCTATTTACCAAACAGAAAAATGAAGTGAAGTAATTATAAAATATAACCAACTGAAAATGTTGTCTTCTGAGGGGAAATTTCTCAATTATACATTTTAAAAACTATTTTTATGCCTAAAGCCTTTTCTCCTCAAGATCACTATTTTCACCAAGCAAAAAAGCTTGGATATCGAGCTCGCAGTGCGTTTAAACTCATCGAAACACTGGAAAAATTCCCAAAGCTTTTGCCAAAGAAGGCAAATGTGCTGGATCTGGGAGCTGCTCCTGGAAGTTTTTTGCAGGTGTTGGGAGAAAAAAACGCAGGAGGAAAAGTGTGTGGAGTGGATTTGCAGAAAATAGAAAAGTTTCCAAAGAATTATCCGTGTGAGCTGGAACTCATCCAAGGAGATGTTTTTGAAGAAAGCACTGCGAAAGAAATCATTGCATTTTTTGGAGAAAAGAAAGCCGATCTCATCACATCAGATCTGGCGCCCAAAACTTCTGGGATCAAAGGAGTGGATCAGTGGAAGAGTATCGAGCTTAATCAGCGAGTGCTGGAAGTGTGTGAAATGCTTTTAAAACCGAAAGGAAACCTTATTACCAAGATTTTTAAAGGAGAAGATTTTGAAGAATTTTGGACGCATGAATTTCGCAATCGATTTGAAACGGTAAAAACTTTCAAACCAAATTCTTGCCGAGATAGGAGTGTAGAGTTTTTTTTGGTAGGAATAGAGTGGAAAGGATGAGAAGAAAAAAGAAAGACTGTCTAAATTATTGCTATCAACTCGAGTATAAAAAATCATTCAATATTCATTCTTGTTTTTCTTTTTCCAATCCACCACATTCCGCCACCCACCGAAGAAATCCCTAAAAAAAACAGAATTAAAACGAAAAAAGAAGCAGGAGTGCTTACAAAGGAATTTTGCAAAGCAACATTTGCAGGACGAATATCCTTTATTTTTCCTTTATACAAATGGATAATTACAGGCTTCCCAGCAACAAAAACTTCTTGTGCACGGGGTAGATATTCTGGGAAATCCATGGCATAAAAATTCCCATCTTCCGCCCACATCAGAATCATTTCTTGATCTACCAATGAAATAACCCCAGAAATGATGACATCGTTTGGTGGTTTTGGAATCAGTGTGAAAGTCGCTTTTTTGGTGGTTGATTTTTTCTTTTTCGCCTTTTTCTGTTTTGATTTTTCAACAAATCGTGGGGCAAGCGGACCAAACCACTCATCATTCCTCGCTTTTTTCCAAGAAATCGAAGAAACCACCCCTTCATATTCATTGATTAAAGAAATAGTGGCATCCGTGTTTGGAAAAGCAAAAAGAAATGGTTGATTGAGAGGGATAGACTGGTGGGGCAAGAAAAAAATATAGGGAAGTTTTTTGGTCGTCACCTTTCCTTTTCTCTCAATTCGAAGCGACCATCCTCTCAAAAATCCAGATCGAGCGCTGTTATTGATGAGGAACAAGATCTCATTTTTAGAATCGGCACCTAATGGATTGGGAAGCACTTTGGCAATGCTTACCGCATGCAATTCGTTTTTTGGAGCTACTTTAAGAGCTTTCTTTTTTGCTTCTTTTTTGGTAGTTGTTTTTTTGCTCACTTTGGGAGCAGGTGTTGGAGTGGTGAAAAAAGAAGTGATGGATGAATGCTCTGATGAATAGGCACGCACTCCAAATTTCTGAAAATCAAGGCGATGGAGTAAAATCGGAGTATTGGAATACTGAGAAAAACAGCTTGGTGTATGAAAATCAATCCCCCATTTTTTAACCTGCAACGCAGCTTTAAAATGCTCACGCTGCACATTTGAAAGTTCGTTTTCTATCCAGTTAAAACATATCGTATCTAAAAGCGTCATATCACTCGATCGCAATTCTAAAAACATTTGATCAAGAGAAAGGCTTTTATTTTTCATCGGCAAGCGGACAATATATTCCTGCTCTGGCAATAGCCAATCGTTTGGAAAGATCTTAAGCTCTTTTCCTGCATTATACAGCCCAATATTTTTGAGAGGAATAATTTCAGAAGATGTATTTTTCAAGCGGATTTCAAATACTTCTGTTGAAACCAAAAAATCAGAAAATAACAATCCCTCCACGGCAGAAGAAGAATCTCCAGAAATCACAATCTGAAAATCCTGAAGAGAATTGGTATCATCGGTGACAATACGCACTATTTTCGAATTTTTGGGAAACGCAGCAATATTCACACAATCATATTCTGCCACACTCCCCTTCCACTGATTTTGCAAAATCATCACAGCAATATCTTTTTTTTCTTTCGATTCCAGATAATTATTCTGATTCGCATAACACATTCCTTCTAAAATCTGAGAATTACTATCGACTAAATAAATACTTTCATCGCTGAGCGAAAGTCCAGAAATGGGGACAAAAAACATCCAACCTCCGCCCAACTGGCGAGGCGGTTCGGTGGTATCTTTTTGAAACACAAAGCGCAAAATATCCCCCGTTTTTGCGAATATATTTTCTGGAATGGTATAGGCAACTCCATCAATTCCAAGACGTATTCCTGCTATGTCGGTATTACATGAAACGCATTTTACTTCGATGCTATCGGGTGAAGCATTGGGAGACACGGAAATAATCTGCAGAATAACTGGATTAGTGGGAGATTTCAGCACTGGAAATGGAATCATATTGTTTTCGAAAGTGGTGGCAACCGAAGGCGGAATCGAAGTTGAAAGACAAGCAGTATTTTGAGTATTTGCAGAAGGCCTCATCCAACATGTCTGATCAGCAAACACTCCAAAAGATTCTCCAGATTTTGCAGTTCCAGAATATTGGAACACCGAAACACTCTGTCCATTAGGATCAAAGAGGGTGAGAGTTTCTCCTGTGTTGTTGAGCGTGATGCCACTTTGCGATCGATAAACTGCCAACACACTTTGCGACTCAATACGCTGAGAAGCAAAAATATAGGCATCACCAGAAGTATCCACAACTTTCCAACCCGCTATATCAAAAGAATTTTCAGTCGGATTAAAAAGTTCAAAATATTCATTCTCCAGTCCGTCCGTTCCTTCGGGATCAGGAAACATTTCAGTAATAATCAATGCAGGGTAAGGAGTGGGAGTGGGAGTGGGTGTGGGTGTTGAGGATGAAAGTGGTGTCGGCGGAGGAGTTGGAGTGAAAGGGGAAACATTGGGAAGACTTGGAGAAGAGATTGTCCAAATCCAGCTTCCCTCTAGCAAAGAATAAGACATTCCTGTTTTTTTTGCAGGAATAATGATAGAATCAACCTTTTCACCGTTTGCGGCATAGATCGAAACAGTGTCACCAGTATCGTTGATTTTATTAGAAAGTGATATAAGTAAGTAACCCCCTGCCGAAATACTGGAAAATGGAAAAGCATACAAATTCTCCTTTCCAGTCGAAGTCATTTCAGAATATTTCCATCCTGTAAAATCAGCATATTCATCGCTAAAAATCTCGATATATTCCTCGGTAGGATGCACTTCTGAAATATTCACCGCCAGTGAAATGCCCGAAAAAATCAAGTTTACAAAAAATAGCCAACAAAAAAGAATGGCATACAGTTTCATACAAAAAATCTAACATTGAGCAATACAGAAAGCTATTTCTTTTTGTTAAAAACATTGTAAAAGGTGAGGAGGTGCTTCCATAAAATATATTTCTTAAAAAATAAAAAAGAACCCCTTAATGGGGTTCTTTTTCTTATTCTTCGTCGTCTTCTTCGCTTGGTCTCCAAGGATCAAGCAATTCATCAATCGCAGCTAATTTTTCTTCTGGAGTCATTTCAGTATCAGCCAATACAGTATCAATCGATCCCAAAAGAGCTCCTACTTCTTCCATCACTTCCGTGATAGTAAGTTCTTGATCTTCGTCTTGCGAGTGGCATTGTCCGCCTCCGCAGCATCCGTCATTGTGCATCATAATAAAAAAATAAAGATTATTCAGAAAGCATTTTCTTAAAAAACGCTCTGATTTGCAATCGATTTTCTATCTGAAACCATCCTTCTTGATTTTTAGCATAATAGCGCTCTTTTTCCTTTCGTTGGTTGGCAGAAACCCGAGAAAGTTCTCGAAAGATTTCATCATGTATTTCTGATTCTGGAATGACGATTTTTTCTTCATCCAAAAGCTTTCGAAGCCCAAGTCGTGATTTTACAGTTTTTTCTGCCTGCCCTTTCACTTCTTCTTTTATCTCTTCGGCTGTTTTTTTCGTTGCTTCGAGATATTTTCCCCAAGGAAGCCCCATCTGCAATCCTTGCATTTTGATGTTGTCAATAATGGTTTCTTGCTCTTCGGCGATCATAATCAGAGGTAAATCTGCTGTAGTGTTTTCACCAATAGCCTCAAATAACGCCTGTTGTGCAGCGGCATATCCTTCATTCTTTTTCTTTTTTTCCAAATGTATTTTTATCTCATTTCGAAGATCTGCCACTGTTTCGTCTTTTCCTGTTAGTTTTTTCACAAACGCATCATCCACCTCAGGAAGCACTTTTTCTTTCACTGCTAGAATTTTCACCGTAAAGAAAAATTCTTTCCCTGCATAATCGGCTGCGTGATAATCGGCTGGAAATGTAATCGGAAATGTTTTTTCCTCATCTTTTTTCATATTCAATAGTTCGTCTTCAAACCCTGGAATAAAAGTTCCAGAACCCACTTCAAGAAGATGAAACTCGCTCTGCATTCCGGGTTGAGAAACTCCTTCGGCATTCTTTCCGTCAAAATTAATCTCGGCAATATCTCCTTTTTCAATCCCTCGAGATACCTCCCGTTCTTCTGAAAGATTCTTTCGAAACATTTCCACCGCTTCATCAATTTCTTTTTCTTCCACCTTCACCTCTTTCTCTTTGAACTCAGATAACCCTTTAGAAGACACTTTCACTTCTGGATATACGGGAACAATAAACTGAACCTTCAATGGATCAATACTTTCAACTTTCAGGTTTGGTCGATCCAGCGGAGCAATTTTTTCAGACCGTATCGCATTCACATACGCATCATTAATCGCCAAATCAATACATTCTTGTTGAATGGCAGCTTCTCCAATTCGAGATCGGATCAAACTCGCAGGCACATGCCCTTTCCGAAATCCATCTATTTTTACCTCCGAAGAAAGTTGCTTTATAGCAGCAGCTTCATGTGATTTCACTTCATCGGCTGTAAGCGAAACAGTGAGCACAACGGTGGAGTGTTCTCCTTTTGTTTTTTGAATATCCATAAAAAAATATAAAAATCGAAAAAAAGTTTACCAAAGAAAAAAGAAAAAAGAAAACTGTATTTCTTAGGATTATCGGGGGAAATTTTGTAAAAATGCGACCTGTATCATTCCTCCCTCCACATTATACGCATCATATCCTATTTGAGAAAGCGCCTTAGTCACCATTCCACTCCGGTTTCCACTTCGGCATAATACATAAATGGGAAAATCTTTTGGTAACTCAGAAAGTCGTGATTCAAGATTCATCATTTCAATATATTTGATGCGCTCATCATTCCCTAAAGAAGCCTCTTTCCATTCAAATGGAGTGCGCACATCCAGCACTATAAATGAAGAATCACCTGTTGCAAGTCTTTCGAGGAGAGTTGTTGCAGAAATTGTTTTCATAGATAAAATAAAAAAAAGACACTGCATAGTAGATGAGCGTCTTTTGCAAAAGCTTCTCTTGGTGGAGTGTATCGGAGTCGAACCGATGACCTCCTGCGTGCAAAACAGGCGCTCTAGCCAGCTGAGCTAACACCCCAAGATTGTATGCTGGCGGATGGTATCATAGTTTTTGGAAGATATGCAAGAGAAATTTTCCAAAAACCTATTTACTCTGAAATCCAAGAAAAAAACTAAAAACCTCCTAATAACAACATTGAGAGGTTTTTATAAAGTACTTTTCAAAAAATATTATTGTTTGATGCAATAGGGAAAATCAATGTTTTAGGGTCTAGTAGTTATAAATTGCTCTGTACGAACCGAGACAATTCCCAGCCCCAGCATACTTTTTTACAAAAGATTCCATATAAGTATGAAAAAATATTTATTTGTGATCTTTGACAGTCTTTTAAGCGCTTTAATACAGATTATTTCATTGCTTATGAAAATATTTTAACATAGAAATAAAAAAAAACAACAGGTTATAAAAAGAAAAAAAATTTATGCTAAAAACATAAAAAATTTTTTTATTATCCATGCACATCCTCATTCTTGCAGGGGGCTTTGCCACACGTTTGTGGCCACTCACCGAAAAAAAAGCAAAACCACTGATTCCCGTGGCAGGAAAACCGCTTATTTCTTTTTTGGTGGAATCATTACCCGAAACTATTCCCATCACCATTTCTACCAATCAGGTCTTTGCAAAAGATTTTGAAAACTGGAAAGAAGAATTTTTTCCACACCGAATCATCAATATTTTTGTGGAAGACAGTGTTGGTGAAACTCAAAAAAAAGGCGCATTGGCAGCCGTTTCACTTTTTTTGCAAGATTCAAATCTTTCCGAGCCACTGATGCTACTAGCAGGAGATAATTATTTTGGGTTTTCAATGCAAACATTTATCGATGCGGCACGTGATACTCCAATCCTCGCCGCATATGATATTAAAGACCTCAGAGAGGCTAAAAAATTTGGTGTGGTGGTACCAAAAAATGAAAAGCAAGTAAAAGCATTTGAAGAAAAGCCCGAAAAACCCTCTTCTTCACTAGTTTCCACAGGCGCATATATTTTCCCAGTTTCCACACTGCAGGATATTATCGACTATTCAAAAACCCATGCCGATGATTTGGGAGGGATTTTTGAGTATTTTTTGCAACAGGGAAAAGAAGTAGAATATTTCACGTTTTCAGAAGATTGGTTTGATATTGGGAGTTTTCCTGCCTTTATGGAGGCAAATCAGACATTGCTTATGACTTCTTTGATACATGAAAATGTGCAACAAAAAGGGAAAGTGGAAATGTCTGGTATTTGCATAGTGCAAAAAAACTGCCAGTTAGAAAACGTGGAATTGGAAAATTCGATTATTTTGGAAGGATGTGTTATCAAAAACACCACGCTAAAAAATTGCCTTATCTGTGAAGAATGCATCATCGAAAACACCGACATCACCAACAAAATGATAAGGTCCGAAAGTGTAGTAATTCGGAAAAAATAGAATAAATTACAAATTATACTTTTGTGCTGATTAAAAAGAAGTGAAAAAATCAATTTTGTATTTTCTCAAGTCTTGCGCTATCCTTTTCCTAATATTTTTTCAAAAAAAGTAATTCTATGCACGTTCTCATAATTGGTTCTGGGATTGCAGGAGCTTCCACAGCTTTTCGGTTGTTGGAAGATTCTGCTGTGCATATCACCATTATAACGAGAGGAGAAACAATTCAAGAAAGCAATTCATCACTTGCGCAAGGAGGAATTGTGATGGTGGGGAGCGAAAACAACGATTCGGTGGCAAGCTTGGAAGAGGATATTTTGCGAGCAGGAGATGAAAAAAATAATCCAAAAGCCGTGCATTGGCTTGCGACACATGCAACGCCTTTGGTGGAAAAGATATTGAAACAAGGCGCTCAAGTGCTGTTCGACTCTTCTCTTGGGCTTGAAGCAGCACATTCGCATTCTCGAGTAGCTCATATAGCAGATCACACTGGGAAATCCATTATGACAGCATTGCTAAATACTCTCAAAAAATCTTCCCGCATCAGATGGAAAACAAACTGCACCGCAATTGATCTAATCATGCACCATGATGAGTGCATCGGCGCAATGGTTTTAGAAAATAATAGTATTTCCCAAATATTTGCAGACGCTGTGGTACTCGCCACTGGTGGCATAGCGCATCTCTACTCGATGACCTCAAACCCAGAAGGAGCGCGAGGAGACGGCATCGCCATGGCGCACCGTGCAGGAGCAAAGATACAAGATTTGGAATACATCCAATTTCACCCCACGGTCTTGTCTTGTGAAGAAGAAAGAAAACCGCTGATCTCTGAGCGGGTGCGAGGAGAAGGTGCAATTCTCAAAACGCCAGATACCAAAAAACCATTTATGGAACAATACAATTCAAAATGGAAAGACTTGGCGCCCAGAGACGAAGTGAGTCGTGCGATTTTTTCTGAAATGCAAGCACATAAATATGATCATGTGCTGCTCGATCTGCATTCTATAATGCCAAAAGAACAAATTATAAAAACTTTTCCGACTATTTATCAATCATGTCTTCGATACAAAATTGATATCACCACAGATGATATTCCTGTGGTTCCTGCAGCACACTACACATGCGGAGGTGTGCAGGTTGATCTACACGGAAAAACGACTCTTCCGCGACTGTATGCTGTGGGAGAAGTGAGCCATACAGGACTTCATGGCGCTAATAGACTCGCCAGTACTTCACTTCTTGAAGGTTTGGTGTGGGGGTATTTTGCTGCTGAAGATATTTTAAAAATGCCATCAAATACTGATTTCCCGACGCCTCAAAATCCTATCTTTACCGATACGAAACAAACAAATTCCTCGGAAAAAAAAGCTCTTTTCCAAAAAATCAAAACCATTTTATGGGAAAAAGTGGGAATTGTGCGCACTTCAAAAGGATTGCAAGATGCTATGCAAGAACTTTTGGAATTACAAAAAAAAATTGATGCAATGCTGCATAAAGAATTTCTTAGCGATGAAGACATTGGACTCTCCAATGCCATTTTGGTAGCAACGCTTATTGCTAGATCCGCATTCGAAAATCATGAATCAGCAGGATGTCATTTTTTAGAAAAACATTAATATCTCCCACATTCATTCTCAATTTCCTGAAACAAAAAGAACGAAGAAACCTTCCGTCCGTGGGCACAGGCATCTGGAGTATCGCATTGTTTCCAATCTTCCACCAAAGCTTCCATTTCTGACTGACTCAAACGGTCTCCAAATTTTTTTGCACCACGACATGCGGCGTATGAAATAATACGCTGACCAATACCTTGCAGTGCTTTCCCAAATGCAGGATCAAAAAAATCAAGATCCGCCAACAAAGCTGAAAATAATTTTTCCAATTCGATATGCTCGCTTCCACTCGGAACTGCCGTCACTGCCACTTCATTTCCTCCAAAATCTTCAATAGAAAACCCAAATGCCTCCAGCTCTGGAAGATTATCGAGCAGCTGCAATTTTTCAGAAGTCGAAAAAGACATGACCACAGGAGTCAAAAGTAATTGAGAAGAGATTGTTTTTTGAGCTAATGCTTTTTGATATTGCTCATATCGAACCCTCTCGTGTGCGGCGTGCTGATCGATAATACGAATCCCATTGGATTCTTCCACCACAATAAAACTATTTCGAACCTGTCCAATCACTTTCCAAGAATGAGATTCGAGATGGGGCTCCTCCATGGAAAAAAACGGAATCCTTGTACTTATTGGCTTTAAAGGCACATGATCAACTCTTGGAAATGAATCATTTGAAAACGTGGTAGATTTTTGAACGTGCGGAAGATGGTATGCTGGAGAAACTGCTTTTGGCACAACACTATTCCCAAGTGAAGCAGATGTCCTCGAAAGCCCTTTTTCAAGACTTCCCTTGATGATTTGAAAAATTTCTTTAGGATGAGAAAATTTCACCTCTAGCTTTCTCGGATGCACATTCACATCCACTTGATCGGGGGGAATGGTGAGAGAAAGTACTACCACTGGATGCTTTCCCGAAGGAAGTAATGATTGATAGGCTTGCTGGATGCACGCACTAAAAATACTATCCCTCTGTATCATCCGACCATTCACAAAGAAAAATTGCTTATCCTTTGTAGATCGATGAAGAGAAGAATGTGAACAAAAACCCTCAATACGCATATCATTCCCATCATATTGCAAAGGCAAAAGATAGCTGGCAATGTTTTCTCCCAACACTTTTTTACAACGGATGAGAAACGGATAGTCAGAAGGGATTAGTGGAAAAGAAAGAATTTCTCGGTGTTCGGTGCGGAGCGTAAAAGACACCAGCGGATGAGAAAGAGCAAATTGTTCTATTGTTTTGACGATTTCACGAGTTTCTGTTTCTGCTGATTTCATAAATTTTTTTCGTGCTGGCACGTTCCAAAAAAGATTTTCAACAATCGTTTCTGTTCCCACTGCGCAACCAATGGGTGTACTTTGATCACCATTTTTTACTTCAATGCCATGCAAATCATTCGCTTGCTTTGTGCGAATGGTACAGTGCGACACAGACGCGATAGCAGCGATCGCCTCTCCTCGAAATCCAAAGGATGAGAGGGTAAATAAATCATCAGTCGTTGCAATTTTCGACGTTGCATATCGCTGAAAACTCATCACCGCATCATCAGGATTCATTCCGCATCCATTATCAATAATCCGAATTTCTTTTAGTCCCCCCTCTTCAATCTGCACGATTATATTCGTTGATCCCGCATCAATAGAATTTTCTACTAATTCTTTTACCACACTTGCAGGTCGTTCCACCACTTCCCCTGCGGCAATTTGGTTTTGAAGCGATGGAGGAAGAAGTCGAATCATAATGAATTATATATTCCTCTTCTGGAATAGTGTTTTTTTGCCACTTTCACTCGATAGGTTTCTTTTTCAAGCATTGCCATAAGGGCTGCATAGTCTTCATCATCATTTATAATTGCTTGATTCCGAAGTTCTTCAGCTCGGGCTTTTGCTGCTTCCGCCATTTCCAAATCAATATCTTCTGCTCGATCAGCACTGTCTGCCAAAATAGTCAGCACATTATTATGAAACTCTATAAATCCTCCAGAAATAGCAAGAAGTTTTTCCCCTTCTTCTGTTTTTATCAAAATCTCTCCCCCATTTTTCAATGCTCCAATATAAGGAATATGATTCGCCAGAAGTGTCACCTCCCCTCGAATCACCGGAAGAGTAGCCTGAAGAACAAGTTCTTCCAGAACTAGTTTTTCGGGAGTGATGATTTTGAGGGTAAAAAATTTCATACTCTACATCAAGCTAAAAGGACTCTCTTATTGCTCGTAATTTGTCATTGACTTACGCATCTGCCAACACCTCATCAATACTTCCCTTGAGGTAAAACGCTGGTTCTGGAATATCGTCAAGCTCTCCAGAAAGGATTCGAGCAAATCCGTCAACAGTTTGTTCTTTCGTTACATATTGCCCAGGACATCCATTAAATTGTTCTGCTACGAACATCGGCTGAGAGAAGAATTTTTGGATTTTTCGAGCTCGAGCCACCAGCTTCTTATCATCTTCCGAAAGTTCTTCCATTCCAAGAATCGCAATAATATCCTGAAGATCTTTATACCGCTGAAGTACTTTTTGCACTCCTCTAGCGGTTTCGTAGTGTTTTTGCCCCACAATACTTGGGTGCAAAACATTAGAAGAAGAATCAAGCGGATCAATAGCAGGATAGATTCCAAGCTCTGCGATTTGTCTTGAAAGTACTACCGTTGAGTCAAGATGTGCAAAAGTATTAGCAGGAGCAGGATCAGTAAGATCATCTGCCGGAACATATACAGCCTGCACAGAAGTAATAGATCCCTTAGTAGTAGAGGTAATCCGTTCTTGCAATCCCCCCATTTCTTCCGAAAGCGTTGGTTGATACCCTACTGCGGAAGGGATACGCCCAAGAAGCGCTGAAACTTCTGCTCCTGCTTGAGTAAATCGAAAAATATTATCAACAAAAAAGAGAACATCTCGCCCTTCAGCATCTCGAAATTCTTCTGCCATGGCGAGTGCGGTAAGTGCTACCCTCTGCCTACATCCAGGAGATTCATTCATCTGCCCAAACACCAATGCGGTTTTGTCAATTACTCCTGAATCGCTCATTTCGTGATACAAATCATTTCCTTCTCGGGTTCTCTCCCCAACTCCTGCAAACACAGAATACCCTCCATGCTCTTGTGCAATGTTTCGAATAAGCTCTTGAATAAGTACAGTTTTCCCTACTCCTGCTCCTCCAAAAAGCCCAACCTTCCCTCCCTTCATAAACGGACAGATGAGGTCAATCCCCTTAATTCCCGTTTCGAAGATTTCCGTCTTTGTAGACTGTTCATCAAAGCTCGGAGCTGGTCGGTGAATTGAAGATTTTTTCACAGCAGCAATAGGTCCTTTTTCATCAATTGGATCCCCCAAAACATTAAACATTCTTCCAAGTACTTCTTTTCCAACTGGAACCGAAATAGGCAATCCACTCGCCATCACCTTCATTCCTCGTTTCAATCCGTCGGTTGACCCCATTGCTACGGTTCGCACTCGGTTTCCTCCCAAATGCTGTCGGGTTTCGAGAGTAAGTGTTCCAGTATCAATCTCTACCATCAAAGCATCATAGATTCGAGGAGTATCCACTCCTGCGTCAAATTCTACGTCTACTACTGGTCCCATCACCTGAATGAGTTTTCCGTACATAATGAAAATAAGAAAAAATACTAATATTATCGCTTCACCGCATCCATCCCTGCAGAAAGCTCCGCAATCTCTTGCGTAATCTTCCCTTGCCGAATCTGGTTGTAGGTAAGAGTAAGGTCAAACGCCATTTCTTTTGCGGCATCTGTTGCGTTTTTCATCGCCATCATCCGCATCGATTCTTTCGAAGCATTAGATTCGAGAAGGGCATGATAGAGCCTCATTTCTAAAAACCGAGGAAGCATAGCCGAAAGCACTTCAGTGGGTTCTGGTTCGATGCAATATTCTCCAGAAAGACTGGAAGATGCCGTGCCATCATCGGTCAAATGGGCTTCGGAAAGAGGAAGTAACACAGAATTCCGAGCCGTTTGCTGAAACGACGAAACAAAATCCGTCCATATCATTTCTACTCGAGCTGCTCGCCCAGAGACAAATTCTTCTATAATAAGTTTTGCCACTGCTCGCAAATCTTTCACTTCTGGCTTGGAAATAAAAGAATGAAAAGAAGCGATTAGATTTCCCTTCATTCTCACAATGGCTTGTTGTCCTTTTTTCCCGAGCACAATATAGGTTGCATTTCGACTTGGTCGATCTTTTCTAAGCGACGCCAAAAGCCGAAGAACTCCCGCATTATACGATCCACAAAGCCCTTTATTGCTGGTTATCAATACATAAAGATCAGTATCACCTCCATTTCCAGAAAAAAAGATATTTGCAGATGTACTCTGTTTTTTCATTTCTCCTGCCACTTGCTTGAGGATTCCCACCATACCTTCGGCATACGGACGGATAGCAAGAGCCGATTCTACCGCTTTTCGCATTTTCACAGCCGAAATAAGCTGCATTGCTTTGGTAATTTTCCCAGTGGATTTTACTCCTTTAATTCGCCGACGAATATCGAGTGCGCTCGCCATGAATTATGCGGTAAAAATCTTGATAAAATCTTCAATAAACTTTTTCAGTTTTTCCTCGGTGCCTTCTGAAATAATCTTCTCATTAGCAATGGCTTGAGCAATCCCAGAATCACTAGCCTGCAAAGCTTTTATAAATTCTTCTTCAAATCGAACAATATCATTTACAGGAATTGTATCCAGATATCCTCTCGTGAGGGCATAGAGAATCGCTACTTCTTCTTCGAGCTTGAGCGGAGAATATTGCCCTTGCTTGAGCACTTCTATTCCTCGCTTTCCTCGTTCGAGCAACGCTTTAGTTTTTTCGTCGAGATCTGATCCAAACTGTGCAAATGCTTCCATTTCTCGGTATTGCGCCAAATCAAGCCGAAGCCGACTTGCCACTTGTTTCATCGCCTTGGTTTGTGCCGATGATCCTACTCGAGAAACCGAAAGTCCAACGTTGAGCGCTGGTCGAATTCCTTTGTAGAACAAATCCGACTCAAGATAAATCTGTCCATCGGTAATCGAAATAACATTGGTTGGAATATAAGCAGACACATCTCCTGCCTGTGTTTCGATGATAGGAAGTGCAGTGATAGACCCTCCTCCATAATTTTCGTTCAGCTTTGCCGCTCGTTCCAAAAGTCGAGAATGAAGGTAAAACACATCTCCAGGGTACGCTTCTCGTCCTGGTGGTCGCCGTAAGATAAGAGAAATTTGTCGATATGCAACAGCATGTTTTGAAAGATCATCATATACAATCAGCACATCTTTCCCCTGATCCATTAAATATTCTGCCAGAGCAACTCCTGCATATGGTGCTAAAAATGAAAGTGCTGCGGGTTCAGAAATACCTGCTGCCACAATTGTAGTGTATTCCATTGCTCCTGCTTTTTCCAATTCTGCCATAATTCGTGCAACTTTTTGCGCTTTTTGCCCAATCGCCACATAAATACATGTCATATTTTGCCCTTTTTGATTGATAATGGTATCAATCGCTACGGCTGTTTTTCCTGTCTGTCGATCTCCAATAATCAGCTCTCGCTGCCCTCGCCCAATAGGAATCAGCGCATCAATTGCTTTAATTCCTGTTTGGACAGGTTGGTGCACTGACTTTCGAGTCATCACCCCTGGAGCTACTTTTTCCACAGGATATCGTTTTTCCGTTGTAATAACGCCTTTCCCATCAATCGGATCTCCAAGAGCATTGACAACCCGACCAATCATCGACTCCCCCACTGGAACTGAAAGAATTTCATTGGTTCTGGTTGCAGTGTCTCCTTCTTTCACAGAATCCACATCACTCATCAGCATAACTCCCACTTCACTTTCTTCCAAATTGAATGCCACCCCAAGTGCTCCAGAAGAGAATTTTACCATTTCCGAAGCCATAACCTCAGAAAGACCTGCCACTCGAGCCACTCCATCTCCCACCTCCAAAACAGTTCCTGTCTCTTCCAAAACGGGAGACGACCCAAAGGCGTCAATTTGCTTTTTCAATTCTGAAACCAGTGCGTTTGCCATACAAATAATAAGAAATACAAAGAATTATAACGAATTTTTAAGCGCTTGCATTTTTTTCTGCACGCTTGCATCCCAGCGTCTTTCGGCTGATGAAATGACAATTCCTCCCACTAGACAAGCATCTTGCACATATTCACATCGTAGATTTTTCCCCACAAAAAGCGTTTTTGCTTTTTCTTCTACTTGTTTTTTGAGCTCATCAGAAAGAGAAAAAGCAGAAGTGATGACCACATGACAAATATTCTCTTTTTCATCTTGCAATGCTTGTAATTCTGTGAGTACCGAAGGAAGTAAAGAAAGCTTTTTCTTTCGCTTCAAAAAAGAAATAGTACGAGAAACCAATGTTTCCACAGAAGACCCTTCTGAGGTCATTTCCATGAGAGTGGATGCCAACTGTCGAGGAGAAAGAATCATGAAAAACTATGAGATAATCTTTTTAATAAGATCAGCGTCTGCTGTGGCGTCCAATTTTTGCTGGATCACTTTTTCCACAGCACTCATCACTACTTCCGAAAGATCTTTCTTTGCATCATTCAAAAGTCTTTGTGCATCTTGAATAGACTGAGCACGAGCGTCTTCGATCATTCGAGCGGACTGAGCTTCCGCAAGTTGAAGGGTTGATTCGGCTTGTTTTTTTGCTTGCTGCATAGCAAGATCAATCACTTTTTTTGCTTCCTTTTGAGCATCAAGCATTATCTGAGCTTCTTGTTCTAAAGCCTTTTTCAACATTTCTTTTGCCTCCGCAGCATCTTTTATCCCCTGATCAATCTTTGCAGTTCGATCATCAAGAAAAGTGATCATCGGACCATATGCAAATTTGTAGAGCACAAAAAGAAGTATTGCGAAGTTGAGTGCTTGAAAAGCAAGCATCCAAAGATTAATCCCCAATTTTGCAAGTGCTTCCATAGAACGAAAGTATTATAAGTGAATAAGTTTTACTGAAACAAAATCATCAAAGAAATTACCAATGCATAAATAGCAATTGCTTCCGCAAAGGCAATACCAAGAATCATCATTGATTGAATTTTTGATGACGCTTCAGGATTTCGCCCCACTGCTTCCAATGCTTTTCCTGCTAAAAACCCCACTCCAATTGCAGGTCCCATAGACCCAAGTCCAATTGCAAGTGCTGCTGCCAGTAGTTGTGATTCCATAATTATAAAAATAAAAGAATAAAAATTATAGACATTATATTAATGCTCCGCCTCTGTCATTGCCATTTTCATAAACACTGTTGTGAGTATTGCAAAAACCGCAGCTTGCACAAGACCAACAAACACCTCCAATACATAAAAAGGAAGTGGTACAAAATATGGCACTAAGCTAATCATCACCATGAGCAAAACCTCTCCCGCAAATATATTTCCAAAAAGTCGAAATGAAAAAGAAAGAATTTTTGCTATTTCACTAATTAACTCCAAAATTCCAACAACTGTTCCAATAAAGTAAGGCTTATGAAAAGGACTTACAAAAAACTTTTTCGCATACCCTCGCATCCCAAGAGCTACAATTCCTACAAATTGAATTGTAAAAAAAACTATCAAAGAAAGAGCAATCGTAAAATTGAGATCGGCAGAGGTGCTGCGAAAAAATGGAATAATAGTATGATGACCATTGTGAACTCCTTCAACTCCAACAGACCCAACCCCTGGAATAAGCCCTGCCCAGTTGGAAAATAAAACAAAAAAGAAAATAGTCATTACCAAAGGAAGTGCTTTTCTTGTATGCTCTGCGTTTTTCATAACAGAGTTAATCGTTGACGACGTAAAGTCAAAAACCGACTCAACCAATCCTTGCACTCGCCCTGGAACTTCTTTTTTTTTAGAAACTACATAGGTAAGAAACCACATCAAAAAAACACTTACCAATAACCCTGTAAGCATAGAATTAGTAATGGATGCAGCACCTATTGTAAATATTTGCTCTGCCTGAATAGAAATAGGTGGAATATTCACAAAAAACCTATGAAAGTAAAAAAATAATCATTTGCACTCTATCAAAAAAATACTTAAAAAGTCAAAAAGAAAAATTTGAAAAAATAAGAAGGTATGATACACTAAAAAAAGAAGAGAGAGAAAAGGAGAAGAAGTGCTATTTACCTACCCCAGTTGTGATTCATACATCATTACATTTTAGTATAAAGCCACCTCTTATAGCTCTGCGATAAAGAGTTATCTTTTTTGATTTCTTCATATCACTCTATTATTTTTACTGATATGACGAATATTATTATAGCCATTGTTTTTCTCCTCATTGGAGGTGTGGCAGGAGGATTTTTCCTCAAATGGAAATACAAGCAAGAACTGAAAACAAAAATCAAAGCGGAGCTTTTTGACGTGGAAAAACAAATCGCCGACGCCGAAAAAAAACTTCTAAGGCTCGAAAAAGAAACAACAGAAAAAGAGCGAGAAGCGGATAAAAAAGCGCAAGAAATTATTTCTAAAGCCCAAAGCGAAGGAGATAGGCGAAAAAATGAAATTCAAAAACAAGAATTAGAATTGGAAAAAGAAGTGGCTCGAATGGAAGAAAAAGAAAAAGGACTTGATGAAAAGGTGAAAGAAGTGGAACGGCAAAAAGGGATTGCACTCGATATGCAAAAAAACCTAGAAGAAGAAAGTGAAAAATTGAAAAAATTGATTGCAGACGAACAAATCGAACTACAAAAAATTTCTGGACTTTCTCCAGAAGAAGCAAAGCAAAAGATGTTTGACATCATCGAAAAAACAGCAGAGCAAGATTTGGTAACCAAAATGCACCGAATGGAAGAACGGCTAAAAGCGGAATTGCAAGATAAAGCGAGGCACACCATTGTGAGTGCAATACAGAGAATCGCATCTGATGTGACAACAGAAACAACGGTGTCTCAAGTGGAGCTCGAGAATGATGAAATGAAAGGGCGAATCATTGGGAAAGAAGGAAGAAATATCAATGCCTTCGAACGGGCAACGGGGGTAAATTTGGTAATTGATGATACTCCAAATGTTGTAATCCTTTCATCCTTTGACCCACTCAGAAGATACTTAGCTGCCGAAGTGTTGAAAGAACTTCTGGAAGATGGTCGGATTCATCCTGCTCGAATTGAAGAAGTTATGAAGAAAAAACAAGCGGAAGTGGATAAAATGATTGAAAAATTAGGAGAGGAAGCAATATTTGAAACCGGAGTGACGGGAATTCCTCATGACTTAGTGAAGATTTTAGGACGACTCCATTTCAGAACGTCATACGGACAAAATGTATTACGACACTCAATAGAATGTGCATTCATTGCGGAAGGAATAGCACATCTTCTAGGAGCAAATCCTGAACTCGCCAAAAAAGCAGCCTTACTTCATGATCTTGGGAAAACACTTTCTCATGAGATGGGAGGAAAACACGCATTGCTTTCTGGGGAAATCGCACGAAAATTCCAGCTCGATGAAGATTTAGTGCATGCCATCGAAGCGCATCATGAAGATATGCCACTCAGAACAATAGAAGCGTTTATCGTGCAAGCATCAGATGCCATTTCTGCTTCTCGACCAGGAGCAAGAAAAGAAACCTCTGAAAAATTCATCAAACGAATGGTGGAATTGGAAGGAATTGCGACGTCATACAAAGGAGTGCAAAAATGCTACGCCATGTCGGCAGGACGAGAAATGTGGCTATTTGTTAATCCAGAAGAACTGTCTGACTTGGAAACATCAAAGCTTTCTTGGGATATCACCAGAAGAATTGAAAGCGATGTGCAGTATCCGGGAGAGATTAGAGTAGTAATGATTCGAGAAACACGATTTGTACACACAGCAACGTAATCTTGAAAAAAATGGAGTGCAAAAAAAGAGTGCCCAGACGTGGTACTCTTTTCTTAGGAGCCATTATTTGATCTACCCCCATCCCAATTTTTCTCGCAATGTTGAAAAATATGATTCTTCTTTTTGCCGCAAAAACACAAGAGGTGATGCATGCTTTTTAATGCGGAGTGTGGCACCAGAAGGGAATGGAAAATATTTCTGCCCGTCTACTGAGATGAGCATGTGAGCATCAGATTGTACTGAAATAGTTTTTTCGGAAGAAAGTACTATCGAACGCTGAGAAAACCCTGCAGGAGCAAGTGGTGTCATCACAAGGCCTTGAGTGTCGATGGCAACGATGGGACCTCCTGCAGCGAGATTATAGGCAGTTGATCCAGTGGGAGATGCAATAATAATCCCATCTGCTCTATAGGTAGTAAGAAACTCATTATCCACCCATGTGGAAAGATGCCGAAGCCGTGCAATTCCTGCATGATGGATAGTGCACTCATTGAGTGCATAAAACGTTTTTATCTCACCATTTTTATCTTCAACACTTCCTTCTAACACCATTCGTTTATCTTCTGAAACCCCTTGATAAGCAAAAATATTCTCCAGCGCTTGTGGCGCTTCTTCTGGCAAAACAGATGAAAAAAATCCTATATTCCCAGCATGCACTCCAACGATCGGTGTTTCAAAAATCTTCGGAGCATATTCATGCAAAGATCGGAGCAATGTTCCATCTCCTCCCAAAAAAATAAAGAGATCCAGCGTAATATTCTTGGATATTCTTTTTTTTTGTACAGGATCGAGCTGATCTCCCAATGTCAAAAGTGTTGTATCACTCAAAAATACTTCTTTTCCCGAATTGCGTAAAAATTCTAGCAACGAAAGCGCCTTCAAGACCACTTCGGGCGTTGCCACCTGCCGAAGAGAAAACCCAATAGACTTCAATGCGTATGTAAATAATGAACAATGAACAATATAACAAGGAAAAACTAAAATGGAAAAGTGGAAAAATTCACAGCTATGGAAATAAGTAGAAAATTGATATACTGACAATGCTTTATTTTATAATTCGTAATTTTGCAATTTCAGTATGTCTTCTCCTCAAATTTTTCCGTCTCTTCTCTCCGCTAATGCAGGCAGTTTTCAGGCCGAAATAGACCGAATGGATCCATTTACCGATGGAATTCATTTTGATGTGATGGATGGGCATTTTGTACCCAATATCACCTTTGGATCGCCAGTCCTAAAGCATTTGCAAACAAAAAATTTTTTCGATGTGCATTTGATGATTGAAAACGCAGATCAATATATCGAAAATTTTGTGGAAGCGGGTGCTGCGATGATTTCCGTGCATGGCGAAAACAATCCTCATGTGCACCGCACGCTTCAGCTCATCAAAAGTTTTGGAGTGAAGGCAGGAATTGCCATCAACCCAGCTACTTCTTTTGAAACAGCAAAAGAATGGATTCGGTTTGCTGATTTTGTGCTGGTGATGAGCGTGAATCCAGGATTTGGAGGGCAAACGTTTATTCCAGAAACCCTTGATAAAATCCGAACAATTCGTTCACATTTTCCAGATACTCCTATTGAAGTGGATGGCGGAGTGAACAGCAAAACCGCTAGCGCCATTGTGGAAGCAGGGGCAACGATACTTGTTTCTGGAAGCTATTTGTTTGGAGCGGAAGATTTGGCACATGCAGTGGCACAATTGAAATACCATTCAAATTTTTCCTCTTGAAATCATGACTCCCATTCTTCGCCGTTGTGCCTTCACTAAAATACTTCTCCCTCGAGAGCAAATGATTCGTCTTGTTCGAACGAAAGATGGCATGTTGCATCGTGATGAGAAAAATATGCTAAAAGGGCGTTCTGTGCACATCGCTCAAACTGAAAACGCAATATCCCAATTGAAAAATCCTAAAAAAATTCCATATTTAGCACACTTGTTGAAAATACCAGTGGAAGTAGTGAAAAATTTTTTATCCTTTTAATATATGAGCACCCTTCTTCACCTCCTCCAAAAAACAAAGCTCTCCAGCCGAAAAACCACACTGCTTTCTACTCAACAAAAAAATGATATTCTGCATGCTTTGGCAGAAAAGCTCGAACATAATGCCAACGATATAACGATGGCAAATGCCAAGGATTTGGAAATATTGGGAGATTCTCCCATGAAAGATCGACTTCTGTTGAACCTCGAACGGATACAAAATATTGCCCAAGAAGTGCGTAATGTAGCATCATTGCCAGATCCTGTTGGAGAAATTTTACCATCTCCCATTCCCCTTTCCAGTTTCAATCTGCAAAAAATAAGAGTGCCATTTGGAGTAGTAGCAATGATCTACGAATCTCGACCGAATGTGACAATTGATGCCTTTTCTCTGGCGTTTAAAAGTGGAAATGCCGTGGTACTCAAAGGAGGGCGTGAAGCGTTTCATTCTAATACTGCATTGGTGAAATGCATAACAGAAGTGTTAGAACCGTTGCATTTAGAAGACGCCTTGTGTTTTTTGGGTAATGCTTCGCGAGAAGAAACAAAAGAACTAATGCAGGCAAAAGGACTTATTGATGTTTTAATTCCTCGCGGAGGAAAAGGGCTTATCAAAGCAGTAGTAGAGAATGCAACGGTTCCAGTAATCGAAACAGGAGCAAGTGTGGTGCACACATTTGTGGACGCATCGGCAGATTTTGAAATGGCAAAAAATAATATCATCAATGAAAAAACAAGGCGGGTTTCTGTTTGCAATGCGCTCGACACCCTGCTGATTCATGAAAATATTGCAGAAGCATTTTTACCGTTTATCAAAAAACACTTAGAAGAAGCCCATGTTCGCATTCATGAAAAAAATGTAGATTTTTCAACAGAATGGCTTGATTATGATATTGCCATTAAAGTGGTAAAAAATCTTGATGAAGCATTAGAGCATATTTATAAGTATTCACTGGGACATTCCGAAAGTATCATTACAGAAGATCCAGAGAACGCCGAGAGATTTTTAAATGAAGTGGATGCTGCCTGTGTGTATCACAATGCTTCCACTGCTTTTTCCGACGGAGCACAATTTGGATTGGGGGCCGAAATTGGAATTTCAACGCAAAAATTACATGCTCGAGGACCATTCGCATTAGAAGGACTTACGACCTATAAATGGAAAATTCGAGGACATGGAGAAATCAGAAAATAATTTTTATCTATTCTCATGAAAGAAATAGAAGCAAAAGCGTGGCTAAAAGGAATAAAACACCAAGAAGTAAAGATTTTTTTGCACACGTACGCAACATTTATAAAAAATACTCACAAAGAAGATCAGATGTATGCATTTCATGGTACAGATCTGAACGATCTTTTTCGTATTCGAAACGAAGAAGGAACAACAATTATTACCCAAAAAGAAAAACACATCACTCCAGAAGGAATGGAGATGAACGACGAACATGAGTTTTGCGTGAAAGAACCAGACGCGTTTAAAAACTTTATGAGCAGCAAAGGATATTCGTTGGCATATCAGAAAACAAAAACCGTACAGCAATACCGCTTCGAAAATCTCTTGGTAGAAATAGTCGATATAGAAGGATTAGGAAGTTTTTTAGAAGTAGAAAGCCTAGTAGAAGACGAAGAACAAGCAATATCAGCTATTACTTTATTTTTTGCACGATTTAGTATGGAAAACGAAATAGAGCCAAGACCATATGGAGTACTTTTAACTTCTGTGGAATAGGTTTTTGCTATAGAAAAAATAAACAAAAAAGAGGATTTCCCCTCTTTTTTTAAAAAACAATGAAAGACTGCTTTTCCTTATTTTTTCTTCACTTCGTTAAACGCCACTTCCACAGGAGTGTCTCGTTCAAACACATTGACCATCACAATAAGTCGACCTCTTTCAATGTTCACTTCAGTCACTTTTCCTTCAAATGATGCAAATGGTCCAGATGAGATGGCAACCAAATCTCCCACCGAAAATTCTTCTTTGAACTTTGGCTTTTCTTCTCCCATTCGCACTTTAATAATCCCAAATTCTTCAGGACTCACCGCCACAGGAATATTCCCAGACCCCACAAATCCTGTTACACTTGGTGTGTTTCGCACCAAATACCACGAGTCATCGGTGACAATCATGTCGACCAAAACATATCCTGGGAAAATACATTTTTTCCGAGAGATAGGCTTCCCTTGGCGCATATGCACTTCGCTTTCTTTAGGAACCACCACTTCAAAAATTTTATCCTGCATGTGGAAGGTTTCGATTCGAGTTTGAATCGACTTTTTTACGGCATCTTCATATCCAGAATAGGTGTGGATAGCATACCACTGCCTCCCCTGAGAAGAATCTTGCCGACCTCGTTGCACTCTTGCAAAATAATCAACTTCGGTTCTTACCTCCGTAGATTTTTTGGAAGTGTTTTTAGCAATATCATCTGTCATGCTATCAGAAAAGAAAAACTACAATACTTGGTACAGCGTTCTAAAAAATCCACTCAACACAAAGTCTGTGATAAAAAAGAGGAGCGTAAAAACAACCAAAAACCAAAAAACAATCTTTGTAAGCCGAAAGGCTTCTTTTTCGGTTGGCCATGTCACATTTCGAATTTCGTGAAAGGCTCCTTTAAAATATGAGACAAAAGCATTCATAAAAAAATAGATTATGATTGTTGGGTTGCAGAAGCAATAGCAGAAGCAATTTGAGACTTCTTTCGAGCAGCATTGTTTTTATGGATAATATTTCGCTTTGCTGCCATGTCGATTGCTTTTTGAGCTTCGTCAAAATGGTGTTGTGCTTTATCCACTTTTCCATCAGAAATCCATTTTGCAATGTTTTTCACCATAGTAAGCATTCGGGTTTTAACCCCAAGGTTTCGCTGTCGTGCGCTTTCTGAAAGCTCAGCTCGTTTTTTTGCAGATTTAATAATCGGCATAGAGAATAAAATAAAAAAAGAAACAAATAAACAAGTGAAATAGCTCTTCTCTTGGTAGTGCCAAGGGGAATCGAACCCCTGTTGCCGGACTGAGAACCCAGCGTCCTAACCGCTAGACGATGGCACCGTACCTTCAAAATATGCCTATAGCATTTTTGCAAAAAGCATTCTTACGCTTTCCTCAAAAAAAGGCAAGAGAAAAAAGTTGTCAGCGAAATTTGGAAAATACCCGATTTTTTCAAAAAAAATTGCAAAAAACAAAGAAATCTGATATAATGATGAGAAATTTTTACAAAAAAAATATGAAATACTCTTTGAAAAAAGCAGGAATCCTTTTCGGCTTTGGATGTTTGATGATAGGTGGTCTTTGGGGAGGAATGAATTCTTTGGAAGTCCAAGAACTGAATGCAAAAGAATCAGAAAAAAATGCTGATCCTCTCGCTGCGATATTCCAAGTCATAAGTGGAAACCCTGAATATAAAGCCGATTTCACCACCGATACGTTAAAAAGTTATTCAGGTCCAAAGTCTGATGCCTTAAAAAATTGTATTGCAACCGCTCCCAAAAGTGCAGAAAAACAACTCGTCTATGGTGAATACAATCAAGCCGCTGTCGTCAATCAAACCACCCAAGAAATCCTCGATGAGATCAATCCTGTTTTCGGGCATGCCGTTCGTAACTCCGAAATCAACTGGGTTTGGGATGGCGTCAATCACCAATACACGTTCAAGGTTGCCAAGGGGGAAGAATCTCTCTGGTGGTGTTATTTCCGAAACGAAACCAATTTCTTCAAAAATTTCTTCAAGCAAGACAAGATGCAATATGGCCTCGCTGGTAACCCCTCTCTCCTCGATTCCGATAGTGATGGGGTAACCGATCTTCAAGAAACTACCGATGGCACCAACAAACTGGATGCCACTTCCTACAAAGATTCCGATAGAGACAAAGTTCCCGATGTCGTAGAAGCAAAAGAAGGAAGTAATCCCATGGATAAGACTTCGTTCAGGGATTCTGATACCGGTGGTGTACCGGATTATGTAGAAATTATTTTCTATGTCAAAAAAGGTTTGACCGCTGGAAACAGCACCAACATTGCTGATGATGCTCGTGATACCGATGCAGGTGGAATGGCTGACTACAAGGAAATTTTAAATGGAACCGATCCAAAAAATAGTAGTGATGATTACAATGGCATTGTTTGTACTGCGGTCTATCTTCCTGTTTGTGGAATCAAAAATAATGAGAAAAAAACATATTCCAATATATGTGAGATGAGCAAAGCAGCTGCCACAAAAGTTTCGGATGGAGAATGTACAACGGTTCCCGTTCCGGTGCATGGCGTTTGTGGTAGCGCGCATGGAAGTGCCGCTTCTTCTTCTCCCACCACCAATTTATGTGCAATTGGAACCGCTTCTTCTGTTTCCGGTTCCGGTCCTTGGTATTGGTCTTGTGCAGGAATAAATGGAGGAACAAACGCAAGTTGTTCTGCGGATAAAACTCCAACTCCGGTGCATGGTATGTGTGGAAGCAGCAATGGAACTACTGTTTCTTCTTCTCCCACCACCAATTTATGTGCAATTGGAACCGCTTCTTCTGTTTCCGGTTCCGGTCCTTGGTATTGGTCTTGTACCGGCTCCAATGGAGGAAGTTCTGCAAATTGCTCCGCTCCCAAACTTGTTCCAAGCGTCGATTGCAAGAATGGTGATGCTCTCACAAAAGCTATTTGCAAGGGTTATCAAGATATTCTCAGCCGAGATCCTGAATATGGTGGCTACATGTACTGGTACACCGATCTCCCAAAAAATGGGGTTACTGCCAACGACCAAGGCATCATCAATGACTTCATTCGAAGTGCTGCCATTGCTACTGGCGAAATCTCTTCCGAATACTGTCCTTCCCTTGCCTGCAAAATTGTAAAAGCCTATCGGGATATTCTGAGAAAAGCTCCAGACACGCCCAGTTATAACAAGGCTCTTGCCGAGTTAACCGCCAATGCAACCCAAGCCATTGTCAATACTTATGTACAAAATCTCGGAAATACAGGTGGCTCTTCTTCCCCTCAAAACCTCGGAAACTGTCCCGCAAATGCATTTGCTTATAGCGCCAATCTCGGAAAGCAATATTCCTGCACCTGTCTCGCTTCTCAAACAACTTCCGGTTCCGTTTGGGGGACTGATATCTACACCTCCGATTCCGCTTTGTGTCGGGCTGCCGTTCATGCTGGATACCAACAATCGGGATTCCAAGGAACCGTTGTTTTTGAAATGCTTGCTGGACAATCCACCTATACCGGAAGCACCCAAAAAGGAATAACATCTCTTTCTACGGGAGCAAAAACCTCTTCCATTCGATTCGTCTCTGGAAATTCCATGGGATCGGGTGGCGGTGGCGGAAATACTGAATTTTGGGTTACAGGGTATGTAATGCCAGGACGAATCAATGTATTAAAACCTGAAGATTATACATTATTAAGTGCCATAAACCATGTCACAGCTATTCCAAATCCCGATGGCACACTCAATTACGGCTATTCTGGAGTATCCAACCCAGATGCCGAAATGAAAAATTTTGTGAGTGTTGCACACGCAAATAATCAAGAAATTCTTTTTGGCGTACAATGGACACTCAACACCCTCAATTCTGTTGCTTCTTGGGACGCCATGACATCTGCAACAAGCAGAACACGATTGGTTAATGAAATTTTGGCAGTAGTAGAAAAATATGATTATGATGGTGTGGATCTCGACCTCGAACCCGTTGATAATGGAGGAACGACATTGGCAGGAAGTGCCAGAAAACAAGGATATGTTGCTTTTGTAAAAGAATTGCGAAATGCATTGAACAATCCAAAATATAATACCATTGCAGGAAAACGAGCAATTCTTGCCGCTTCGACCATTGGTCCACTTGATGCCGAACCACATGCACAACTCATTGATGCTTTTGATCAAATCAATGTGATGACGTATGACATGAACTTTCATGACGGTGACAGCATCGGCTTTGATTCTCCTATCAATGGACCATATTATACCGTTGATAAATTGATACAAGGCATGAAACAAGCAGGAATCCCTGCAAACAAACTTGGACTTGGAATCAATTTTGATGTGGTATGCTGGACAGGAAAAACAGGACCAGGCGGATCCACAGCAGGAGTCCCAAAAGAAGGTGAACTCTCCTATTCGAGCATGGAATCTATTATTCAAAACGCAACACTTCATTGGGATAGCACCGCACAAATGCATTGGTTCCAAAATGGAAATAAATGGTGTAACTATAACTCTCCTCAATCCATTGCCGCAAAAATAGCGTATGCAAAAAAAGAAGGACTGGGAGGAGTCATGATTTGGGAAATGGGATTGGATAGCAGTTCCAGAACTCTCCGCAAAGCCGTTCAAGATGCCATTGGAGGAACAACCACTCTAAACACGGTGAATGGAACATGTGGAAGTGCGAATGGAACAAGCAGTGCATCGGCTCCCACCACCAATTTATGCTCTTCCGGAACCGCAACTTCTGTTTCTGGAGCCGGTCCATGGACATGGTCTTGTGCAGGAATAAATGGAGGAACAAACGCCAGCTGTTCTGTCAATAAAACAGGTCTTTCCTGTTCTTCCGATTCCATGTCTACCGCTGTTTGTGCAGGGTACAACCGCATTTTGAACCGAACACCCGATTCCGGAGGACTTGCCTATTGGGTTCAGGATTTCAAAAACCGAGGAATTTCTTCCTCCAATGCCCTTGCAATTGATATTAACATTTACAGTGGAGCAAAAGCAGCAAAAGAAATTCCACCCTGTTCCACCATTCGTTGTAAAGTCATATATGCTTATGAAACCATATTGGGAAGATTCCCCGAACAAGGCGGATATGACTATTGGTCAACCAATATTTCATCATCTGCTTCACAAGAACTTGTCAATCAGTACGTTCAAACATCTGCCTTCACATGGACATTGGGATCCTATGGATCCTGCAGTGCCACCTGCGGAAGTGGAACACAAACCGCAAGCTATTATTGTAAAAACAATGAAACAGGTTCTTCTGTTGCCGATTCCAAATGCTATGGAAGTAAACCCACTAATAAAACACAAAGTTGTAATACCCAGGCGTGTGCTATCACCTATACATGCACCACAGATGCGATGTCAAAAGCCATTTGTGCAGGATATACACGCATTTTGAACCGAACACCCGATTCCGGAGGACTTGCCTATTGGGTTCAGGATTTCAAAAACCGAGGAATTTCTTCCTCCAATGCCCTTGCAATTGATATTAACATTTACAGTGGAGCAAAAGCAGCAAAAGAAATTCCACCCTGTTCCACCATTCGTTGTAAAGTCATATATGCTTATGAAACCATATTGGGAAGATTCCCCGAACAAGGCGGATATGACTATTGGTCAACCAATATTTCGGAAAATGCCACACAAACAACCGTGAACCAATATATTATTGATGCTTCAAAATAAAAAAAGGGTAAATCTTTTTTTGATGTGCTGAATAATCTGGAGCGAAATATTTTTTCAAGGCCTTGAAAAATGACAAGTTTCCATTTTCCAAATTACGAATGGAAAATACATATTCCAAGTGATATGTTATGTTTTGTTTTCTTTGAATAACTTTGTATGTTGTGGTTTTCTGGGAATCGTTGGACATATTGGGAAATGGGAATATTGGTAGGGATTGTGTTTTTGCAAGTGCTTCGATTTTGGAATTTGGACACGGCACCATCAGGATTTTATGTAGATGAAGCCGCAGGAGCAGCTCATGTTATGTGCTTACTCGAAACGGGAACAAGCTTTCATGGTGATTTTTTAAAACTATTTTATTCTTCTTTGGGCGGAGGATACACGACCTCCGTTTTTGCTTTGATGCAAAGCGTTTGGACGTTTTTTATGGGAACTTCTGTTATAGACTTTCGAGCTTTTTCGGTGTTTTCTGGGGTGTTTTCGGTATGGGGAATTTTCTTGATTGCCTCTCATTTTGCAGGAAGAAAGGCCGGGCTTTTAGCATCGCTTTTACTCAGCGTCTCGCCATGGTTTTTTCTGAATACTCGCATTGCGTGGGATCCTCCTTTGGTACTACCTTTTCTTATTTTTGGAATGGTATTTTTTTTCACCGTCCCTCGAAAATGGTATTTTTCATTGTTTTCAGGATTGTGCTTTTCTTTAGCAATGCTTTCGTATCCTCCTACCAAAGTGCAGCTGGCGCTTTTGCTTCCCCTACTCTTCTTTTTTCAATATCGATTCAACGTTCTAAAAGCCATTCGGCAAGAATATCCATTTCTCATACTGTTTATATTTTTCACAATCCTGTTGGGAATTTTTTATTGGAATTATCCAGAAGCCCTTTCTCGATCAGAACTTCTAAGTATCACAGGAGGATACTATTGGGACGTGGTAGCGAAAACTCCTCAAACTATCATGGGAGTTATAGAAGTGTTTTTTCAAAATGTAGCCCAATATTTTTCGTATAATTTTCTATGGGAAATAGGTGATACCAACCTGCGCCACCACACAGGATTTGGCGGAATGATGAGCCTTTTTGAAATTATTGGATCGATTTTGGGAATTGGCTGGCTAATGCTTTCTAAAAAGTATATATCAAAACGAAATCAGCAAATTTTGATGTTTTGTTTGTTAGGGTATCTCTTTGGAGTGATTCCCGCAGCCCTCACCTGGGACGGATCTCCACACGCACTTCGGGCCATTGGAGCGATTCCTTTTGGAGTACTTTTCGCTTCGTTCTCATTTTTATTTTTATGGGAGAAAATAAAATGCAAGATTTGGTCGAAATGGATATTCCTTTTGCTGCTTATTCCTGCCTTTTTTTCGGGATTATATTTTTATGATTTTTTCACAAATTATCCTGCAAAAAGCACTGCTTGGTTTCAAGAAGAAGTGTTGCAAATAGCTAAGGACGGAAAACAAACAGGAGATTTTTCTAGATTTGAAGAGCGCGTTGTTCGTGATAATTATGAACCACTTGCGAAATCATATTTCTTGATGGAATTTAAAGAAGAGAAATGCATACAACTCCAAACAAATCACTAACTCTGAAGTTCAAAACAATGTTTTCGCAAAATTTTAGGACACTTTTTATATTTTTATGATACAGTAAAAATACATTCGTAATTTGTAACTATTCATGCTTCTTGCTGTTTTGGCTTCCACCAATGGTTCCAACCTTCCCAGCTTTTTTGCTCATGCAAAACAATTAGGAATTTCTTGCATTTTGCTCACCAATAAAGAAAATTGTGGTGCTGTACAAAAAGCACAAGATGCAGGAGTGGAATCTATTTTTATCGATCCAACAGGAAAAACAAGGGAGGAATTTGACACTCATATGCTGCACATTTTGCAAAAAAAAAATGTGGAACATATTTTCTGTATTGGATATATGCGGATTATTTCTTCCGTGCTCACGAAAGCCTTTGCTGGAAAAATTTATAATATTCATCCCTCTTTGCTTCCTGCTTTTTCTGGTGGAATGGATGGCGATGTGCATGAACAGGTCTTGAAAAAAGGATGTAAAGTCTCAGGTGCGACACTCCATATCATCACCGATGCGGTAGATGAAGGTCCAATCCTCTTGCAAAAATCATGTACCATCGAAAAAAACGAAACACCAAATTCCTTGAAAGCAAAAGTGCAGCATTTGGAAAAAGGAATGCTGATCAGTTATTTGGAATATTTGCAAACAGGATATTTGCCAAGAGATTATCACTCTCTCGTCCCTTCGGTGTATTGCGTTTTGGAGAAAGAAGAAAATATCTTACTTTTGGAACGAAAAAATACTGGCTATGGAGACGGAATGTTTTCGTTGCCTGCAGGACATGTGGAAGCCACAGAAACATTTATTCAAACTTCAATAAGAGAAGCTCAAGAAGAAATTGGAGTTGTAATAGAATCCGATAATTGCCAAGTGGTGCACATGATGCAAAGAGCCAGCAGAAGCTTTGGTGATCCAGAAAGGATTAGTATTTTTGTAAAAATAGCACAATGGAAAGGTGAACCGTTTAACGCAGAACCTGAAAAATGTGAAAAAATTTTGTGGTGCAAGAAAAATAGTCTTCCAGAAAATATTTTACCAGAAGTACGATTTGCACTAAAAAAAATCCAACAAGGAATTTTTTATAGCGAGTGGAAATGAAAGCGGTGTAAACAGTGCTTACTTCTGATGTATTAGCAAAGATAGAGGAAGTGCATGAGAGGTTTTCTAAATTTATGTGCGTAATTTGGTGACTTGAGGAAATTCCTGCACTTCCTTGAGCTGGGTGTGATTTGGCATTTAGTATCTATTTTCTGTATTGCTAATAATCCAAAAGATTTTTACCAATATACTTTCTGTCCTTCTGAACCTCTATGGTACGACCCAAAATCGGTAAAGTGGTCAAGTGCATGATTTCCATTGGTGACAGGGCCTTCCTGACACATTCTCTCTCCAGTGCCATCCACCACACACTGCCCACACACTCCAAACCCACATTTCATATATCGCTCCACCGAAACCTCGCACAAAATATTTTTGCTTCGGCAAATTTCTGCCACTCGTTTCATCATTTTTTCAGGTCCACACGTCTGCACCATTCCAATAGATTTTTCTGCAATTAGTCTTTCTAAAACTTGCGTGGTAAACCCTTTTTCCCCCAGTGTTCCATCATCAGTGGTTACATATGTTTCAAAACCACTTTCTTGACACTCTTCCACAAAAAGCACATTTGCTTTACTCCTTGCCCCTGTGATGGCAATGACATGATTCCCCACATCTTGGTGTGCCGTTCCTACATTATGCAACGGAGCCATTCCATATCCTCCACCCACCAAAACAACACTATTATTACTAGGCCTTATAGAAAATCCTTTTCCATAAGGCCCTCTAATCCCCACTTTTTTTCCTAACTCCACAGCACAAAGGGCAGTAGAAAATGGACCTACTGCGCATACCGTAAACCAAATTTCTCCATCTCGGTCTTTAGCAATGGAAAATGGTTTTTCATTCAGACCAGGAATCCATACATTTGCAAACTGCCCAGGATTGCTATGAAGTGTTCCCGAAAACACCAATGTCCATACATTTTCTGCAGACAAAAATTTTCGCTGCAAGGTAAACGCTTTTGGAGCATCATGACGATGTGATGGAATTTGGTATCTCATTAGAGTACGAGGGAAAGAAACAAAAGAATAAAGGAAAGAAAAGCAATCGAAAAGAAAACCACTCTTCCTGTTTTGGCAGATTGCAAATCGGTTTTCAGAATACTATTTTCTGATTGCAATGTATGAACCTCCTGCTCCAATTTTTGCTGTTTGTTTTGCGCTTCGAGCATTGGCACTGTGTTTTTTGCTTCCACTTCCATTTTCCCCAGTTGATAGTGCATGTGTCGCAACAGTTCATCTCGCTTTTCGATCTGTTCTTTGGCATCTTCATACAACACTTTATATTTTGAATGCTCTTCGTCTTCTTGAGGGACAAGAGCCGAAACCACTTGTCCCACCACTGGCCCTTGTAATTCCAAAAGTTCAGTTTTGCGGAGAAGGGATCGACCTTGATCTTTTACTACAGAAATCCGCTGATCGGCAATATATCGATCAATCGTTCTGGTGGAAACTCGGAGAAACCGAGCTGCTTCTTGACGGGTGAAAAGTTTTTCTTCACTCATTTTCTTGTAGACCAAAAAAGAGATTTCTACTGTTTAGTATGCATAAAAAAAAGATGAAATGCAAGAATGATTATTTTTGCGATGTTTGCAGCTTCATTGAATTGGCATTTTCCAGCACCCCACTGGAAAAATGTGCCGTAGATGTTTTGTTTGACTGTGCACGAACAAGCCCATCTGCTATCATTTTTTCTAATATTTGATGAATGCTAACTCCTGTTTTTTCCCAAAGATGATGATAGAGTGTTCCGGGAAGCGGATTAATTTCATTCGCGAAAATTTCTCCTGTTTCTCCATTCATCAAAAAATCAACTCGCATGGTTCCATTTCCTCGCATAAGCGAAAAAATCTCTTTTGCCTTGGCTTGGATCCATTCGGTCTGCTCTGCAGAAATAATTGCAGGAATAATTATACTTTCACTTTTCCCAAGTTGCCCTCCCCCGTCTTCCAAATATTTTTTTGAGTAGTCGAAAAAACTATCTCCCACAGGAGATTCTTGAACAAGTGATGCGATTGTCTCTTTTCCATCTGACAAAACAGCGCATGTGAGGTCTCGCACAGCAGGAACTCCATTTTCTACAATGATTTCATTGTCATAATAAAACGCCAAATCCAATGCATCTGGTAAATCCTTTACTTCTTTCACCTTCGAAATTCCAATGGAACTTCCTGCTTTAGTTGGTTTCACAAATATTGGAAAGATGAGGGTTTCTGTGATTTTTTTTATTACTTCATTTTGATTTTCTGTATCGAAAAAGGTGAGGAAAGGTGAAGTGGGAATAGCATTCTGCGCAAAAATCTGCTTTGTGAGTCCTTTGTGAATAGTGGTTGATTCGCTCCAAACCCCACATCCCACATAAGGAACGCCAAAAAATTCCAACAATCCTTGAATTGTTCCATCTTCTCCTCCTGCCCCATGAAACGCTGGAAATGCAAAATCAATTTCGATAGTTTTTTTAAATATTTTTCCCGTTTCAAATACTAATTTATTTTTGGAAGCATTCAAGTTGAGCGTATACAAAGGAAATTTTGATAACTCTTTTCTATATTCTCCTTTAAAAAATTTGAGAGCACCCACGGCGTCATCAAGATAAAAATTCCCCTGTTCGTCGATAAATATAGGCTGAGCATTCAGTCCCATTTTTTTCAGTTCTGCCAGAGCAAATTCCCCAGTGATAATCGAAATTTCATGCTCTGCACTTTTCCCTCCAAAAAAGACTCCAATGGTTTTATTCTGCAATGTTTCGAAAATATTCATACGTGAAAGAAAAAAACTTTTTCATAGCTTATCAAGATTTATATATTTTTTTTTGTTTTCTCGAAAAAAAGACTTGTTGTTTTTTTTTCTATGATAGAATAGATATGTGAATAAGAAATACGCTAAATAAAAAAACCGCGCGGGGCGAACTTTCAAATATCACACATATATATTCTTTTTTCATATCCATATGAAACCTTTTGTTAAAAAATATGCAGGAGCTCTTCTTGCAGGAACCATTGTTATTGGAGGAATTGCTTCTGCTGCGGTTACCCCAATTCCTACCATTTCCAACACCTTTGCCGTAGCAGGGCAAGTGATTAAATCAGCAGATTTGAACAAACTCGCTGAAGC
>CAZHIF010000007.1:0-21604 GCA_964532505.1 uncultured Candidatus Peribacteria bacterium
TGAAAAATGTTTTTTAACCACATTTCCAGTAAAACACAATTGCAATAAGAAAATAAAGGAACCTCTGAATAATTTTGAATAGGAGTAAATTTTGATAAAATAAAAGCAGCCGATGGGCTGTTTTTTTATAATAGAATGGTATGAATTTTTTTGAAATGTTTCGGGAAGAATTTGGTGTAAGCAGAACAGAGAGACTTCTGGAGAAAATAGAGAGAGTAGTACCGTGGGAAATACTGGAGAAAGAAATATGGTCAAAGAGAGAGAATGGAAAATGAGGAGTGGGGAGACCGTGGCGAATGCCAGTAAAGATGCTCAAATGCTTGTTTTTACAAGGATTGTATAACTTGTCAGATCCTGAAATGGAAGACCAGCTGAGAGATAGAATGAGCTTTCAAAAATTTGTAGGAATAACATCAGTAAAAGATATTCCAGATGAAACAACGATATGCAGGTTTCGGAATGAATTAGTAAACAAGGGATTTCAAGAAACGATGTTTGGATATGTACAACAAATTCTTGATGCTATGGGAGTGTCTGTGAAACAAGGGAGTATTCAAGATAATTTCGAGCTTTTGGCAAGGCGGTACTCATAAAAACAAGGGTGTACTGTGTCCAAATCCATAAAAAATATCCTAAAATAACCTCAATCCCCTGAAAATTCCAAAAGTTTACCCAAAAACATTCCGTCTTTACAAAAAATTTACTCTTTTATTTCTTTTCTGGTATTATTCAGGTGCTCCTATAGTTATTTCTTGTAGAATATAATTACTCTTTTATTTTTCAATTTATGCCCTACCACTCTCTCAAATTTGGAGGAACTTCTATGGGAAGTGCTCATAACATTCAAAACGTTGCATGTATTGTGATGGCGCAAAAAAATCATGCGCAATCGGTGGTGGTGTCTGCCATGTCGGGCATCACGGATATTTTGCTTAAAATGGGATCAAGCGCGAAGACTGGGAATATGAAAGAGGTGAAAGAGCTTATTCAATTTGTGAAAGAAAAACATCTCACAACCTTGAAAGAATTAGTGAAAAAACAAGATCTTTATGCCGCTGGAGAAAAGCTGATTAGCGATCGATTGGCAGAATTGGAAGAGTTTTTGAAGGCGATTACGGTCATCAGAGAAATTTCACCTAGATCTCATGATGCCATTGTAGCGGTTGGAGAAGTGCTTTCGGCGTGTCTTTTGGCGCTTCATCTACAAGATAAGGGAGTTGATTCCGAATTTGTAAACCTCGAAAATATTTTGGAAGTGGATGACCATGCTTCTCAAAATGAATTTTTTGATTTGCTTAAACTTGCACTTAAAACAAGAATTAACCCCGTGCTCGAACGAGGTGGAACCCCTGTCATTACTGGATTTTTTGGAAAAATTCCTGGAGGAATTGTGGGGGCGGTTGGGCGAGGATATTCTGATTTTACGGCATCCTTGGTGGGATATGCTTGTGATGCTGAGGAAATTGAAATCTGGACGGATGTGAGCGGGATTTTATCTGCCGATCCTCGAATCGTGCCAAATGCTGTAGAATTGGAAGAATTATCATTTGAAGAAGCCTCAGAACTGGCAAATTATGGAGCGAAGGTAATTCATCCGCAAACCATATGGCCCGCTGTGCGCAATAATATTTTGGTGCGGATTAAAAACACTATGAGGCCAGAAGATTCTGGAACCGCTATCACAGCAGAAGGGAAAATGTGTCAATATGCGTGTAAATCGGTGACGGCAAAAAAAAATGTGACAATGCTCACCATGCAATCGTTTGAAATGCAAGGACATGGGTTTATGGCAAAGATTTTTAATCTCTTTGGAAAACACGAAGTTTCTGTTGATCTCATTGCTACAAGCGAAGCTTCGGTTTCGGTGACGATCGATTCTGGGCATCTCCATTTAGAGGAATTGGTGAAAGATTTAGAAAAATTTTCTAAAGTACAGATCGAGAATAGCAAAGCCATTATAGCGATTATTGGGCGAGAAATGCAGTATTCTGCAGGAGTGGCAGGGAAAATGTTTTCAGCACTTGGAAATGTAGGGGTTAATATTCGACTTATTTCTCAAGGTGCTCCTGAAATCAATATTTCTGCGGTGATCAATGAGGAAGATACCTCCAAAGCTATTAAAGCGGTGCATGATGCGTTTTTTGCATAAAAAAATAGAGAAACTTATCATGGGGGGGGGCATGACAAGCCTCTTTGTACTATTCACAATTAAAAATCTATTCTTCAAAATTCACTGCAGGAGCTTTTTGAGCAGCAGGATCCGCCGCAAAGGTTTCGTATTTTTCAAATCCCATAATCCCTGCAGCAATATTGGTGGGAAAGGTTCGTATGGTTGTGTTATAGAATTTCACTTCTTCTGTATACCTATTTCTTGCCACGGTAATTCGATTTTCTGTTCCTTCCAATTGAACCATCAAATCTTTGAACGCTTGCGAAGCCTGAAGAGTTGGATAGTTTTCTGTTACCATCAAAAGTCTTCCCAAGGCTTGAGAAATGCCATTTTGCTCAGATTGAAACGTTGCTAATTCTTGCGCGCTTTGCAGGTTTACATCCATTTTGGTGGCAGAAGCACGAGCATTCACCACAGCTGTAAGCGTATCTTGCTCAAAATTAGCAGATCCTTTGACCGTATTTACCAAATTGGGAATCAGATCCATTCTTCGCTGATATTGGTTTTGCACTTCGCTCCAAGCTTGTTGTACCGATTCATCTTTTGCCACCAAGCCATTATAGGATCCCAATATCCAAAAGATAAAAATTGCCACGATTGCCACCACACCCCAAAGTGCTTTGTTCATACCCTAATTTTAAAAAATAATGGATTTATCTTAGTGTATCATATTTCAAGATACAGAAGACAAGATAAAAAAATAATCTATTATGCCCATCTTTACACTCCTTTTCCCATCCTGTATAAATAAAATATCTTCATTATTTCTCTGTGAAATTTTATTTCTTGCTCCTTGCTTTTTTTCTTTCTTCCATTTCTGTCATTCCTCAATCCTTAGCAGATACTCATTTCACCGATTCTGTTTTACTCACTTCTTCAGTGATGGAGCCAAGTAAAACGCCTATTGCAAAGGATATGAATGCTGAGATTCTTGCTGATGATTGGAAAAAACAATATAAAAAAGGGTTGAAGCGATCGAGCATTTTGGAAATCAAAAATAAACGCCTTGATTTTCCTCAAGATATTGCACTGTCTCTTTCGTGTATAAATCTCACAGCGCCTTCCGAATTTCAATCGATGGGTCTTACACCTAAAAAAGCCTATAAAAAATGGATGCAGACGTGTGATTTTACATCAGCGTCGATGCGGGTGACTCGTCAGCAGGCCATAGAAAAACAGAAATATTACGAATCACAGCACTTGTCTCATTCTGATATCTATATCTCTGAATCGCTTAAAAATACCATTCTCAATCCTGCTTATTGGGATGCAGACACCAAAACTATTTTAGGGAACCAACACGGAATTACGCATTTGCTTTCCAATCAGCAAGATGAAGTATTCAAGACACTTGGAGTGAAAGAGCTTATTGGAATTGGAATTACGAGATATACAGGATCAGATGAAAGTCGAATCAAAAATTTTACCAATGCAGTCAGTAAATTTAATGGGAAGCTGATCCATCCGGGAGAGAGTCTTTCAGCATTGAAAATATTGACACCATTTACTACCGAAAACGGATACACTACGGGAAAGGTGATTTTAGAAGGAGAATTACAGGATGAAATTGGTGGAGGTGTTTGCCAGACCGTCACAACATTGTTTCGTGCATGGAGTAATGCGGGGCTAGAAATCACCAAAACCCAACCCCATTCCAAAGTGGTTGAGTATTATGGAGGTATTGGACTTGATGCCACGATGTATGAAGGGGAGGCGTATGCAAGTAGCGTTGACCTCCTCCTAAAAAACGATAGTAACACTTCTGTATTTATACAGAGCTTTAAAACCAATGGATACTTGATAATTTTGCTTTATGGAACCAAAGACCGAAGCGTTATATTGAAACGAACGGGCTTTGAAGAAACAACAAGTTTCACCAAAGCCACATGGAAAAAAACTATAAAATCCTTCATCACAGGAGAAACGAACGAAAAAACCTTTTTACAAAAACAGAGAAAGGATAGCGATTAGGTGTTATAATCTACTGTTTTTCATTCTGCTTTGGTAAATAGTGTATAGGGTTTTTATACACTTCATTTACCAATACTTCAAAATGGAGATGTGCTCCGGTAGTCATTTTTCCTGCTCCTTTTGTTCCAGGGGTTCCTCCTGAATATCCAATAATATCTCCAGCACTCACCATGGTTCCTGCTTTCACTGCAAACCCAGAAACATGGCCATATACGGTTCTCACATTATTTCGGTGAAGCACTATGATGTATGAATATCCCATTCCATTATCGACGGTTTTATACACATATCCATCTGCAGGAGACCGAATGGGCGTTCCTTGCGGAATTGGAATGTCGATAGCATTATGCTGCATTTTAAATTTCTGTTTGTATTCACTGTCTTGAAAATGAGCAGAAATTCCTTTATTGGGATCCACTGGCCACATGCTAAAAAATGTAGTTCCAATGTTTTCTGAAAGTACTTTTTTACTAATAGCTGCTACCATATCGGGGGTGAGCTCCTCAGGAGAATATTCATCTTTCAGTTCCAAATCTTGCATTTTGCGAGCAGTTTCTTTCGCTTCTTTTTGATCTTTTTCTGCTTCCAAATCATCTAATTTTTTTTGTAATGCTATCACCGAGTTATCCGAACTCATCGCTTCTTGCATAGAAATGAATACTTGATCTCGAGATTCTTGGAGCACATCTTCGTAGTATTCTTTTTTTGCCTTGGCAGACGCAAGAGATTCTTCTTTTATTGATTTTTCTTGTTCGAGCTTATCTCGTCGATTGGATAATTCATCATATTTTTGCTGAAGTGGTGCTATTTGTGTTTTTATTTCGTCTTGTTCCATTTGTAGGTTTTTGAATTGCTTGAGCAGTGCGATATATATCTCAAGTGTTTTTCTTTCTATTTTTTTTAGAGCATCTTCTGTTATCACTTCCGAAAGCTGTTCTGCATCGTTTACAAATAACTGTGAAAGAAATGAGTCGGAAAATGTTTTATTTTCTGTTTTTTGCTCAAAAAGCATTTCCAAATAAATTCGAGAAAGGATTTGTGACTGTTTTTCTAAACTGTTTCGAATCTCATTTTTTTTAGATTCTTTTTCTGCGATTTTTTGCTTTGGCTCTTGCAGCTGATTGATGAGTGGCTGGAGTTGTTTTTCGAGCACAGCAATATCGCTATCATATCCAGCAATAACGTCTTCGAGTATCAATCCTTCGATTTTTGAATCGAGTACTTTCGCTTCGGTTTTCTGAAGTGAAACATTTTGCGCAGTGTTGTTGATGTAATTTTCGGTGAGTTGATTTTGAATATTTAGCATAGCTTGGACATCTCCTGCTTTTACTCCATAATCAGCAGCTCCTAGGGCCAATGAACAGGAAAAGCAAATTCCAAAGAATACGGTGAATACGGTGAAGATATATTTTTGCATGTGTTTTATAAAAAAATCATGCAATGATACCAAAAAATATACATTTTATCAATGCAAAAAAGGAGGATCGACTTGCCTCCTCCTTTATAAAATGGTCTTTTTTTGTGGAAAGAATTATGCGTAGAAAGCGTTTTTCTTTGCTACTTCTTGATATTCTGATCGCTTTAAAGCAGCAGCTCGTTCCACTCGTCGAGTCATGCCTTTTTTATGATATCGCGCCCGTTTGATTTCATTCAACACTCGAGCACCGTTTACTTGTCGCTTCCATCGTTTGATGAGTCGCTCATTGGTTTCATTTGCATCATCTCGTTTAACCGCCCAAACTGCCATAAAAATAGATTGAAAATAACACCTGTCCATTATTCCCAATTTTCCGTTGCTCGTCAACAGTTTTTCCGTATACTGAAGATACACAAAACACCCTGAAGGGAAAGAGCTGGAAATCTATTTTTCAGAGGAACGTCCGAGCAAGCAGCTTTTCACATTGCCTTCTAACGGAAGGGATTCCAAGAAATTGGGATACGGAAAGTGCCACAGAGACGAAGCAGTCCCGAACACTCGGGATGATATGAAACGTTCCACAGTAGTGGGATTCTCTCCAGTAATGGAGATGAACGGTAAACCCCAATGGCTTGCAAGGTGAGATGGCGATGAGACGCGTATTATTGAGAAAGGCCAAGCGCGGCACATTGCTCACCGCTCGAGCATTTGAGCAATTGAATGCCTAGAGAGATTCTTTCCATATTTCACACAGAACTCGGCGTATGCAGGGGATGTTTTGTGTTTCAATTTTAGGCTATGCAACGCATAAAAACCATTTTCTTCTCGAAAATGGGGTTTTGAAGGTGGTGCCGAGAGCGGGACTCGAACCCGCACGGGATATAACTCCCAAAGGATTTTAAGTCCTTCGCGTATACCATTTCGCCATCTCGGCAGATGAGTTTTTTGGAGGCGACGGCCGGAATCGAACCGGCGATAAAAGCTTTGCAGGCTCCTGCCTTACCACTTGGCCACGTCGCCACGCCTTTTTATTGACTCTTCTTGAGATTAAAAGAAAGCACTATTTTTTGCAACTCTTCTTTTTCCGATGAAGAAATAGAAGGATCAAACAGCATAGTGATTACATACGATTGCTGAACGGTTTTTGGGATAACGTAGAGAGAGAAAAGTCCAATACGAGAAGAATCTTGCGATCGTCGTTCAGAATATTCCACCAACATTTTATCCGCATTGGCATCAGAGACATTTGTTTGCGACACCACTTTCATATCTTGAGATTTTTTTCGCACGATTTCCAAATTATTCACCACAAATTGTTCTAATGATGTAGGTCTGGCTTGCGCTGTGCTGACCGATACAGAAGCCGGAAATCCTGTCGTGAAAATATTTTGCTTGGCAGCAAATAAAATAGTGGCGGGATATTCTTCTTTTGGATATATTTCCCAAGAGGCAGGAACAGACAGTCCATATTCTGGAGTGATTTCATACGACGTAGGTGTAGCAGAATCAGGCGAAGAAGGGGCTCCGAAAGAACATCCAGTCAAAAATATTCCAGAAAATGCCAATAAAGAAAGAGTTCGTATCCTTTGCACAAGAGAAATAAAAATGGCGGAAAGGAAGGGATTCGAACCCTTGGTACCCGGTGAAGAGTACAACACCTTAGCAGGGTGCCGCTTTCGACCACTCAGCCACCTTTCCGCACGAGGAGAAGTATGACAAAAAAGAGGAGCGGTGTCTACATGAAAAATAATTGACAATGCCAAAACAAGGCGAGTACAGTACATTCGATTTTTTTATAACCATTTCTTGAAACACCTTTGGAACACGTTTGGGTATTATTTTTTCTTTTTTTTCTTTCGGAAAAAGGAGCTTTGTTGTGTGTTCTGATTACCTCCCTGCAAAAGCTTTTTCCCTTCCGAAATACGACCATCGCATTTCGGATTTTTTTTATTCTGTCCTTTTACCTGAAAATGCAACTATGAACTCTCCATAAAGTGTAAATTTTCATTATCAATTTTTTATTTTTTATTTTTTTTTATGTCTTATACTGTTATTCAAAAGCTTCCTACGGTTGATGAGTTGCATCAGCAGTTTCCACTCACCTCTCACCTAGAGACCAAGGTTGCTCAGGATATTGCTGAGATTAAAGATATTCTTTCAGGAAAAGATTCTCGAAAAATTCTTATTGTGGGTCCTTGCAGTGCATGGCCGGCCGAGGCAGTTATTGATTATGCAAAACGATTATTACCCATTAAAGAATCGGTGAAAGATGTGATCAAGATCGTGTTGAGGGTATATATCCAAAAACCTCGAACGACCGTGGGGTGGGTGGGGCCTGTAAACCAGCCAAATCCTTTTGAAGCACCAGATTTGGTGAAAGGATTTTCATATTGTAGAAAAATGATGCTCGAAGCTATTTCGCTTGGATACCCAATTGCTGATGAGGCTGTGTATACGCATAAAAAAGGATATTTTACCGATTTATATTCTTGGATTGCAATTGGAGCGCGAAGCGCAGAAGACCAAGAGCATCGGCTTTTTGCTTCAATGCTCGATGCTCCTGTGGGAATGAAAAATCCAACGTCAGGAGATATCGCGATTGGAGTAAACTCTGTTGTCGCAGCGCAATATACTCACACGTTTGCCATCGAAGGAAATCAGATTCGAACTAATGGAAACGAATTTGCACACCTTATTTTGCGAGGAGGAGGAGGGAAAGGGAATATTGACATTGATTCCTTGCTTTTGGCGGTTGATCTCTTGGAAAAGAAAAAAGTGAAAAATCCAAGTATTATAGTGGATGTGTCGCATGATAATTCGATTGATCCTGCTACGGGAAAAAAGAATCCAATGCTGCAGCCTGAATTTTTACTACATACTATTGAGCACATGAAAGCAAATAAATCGCTTGATCTCTACATCAAGGGGTTTATGATGGAAAGCTTTATTGTTGATGGAGCGCAAAACGCAGAAAGCTGCATTTTAAGCACTGATTTGGAATATGGAAAGTCTATTACTGATGGGTGTATTGGATTTGAAAAGACGGCAGAGGCTATAGAAAAGGCAGCAGAACTTCTGAGAAAATAAAAAATCTCTTGCACACCTAGTTTGCTTGTGTGTAGTATCGCGAACGGTATTATTTTAACCCCTTTTTCTATGACAAAAGCTGATATTGTTGCAGCTATGGCATCTAAGGCTGAAATTACTAAGAAGGCAGCTCAAGAAGCTCTTGAGACTCTTCTTGATGTAATTACTGCTCAATTGAAGAAAGGAGAATCAGTAACACTTACTGGATTCGGAACTTTCAAAGTTTCTAAGAGAGCCGCTCGAACAGGAGTGAACCCTCAAAAACCTTTAGAAAAAATTAAGATCCCTGCGATGAACCTTCCTTCATTTAAGGCAGGAAAAGGTCTTAAAGATTCAGTTCGATAAGAACTTTTTTGGTTTTAATATCCAAAAACAACTCCTAGAGAAATGTAGGAGTTGTTTTTTTAGTAAAAAAATAAGTTGATTTTGTACACCTCCATTAGGAGGTTCCCACGATTCTGATGAAGGTGATATCATCTCTTATCTTCTGATGTGGTATTCAAAAATGGAAACTCGTATAGTCAATATAATACTGTTTTTTAAAAAAAGGTTCGCGAAATGCGAATCTTTTTTTATACTGCCAAAGATTTTATTGGGGTTTTTTATGGAACGAATTCTTTTGTTCATTTCTCTTCTTTTTCTTGCTGCCGTTTTATGGTTTCAATATGTTGTGTCGCATATAAAAGCCGTTGCTCCTCACACGGAGGTAGATGATCTCCTCTTCCACATTATTCCGATGCACGATTTTTCGTGGCTCTATTATGGAGAAATTTGGATTATATTACTTGCTACTGCAGCGTGTATGATGTTTTGCACTTCTCGGGTGAAGCTTTCCTTTATTATTCTGTCGGTTGCTGTTTTGTTTTTTCTTCGATCTATTGCTCTTTTCCCCACGGGATTGGGAAGCCCCACCAATCTCATTATTCCTCAAGGAAATGGACTAGGGCTTATTTATTACCTTCCTAATGATTTGTTTTTCTCAGGGCATACCAGCAGTCCGCTTTTAATGATGTTTATTTTTTGGAAAGAAAAATGGGCGAGATGGTTTTTTCTAGCCCTTTCTCTTTTGGTGGCATATGCCGTTTTGGCAATGCGTATTCACTATTCCATCGATGTTATTGGTGCACTTTTTGCATCCTATTTTGCGTATAATCTTTCCAAATGGCTTTATCATCATTTGGAAAATATTCTTTTTCTTCTGTTCAAGATCCATCCAGCAATAAGAAGAAAAAATCCTCCCATAAAAAGTGAAAATTGAGGCCCCGTTTCGTTCATCCACTGTGGATAGGGTTGAGGGGGTTTTGTTGCCGAAGCATGAAATGCGGAATTGATAGGTGATCTAATAATTTCAGGATAGCTATATAAAACAGTTCCATTATTATCAAGCGTATCTATGGTGATGTAATAGGAAATTCCTGGAATAAGATCAGAGAGGGTTGTATTCAAAATGTCTGCTTTCATTACTATTTCCTCTTGATAGATTCGAGATTGTTGTCCGTATGACAATCGATATTTGACTGCTCCTGCATAGGGGGTCCACGAAATCCGAAGGGCATTTTCTTGTGAGATTGCTGTGATTATTGGAAGTGGCGTGGCAGTAGGGGTAAATGTTGGCATTGGTGTTGATGTTGATGTTGGTGTTGGTGTTGGTGTTGGTGCAATGGTGACAGGGGGTTTCAACAGAACTTTTTCAGAAAGAGGCCCTTCTTTTCCATCAATATCCACTGCAATCACCGAAAAATACTTCTCTTGAAATGAAGCCATTTCTATTTCGGTGGAGTTTTTGGTTCCCGAGACACTTTTTATTTTTTGTAATGTTGATTCACTTGTCCCTGATTGCACAATATACAAAAGAGGAGGTGGAGAAAGGGCATTCCAAGAGAGCTGTACTACTTTTCTTTCTGGAATATATTCAGCTGTTACTCCTGTTACTTGAGCGGATCCTGATGGTGTTGTAGTGCTATTTTGCACGGTAAGCTGCTGTTCAAGAGTTTTTTCTTGGATTTCTCCTAAAGAATTTTGAAGAGCTACTTTAACACTATATTCCCCTTCTACTGAAGGGGCTGGAAATGATGTTTGATATATCCCTGTTTTTATTTGTGCAAGTGGATATGAAATTCCATTAATTGACACGTCTAACGATTTTGGGCTTATCGTTGTGTCAATCGTCACTTGGATTTCCACCATGTCTTTTGGCTTCACTACTTTTGGAAGTATGGTGGCAGAGAGAATGCTTCCTACTCCTTCTCCTACTCGAAAATGAACACTTTCAGAAATCACTTTTGTATTGTTTTTTTGCTGTATTTGAAGAGTGTGATCTCCTAATTCCAAATCAAGGAGTGTTGTGCTAAAATCTCCCGAATCATCGGTCTCAATGTTCTTCACAATTTTCCCATCGATCATCACATGCAAATCGGTATTTTTCAGTGCTGTTCCTGTAATAATCACAGATTTTGCAGCGAGTACGGTATTGTTTGATGGAGATGTAATGTTGATGGGAGTGGTGTTTGGATCTTCTACTCCCACTGTTTTATTTTCCACTGTTACTTCTTTTTTCCCAAAAATATTAACATTGGTTTCATCAGAAGCTTTATTATAGGCATATACTTCTATTCTTTGCTTTCCAGCAGTAGAAAACATCAACGATCGAGAAAAAGTGATACGTCCTTGATCTGCTTCTGTGAAGGTATATACTCCGCTGGTGGCAGGAACTGTTGCATTTGCATCTGTTGGAACGGTGATACGCACACTTCCTGTAAAGTTTTTCACTATATTTCCAGAAGCGTCCAATGCTGTAATGGTAAGATAATTGGCATCAGAATTCACAGGAACTGTGTCTGGGAAATCAAGAGAAAAACGAGCGACTGGCACCGAAGAAGTATTTCCAAAACTATCTCCTAGCAAATTAGAAGAAATTCCATTGGCATACCATCGAAGCGTGAGGGAGGTTCCTATTTTCTCTCCATAGGTTTCATCTGTTGCACTTATGAGAGCATCTCCTGTATATGCGCTTTGTACGATAAATGAAGCTTCTCCTGCATCGTTTGTGGTGTTGTTTCCAATGCTGGTAAATTTTTCAGAAGCACGAGAAGATTTAAGTGCAATACGATGCCCTGCAATTGGGTTATCATATTTATCCCGCAAAAGAACAGTGAGCTTTCCTTTTGTTCCAGTGGGAATGGTGTTGTCAATGCTGTAGAAAAAACTGTGCGAAGGGGCTGGATCGTCTGGGAAAATTTCAAATGAATGTACCACTCCATCGCTATAGCTTTGGCTTTTCTCCACCACTACTACTTTATAAATTCCTGCTTTCTGGGTTTTGGCAGGAGAAAGAATAAAAGAAAGGGTTCCATCTTTTCCTGTTGTTTGTAAATAGGTTTGCAGATCTCCCACTGGAGGAAGAACATAGATTTTTACTTGCTCTGAAGGGGTTGCATTTCCAATTTTGATTTCTGTTCCATATCCTGCAATGCTATCATATGCTTTCACCGAATAGAAGCTAGCAAAAGAAGGAGTTGAAAATTCCCAAGAAAATAATGCAAAGAGTAGCACCATTCCAAGGGTGAAGAATAGTCCCATTATTGATTTTTGTATTTTCGTATTCATAAGTATGTGAGTCGAATATTCAGAGCATTATACCTGAATTTTTTTGTTCTTTCAATTTGCTATTTGTTTTTTTGTAATGAGAATTATGGTAAAAGATGTTTTTATTCCTCCAAAAAAATATTATATTGCAGGGTTAAGTTTTTTTATTAAGTCCTAAATCTACACAAATCCCTATCATAGCCCAAGTACATACGCCATACTCACCTTCTCTCGCACATGTGTAAAATACGCCATTCCTATAAGCAAAAAAGCAATGGCAAAAATGATTTTCTCATTTGAATAGAGCCTTTTGAGAATACAAAAACAAATGAGCATAAAAAAATAGCTACAACAATCATTTCTAAAGTTTATATCAATTATATTCCTTTAGAATAAAATAAAATCACTTTTTTAAAAAATATTTGAATAAAAATCCAAATCACTTGAGCAATTAAAACAGCAGAAACAGTTTCTGCCCCAAAAAAAGAAGAAGCCAAAATAAGAGACATTCCTATGTTCATATTCCCAAAATTCATAGCATTATTCCAATTTTGAGAAAGCGTTTGTGTTGGAAGGATGTACCCAAAAAGAAATTTCACAATCCACAAAAATATAATAATAATAATAATGAAAAAAGCATGAATTGAAAAAATAATGCTCCAAAATTCCTCAACATAAGGAGAAAGAATAAATGGAGCAAAGAAAAGCATAAGGAATGAAGAAAATCCTCCTATTTGAGAATCATATCTCTTTATCGTATGAGAAAAAAAATATTTTGTAATCATTGCTATTAAAAATGGAATAAAAATCATTTTTCCCAAAAATAAAGTCATTTCGATGGGAGAAAAGTTTATAGAGATGTTGAAAAATATTTGCAATAGAAATGGGAGAGTAAAAGAAACAAGAAAAGAGCTAATAATCGTAAAGATAGTAGTCCAAGCAACATTAAGCCCAAACAATGATGCCAGCATAGGGTTTGCCATACCAGAAGACATCCCAAAAATAAGAAAAAGAGCTATTTGTTGATCAATAGAAATCCAACTAAAAAATACCCATATCAAAAAAGGAAAAACAACTAATGAAAGGAGTGGGTATATAAGAGCCTTTATCCATTGAGAGGTAGAAAGATTAAATTCTAAAATATTTATTCGTAAAAATGAACAATATAAAACCGTTATTAATAAGAACATTGCCAAGCTATTACCCCACAAAAATATTTCAGGAAAGTAAAGAGCTATAGCAGAAAATCCTGCAAATAGAATAAAAAAATATCGTTGAATAAATGTAAAAAAAGAAGAAATCATAGGAATAGTTTTTATAAATAGCAAAGATTATTATATTATTACCTCAGCACATCATTTTGGGAAATACCTTAAAAAAAACAGCCTCTCGGCTGTTTTGATTTTACCACAATTCACTCATACTCAAAATTAGAGTGTAGGATAAAAATCTATTTACTTTTTCCATAGTTTCCTTAGTCCAACACTTTATTCCAGCTCTTTCATCAAATCTTCTACCTTTTGCTTCGATTCTTGAATTTTTTTGGTTGCTTCATAGAGGGATTGCATGCTTCCTTGTAGCTCATCGGATGTAGTGGCGGTTTGTGGTGCGGCGAGAAATGCAATAATATCTTTTTGAAAAAACACAAGCATTCCATCAATCCAATCGAGCAATGCTTGCCTATATTCATCATTTCCTCGAAATGAAGGAAGTGCTTCTGCCTTTGCTCTTTCTGCTTGCAAATCGGCAAGCAATTTTTTGAGTTGATCGGTTTGCACTGCTTGCGCACTATCCAATGATGATTTCCCAATTTCTGCAGAAAGTCCTTCAGATATAATATTTACTTCGTTATAAATAGACTGCATCTGGGCGCGATATGGCTCTGATCGGAATGCCCAATCGGTGATACACCCCGAAAATAGCGGCAACACCATCAAGAGAATAAGAAGCTTTTTCATAAGCAAAAAAAATTATGATTTCAATTTTTTTGCGGCGTCGGTGGCTTTTTTCACGACCTTTTTACTTTCGTTCATAAGATCATTACCTTTCTTACTCGCACTTTCTGCCATTTTCCCCAATTCTTTTTTTGCCACTTCAGAAAGGTCTTTTGCCTTATTCACAACTTCCTCCATTCCTTTTTTCCCTTTTTCGATTAGTTCCTTTGCTTCTTCTGTTTTCAAATATGCTTGCACTTCATTCGATACATCTTTTGCCATATCAGAAAGCCCATCTGAAAATGTCTTCAGTTTATTATCAGACGCTGCCAAATCGTTTCTGAGGTCTTTTCCTTTTTTGGGTGCAAAAAGCATTCCAAGAGAAAGTCCTCCGAGGAGTCCGAGTAGTAATTTTTTCATAAAAAAATGATTAAAGAACAGGATAGGTGATGATGCTGTGGATTATCGATTTCATTATATCAGCTGGGATATCCGGAGAAGAGGTGATGTCTAGCACTTCATTCGCAGAGAGCGGAACCGTGTTTTTTCCTCCTTGTGATGCTGGAACTTTTGTTATTTGAATGAAAGAATTGCTTTGCGCATCTCCTTCCAAAACAGGTCCGAAATAATATTGCAATCGCACACCTGCATCGGTTTCAACATAATACATTTTTTTAGGAAAGGCAACTTGAAATCCGAGAGAATCTACCACGAGCCATTGCCAATCGGCAGGAATTATAAGCGGATCAGAAAGGGAAAGTGTTGCAAGTGAAAAAAGATTTGATGAATTTGGAGCCGTTCCCTCCAAATGTTTCCATGTGGGATGTTCATTCTCCTGAAGTGTGAAGAGCGCCAATGATTCCATATTGGAAAGCTGGAGGATTCTGCGGAAATATTTTCCTTCTGCATTCTTATATTCCACATCAATAAAATTCGCATTTATATTTACTCTACTGAGGTACGTATTTTCTTCTTTTGTGATGATTTCTGGATTTTTCATTATCTCTGTGAAAAAATATTGGCCCCACTGAGTATTTGATTTTTTGGCTTCTGAAGTGGAGGCAGTGGGTGTGGCAGAAGCAGAAGAAAAAGCAATTTGTGGCATTTCTTCGTAGGTTTCCAAAATGGAATAGATGAGAGACGTATCTCCTGTTTTATTAAACACTTCCACTTTTAGGTTTTTTTCTGGAATGCTTATAAGAAGGGAATTGTTTTCAATTGACCTTAGTGCTTTTGTTTTCCCCATTTGAATTTCCACTGCATCAGTTGCAGGTGGTATGGGCAAAAGCGGACGAGAGAACATTGCCAATTTCCCAGAAGATTGCTGAAGTAAAAGCCCTTCGGTGGTTTCTTCTGTTTTTACAAACAGTGGAACTTTTATTTTCCCCAGAATAGATTTTGAAGAAATTTCATTCCAATCATACGAAAGGGGCTTTAGATCTATAATGGTCACCGCATTTATCTCTTGAGCCGTTTGTTTTTTTGTTGGCAGAGTTCCCAATGCAATCACTTTTGCGCCCACTTCTTTATCAAAGCCCATTCCTTCTCCTGCTAACACTAAAACTTCTTTCCCAGAAGAGAGTTCAATACTATATTCCCCAGTGAAAAGTCCTGCATTATGCTCCACCAGCGTTCCTTCTAGTCCAACCACCAAAGGAATATCTTTTGTATCTCTTTCCCATTCACATGCCGAAAAAAGCATCACATAAAGAAAAAATGAGAAAAACCATGAAAAAAATCGCAGCATAGAATAATACAAATAATCAATGATTTTGCGAATACTACTTTACAATGAAATAATGATTCTTGTCTTTGGTTTTTTCAAAAAAAAGGATGACTTAAAAAATATAAAATGATAGACTCACCTGAAAGCATATTCTTTAACTTTTTATATTATGATTTCAAAAAAAATACTACTTGCGACATCAGCGCTGATTGTTGCGGGAACGCTGGTGGGTTGCAACACTATTTCCGAGAGAGAAGAAGTGAAAGCTCCAGGGGATATTCAAGAAAGTACCGCATCTATTTCAGATGAAGCGTTTGCAAAAGCACTGGATGCCTATTTAGAAAAAAATAAAATTGCTTTTGGAGAAAAGGTCATCACTGCGGCAAATGCCTTTCAGGAAGAGCAGCAAAAAAATAAAAGTGCTGAAAAACAGGCAAAGATGAAAAACGTTCCCGCTACACTTCCCACAGATCACACAAAAGGATCCTCATCTCCTGAATTTATTCTTTATGAATATACAGATTTCAACTGTCCATATTGTCAAAAATTTCACCCAATCGGAGAAGAATTTGTGAAGAAAAATCCAAATGTTCAATTAGTGTTTCGACCATTGCCTTTTAAGGGAACTCCGTTGCACGAAATTGCAGAATGTGTGGCAAAAGTTTCAGGGAATGATGCATTTTGGAAATTTGCAGATGCTGCATTCTCGAACGCTATTACCGTGGAAAACTATGAAACAGCACTTGCTCAGTATAATATTGCAGGGGCTGACAGCATAAAAACATGTTATACTTCTGGAGAAATGAAAGCATCTTTGGAAAAAGCAATAAAAGATGGAATGGATCTTGGAGTGGAAGGAACTCCAAACAGTATTTTGAAGAATGTGAAAACAGGAGAAATTGTACTTTTGGAAGGGGCGCGTCCATTGGCTGATCTGGAAAAAGCGATGGATACCTTGAAAAAATAAGAAAGCCTTTCTTTTTAGGTAAAAAAAGAGCAAGATAGAAGAGCTGCTCGATGATTTGGTAGCTCTTCTTTTCTTTGTATTCATTCTTCATTTTTTTATGTCATTCTCTTCTCTTGGCCTTTCTTCCTCTCTTCTTGATGCAATATCAAAAAAAGGATACAAGCAGCCATCTCCCATTCAAGAAAAAGTAATTCCTCTTTTTTTGCAGAATAAAGGAAATATTTTAGGACAAGCCCAAACAGGAACGGGGAAAACCGCCGCATTTGGACTTCCTCTTTTGCAGCTTATCTCTCCTTCTCAGCGAAATTGTCAAGCACTCATTTTGACGCCCACTCGAGAGTTGGCCATGCAAGTGGCGAAAGAAATTGCCTCGTTTGAGCTTCCTAGTGCGCCCAAAATAGGACTTTTATATGGAGGGAATGATATGAAAAAAGAACTCTATGAACTGAAAAGCCTTCCGCAAATTGTTGTGGGAACTCCTGGTCGAGTGTTTCACCACCTCAAAAAACAAAGTCTACAGCTTGATTTTCTGAAATATTTTATTCTGGACGAAGCCGATGAAATGTTGAATTTTGGATTTCGAGAAGAAATCGAAGATATTTGGAAATTGACTCCTGCCAAAAAACAAGTACTCCTATTTTCTGCCACCATTCCCACATCCATTATGGAAATGGTGAAGACCTACATGCCCGAATATGAGCATATCAAAATTGCTGCAAAGGCGATGACAAACGATAATATTGCGCAAAAATTATATTGCATTCCGGCTTCACAAAAATTTGAAGCGTTGTGCCGAGTGATGGAAATGGCGGATGATTTTTATGCAATTGTGTTTTGCCGAACGAAGATTGAGACTGACTTGGTTGCAAGTCAGCTGATGGCACATCATTTTCATGCCGAGGCAATTCATGGAGATATCGACCAATCACAGCGAGAAAAAGTGTTATCTCGGTTTAAGCAAGGAAAAACAAGGATTTTGGTGGCAACCGACGTGGCAGCCAGAGGAATTGATGTGGAGAGCCTTTCCTTTGTGGTGAACTATTCATTGCCTGAAAATTATGAAATCTATACCCATCGAATTGGGCGAACGGGAAGAGCCGGAAAACAGGGAACATCCATAACCTTTGCAACTCCTTCGGATCTTCATCGAATCAGATTTTTTGAACACAAACTAGGAATTACCATGGAACGGGTGCGCCTTCCTAAAGCTGAAGAAATTATAGAAAAAAAACAACTGCACTTGCTGCAATCGGTTCATGCTCAACTGCAGCATCAATCAAATAGCTCTGTTTCCATTCTTGCGCATCATTTGCTCAAGCTTGGATCGGCAGAAGAGGTAATCGCAGCGTTGTTGTTGGTGGAATATGGAGAAGCCTTTTCGCCTGAATCATATACTACTTTATCTGATTCATTCCCAGAAGAACGAAGAGGATCTTCTTCCTCTCGACCAAGACATCGTTCTGATGATCAGCGAGACCGAGGACGGAAAAATCAGTTTTTTGCGAGAAAAAGAAGTGATGGACAAAGAAGCGAGGGAAGAAAAAGAGGTAATGGAAAAAGGTAGAGTTCATTCATTTTATAAAAACAAAAACATTATTTGTGGTAAATGCTCTACAAAAAAGAGAGAACAAAGTTCTCTCTTTTTTGTAGTATTCCAGATGGAGCCACTTGTCAGAGTCGAACTGACGACCTACGGGTTACAAATCCGTTGCTCTACCAACTGAGCTAAAGTGGCAAAAAAATTGCCAAGGCATTGTCTCAAAAAAATAGATTTTTCGTCAAGTTTGATTTTTTATAGGTACTAAGCGTATAATAAAACATGTCTTTTGTTATTTGCTTTATGCCTCAACTTCCTTTTTTTGTCTCTACATCCATTGCTTATGTGAATGGTGCGCCGCACGTTGGCTTTGCGATGGAAAGTATTGAAGCCGATGTTTTGGCGCGTTGGGCGAGAAAAAACGGCCGCGAAACTTTTTTCGTAACAGGGACGGACGAGCACGGAGAAAAAATCCAAAAAACAGCGGATTCTTTGGGAACAACTCCACAAGAAATCTGCGATAAAAATGCGGCAGAATTTCAACGATTGGGAAAAACCTTGAATCTTTCCAATGATTTTTTCATTCGGACTTCCGATAAAAAAACACACTGGGGAGGCGTGCAAAAATTATGGAAAAAAATGGCAGAAAAAGGTGATATTGAAAAACGAAAATACACGGCAAAATATTGTTATGGCTGTGAAGCGTTTTTGACGGAAAAAGATTTAGATGAAAATGGAAATTGTCCTCATCATTTGCGTGCTCCTGAAGAAATTTCGGAAGAAAATTATTTTTTCACACTTTCAAAATATTCTCAAAAAATTGCGGAGTTAATTGAGTTAAAAGAATTGGAAATTATTCCACATTTCCGTGCCAATGAAATTTTGCAGGTGGCAAAATCAGGATTTTTTGATGTGAGTTTTTCGCGTCCATCAAAAAAATTGCCATGGGGAATTCCTGTGCCAAACGACGATTCTCAAAATATGTATGTATGGTGCGATGCATTGACCAATTATATTTCGGCATTAGATTTTGAAAACGAAGGCGAAAATTTTCAAAAATTTTGGAACGAAGGGGAGACAGTGCATGTGGTGGGAAAAGATATTATACGATTTCACGCGGGAATTTGGATTGGAATGCTGCTTTCAGCTGGCCTCAAAATTCCGAACAAAATTGTAGTGCACGGATTTTTGACTTCAGAAGGGCACAAAATGTCAAAAAGTTTGGGGAATGTGGTGGATCCGTTTAGTGAGGTGGAAAAATATGGAACCGATGCTCTGCGATATTTTTTGATTCGAGAAGTACCACTTGGGAACGATGCAGATTTTTCGCGAAAACGGTTTGAAGAAATTTATCAGGCGCATTTGGCAAATGGACTTGGGAATTTGATTTCACGCGTGGCGAATTTGGTGAAAAAGGCAAATTACAAATTACAAATTACAAATTACAAATTATTAAACCAATATTCTAAAAATCTAGCAGAAAAAATGGAAAAGTTTTTGCTCCACGAAGCGGTGGCAGAAATTTTTAAGGTCGTGGAATTTTGTGATGGGCAAATCACCGAAAAAAAACCGTGGGAACATTTGGAATCGGAAGAAATAAAAGCATTTTTGGCAGAAATGGTGGCGTGCGTTTTGTGGATTGGAGAAAATATTCAGGTGTTTTTGCCAGAAACGGGAGAGAAAATTTTGGAGACTTTTAGCGATTTAGGGGTAAAGAATTTTTCGCCCGTGATGTTGTTTCCTCGTCTCGAAAAATTGGACTTACCAAAGGAATCCACGCCTGTTTCTGCTGAAGCACCTCCAATGCCAACCATCAATTTCACCATCAACCCAGAAACCAAAACCCATGTGGAATATGTTTTTTTGCCGAACGTGGCAGTGAAAAAAACGCCCAAAGGACTGCAAAAATTCTGCAAAAAAGTGGCAGAAGAATGGCTTCAAAATGGTGGGAAAGAAAATGAAGACTGGAAAGCACGCGTGGACGCGCAATACAGAATAATTGAAGAATTTGGCTTTTCGCGTGAAATTTTCAAAAACGCGCCAGATGTTTTGGGAAGTTTGGTGAAAAAAAATGGGAAACTGCCAAATTTTTCCAATATTGTGGATTTATACAACATTATTTCACTCAAGCATGGAATTTCTGCGGGTGCACACGATTGCGCTTTTTTGGCAGAAAATATTAAAATTGATTTTATTTCTGGTTTAGAAAAGTTTGAAGCCATGAAAGGGAAAGAGTATCTTTCTGCAGAAAATGTTCCTTTGCAAAAAGGGGAGTATGCGTTTTTTATCAGTGAAAACGAAATTGGCTGTCGGTTTGATGCAGCGCAATGCGAAAAATCCAAAATTATAGAAGGGAATAAAAATATTCTCATCTATTTCCAAGCGCCAATCGACCAAAAAGACTTAGCAAAAACCGCAATGGTGGAGTTTTTGGAAAAGATGAAAGAATTTGATTTGGGGTAAAAAAATAGCAAAGAGGCGCACTCTTCTTTGTTAATTTGGGGGAATTACAAACTAAAAGATGGATAATGCGAGTTTTTTGTTGAATAAAAGAGTAAGAGAAAGATGAATCATGGTTTGTGACTTAGAATAGCAAGATAGAGTAAACTAAAATGTGTTTAAAGGTAAAAAAAGAGAGTAGGATTTTACAAATTTCCTACTCTTTAAATGTATGATAACCATTTTGATAAAATCCCTTTGGAAAGCTTATTTTCACAAGCTATTTTTAAAAACCATCTGCCATCTTACAAGCAATCCGCTTTAAAACTCGATTTTTAACCGCCCAGCAGTGACTCAAGACGATAAAAAATTGAGCATTATAGCCGGAATCTATTTTTTTTCTGGTTTATCCATAGCCATTGGCACCTTAAATTCCACACTTGGAGAACACATAACAGGTCGTTGTCCTGAGACGAATTTTCCGTCATTTTCTGCACTCGCTTCCACAGTGTATGTTCCAGGGAGCAAGTCTTTTAATACAGTTGAATGTTTGCCTTCACTGTAGACAACAGCACCGTTTTCATCTTTTACGATAATTCTAGGATCTTTTAAGAAAACCCCAGGTTGTCCATCTTCAGTAAGAATTATTGTTATAGCTCCACATTTTGCATCACCAGCTTCTGCTTCCTGAGGCAGAAAAGATCCTCCAGCCAACGCAAGACTTAATCCTGCTGCTGCGATTTTTCCCCTAAAATTTGCTACTTCTCCCCT
>CAZHIF010000007.1:21704-37903 GCA_964532505.1 uncultured Candidatus Peribacteria bacterium
CAAGACTTAATCCTGCTGCTGCGATTTTTCCCCTAAAATTTGCTACTTCTCCCCTTACTGCTGGTGCTACTCCTTCCCTTAATCTTCCAAGTTTCATAAAAAAATAGTAAAAAAATAATTTCCTGTTTTGGATTTGGTTGCATTATATATATTTATTTTATTGTCAATTTTTTTTGGAGAAAAAATAGGTGAACAAAACAGAGATAAAAAACATCTCAATCTCTACAAAAAAGAGAGAATATTTACGAATCCTCTCTTTTTATGAAAAAATTAGCGTGTTTTGTAGAGCTTTCTTAATATTTGAAATACAAGGCGAGTTGCTCTTTTTCTATTTCCACTCTATTTTTATATCACCTTCTGTTTTTGTGCTGCGAAATGGAATGTGGTTTTGTTTCAGTCGATCTAGTGTTTCTTGGTGTGGGTGCTCAAATCGATTTTTGCTTCCTGCGGTGATGATGGCAAGGCTTGGGCGCACTGCTTCCAAAAAACTTTGTGTTGAAGAGCTTTTGGAACCATGGTGTGCGACTTTCAAAATTTCAGCAGAAAGATCAACTCCTTTTTCTAAAAGAAGTTTTTCGCTTTCAGATTCTATATCACCTGTAAGAAGGAGAGAATGATTTTTATAATGCATTTTAATAAGAAGAGCCGCGTTGTTATTGGAAAACTCTTTGGAACCGTAAATCGATTCAAAGGGGAAAAGTACGTCAAACGTGATACCGTCTATCTTCATATCTTGCGTGCTATCGGCAATAATCACATTGCTTCCTTTTTGTTTTGCAATTGCAAAAAGTTCTGCATATTTCGGGTCGTCTTTCAGCACTCCTGTGAGCATAATGTTTCGTACCGAAAACCTCTTAAGCACTTCCAATCCGCCATAATAGTGATCGGCGTCGGGATGGGTGATAATAAGTAGGTCAATAGTTTTATCCCAAAAGAGGCGATGGCGAGCTAGTGCGCTCAGCACTGAACCATCAATTCCACCATCAACGATAATTTCTTTTCCGTGAGGAGTTTTGAAATACATGGCATCTCCATCTGTTGTTTGCAAGAAAAAAAGCTGTGGGTATCCTTTTGGCAGTTTCTCAAAAATCTGCCAGAGAAAAAATCCAGCCAGAAGGGTGAGGGCGAGCCAAAAGAGAGAACGCCAGAGAGAATGAATAATACTAGAAAATTAAGTAGAATTTTTTACTTTTTCACTGCTTTATTTGCTGCAGCTCTTGTTTTTGGTCCCCACATACCAGCCCCTTCATCATCCATGCTTTTCACAATTCCATGTTCTTTTTGGAAATCAAAAACGGCTTTTTCTGTTTTTGGTCCAAAATATCCAAAATTCGTCTCATGAAAAACCCCTTGTTCGGCTAAAAAAAGCTGCATTTCTTCAACGAAGGAGCCTTTATCTCCTATTTCTAGGTTTTTTGTAAATTTTTTTGATGACGTGTCAAATGTTATTGTTTCTGCAATATCCTTGTTTTCTGCTATCACACATGTGAGTGTCTTTCGCCCCCATTGTAAAGCTCTTTTTTTCCCTTCTGCTCCGTACCCCATCCACACATCAATCTTATTTCCCGTCACCGCACCCCCTCTGTCGTGCACAGCTCCCACCCCAAGTCCTGGAATGAAAATTTTTGTTCCAAAATCATAGGTTTTTGAAGCAGAAAGCATGCCTTCATATACGGCTGTTCCATCTGCACCATGAGTCCCTCGCCCGTTCATGGCTATGGCACTTTCAAAATCCTCCTGCCCTAATGCAGGGGTGTAATAGGCACTTACTTCGCAAGGGATATCAGTGTTGGCAAACACAGGAGACGTGATCAGGAAAGTGGCAACAACGCCAGCTCTCCAAAGAGCAACTCTCATGGAATGAAATTAAAAAACAAAGCTCGTACTTCCCACAATAAAAAGAAATAAAAATAGGAAGACTCGGCATCTCAAGAATGCTTGTTTCTTGGCTGCATTTGTGAAGATACCATACTCGCTATTTTGTTGGCAAGTCTTTGGCTTTTGCAAATAGTTTTTCTCCATATACCAAAAACTCATAATGCTTTGATGTAAAGCGTTTTCCAGAAGAACTCCTCTGCAAAAAACATATCAACCCATCAAAGTAGGAAAGTTCCCCAAAGGGGTCATTGGTGATTTTTTTAACTATTATTCTCTGGATTTGTGAAGGTAGTGAAAGAAACGTTGCCACAGGAATTCCTTGTTTTTCTGGAAATGTTTCCAAAAATTGACAAGCTTCTTTCTCCAAAAATTCCAAAACTTCTTGAATACGCTTTCCTTCTCGCACCATTCGTTTTCCAAAGGCTGGGAATTTTTCCTCCAGAAGAGGAATGATATTGAGCCTCAAAAAGTTTCTGGTGTATTTCTGCGGATCGGCATTAGAGCTATCATTTCGGTATGCAATATTTCTTTGTTCCAAAAATTCCAAAATATCTGATTTTTTATAATTCAGAAGTGGTCGCCAAATGGATCTGCTTTTGTCGAATTCTGAAAGTCCTTTCATGGCATCAAGCCCCCCGCTGCGAAAAAATTGTAATATTATAGTTTCCACTGCATCATCTTGATGATGTGCGATGGTAATCCACTGTGCATTGTGCTTTGCTCGTACTCTTTCCAAAAATTCATATCGTGCATTTCTGGCTTTCTCTTCCGATGGGCTTGGATTTCCCCAATCTTCTTTTTCGAATAAAAAATTTTGAGATTTGGCAAATTGTTCACAAAATGCTGCATCTTCATTCGATTCTTTTTCTCTGAGTTGGTGATTGAAATGGGCTAAAATCAGCTTTGTTTTTGGAAATTTTTCTTGCAAAAAATGCACCAAAAACACAGAGTCTGGTCCACCAGAAAGCCCAACAATTAAAGATGAAGAATGAATACTGAAGAAATTATTGAGGAAGAATTTTTGCACCATTTTTATGCTGAATTGTTCCCGAGGAGTTCATTAAGTTTTCCAGATTTTTCCAATGCCATCAGTTGGTCGCACCCTCCCACAAATACTCCGTCGATAAAAATCATCGGAATAGTGTAGTGATTGTGTTCTTCTGCAAGGCGCATAAATTCACTCATTTTATCCCCACGAGAGTTATAATCGGTGAACGGAATGTTTTTTGCTTTGAGCAGTGTTTTCGCTCGTTCGCAATATGGACAGTGGGCTCCTGAATAAATAATAACCGGTTTCATAGCAATAGTAGCATTATAGCAAAAAGGGTTTACATTTTAATGATAAGATACTGGAGAAATTTATGAAAGTAAAATGTATAACGAATATTCTGTAAAGCACCTTATGCCAAAAAAGAAGATACAAGAAGAGTGCATTGAGAAAGAGATATCGCAATCGAGAGCTGGAAAAATTATAAGGGTAAGCCAGCCAATGATTTCGAAATGGCTTTCACAATATGAAGAGGTTTGGCGACTATGAAAGAATTTGAGACTTAGCAGGTTTATGCAGATCTGCTAGGTCGTTTTGTGATTTTTTTCAAAAAAAATCTTTTATTTTTTGTTCTTAAAATATTTTTTCGATATTCTCCACAAATAATCTTTACTTTTTTATCGCAATGGAAAATAATTCTCTATAGTAAAATCTAAAATAATTTTTATGTACGATGCAATCATTATTGGAGCAGGGCCCGCAGGATATACTGCTGCGCTCTATGCCGTTCGGTATAAATTGAAGGTGTTGGTGGTGGGAATGCAAGAAGGAGGGCAAGCTGGAGTGGCGCACGATGTGGAAAATTATCCAGGGTTTGAAAGCATCAAAGGTCCTGAGCTGATGGCAAAAATGAAAGATCATGCTATCAAATTTGGAACAGAAACTATGATGGATGAAGTGGATTCCATTACACAAAATGCAGATAAAACCTTTTCGGTTAGCCTTTCTTTTGCAGGAGAAACACTGCAAACAAAAACCGTTCTCATCGCCACAGGAACCAAACAGCGAAAGCTGAATGCCATAGGAGAAGATGAATTTTATGGGAAAGGAGTAACCTATTGCGCTACATGTGATGGGTTTTTCTTCCGAGGAAAAACCGTCACCATTGTGGGAGGAGGGGATTCGGCTGCTACTTCTGCGCTCTACATGGCAGATTTGTGTCCCAAAGTGAATGTATTTGTTCGAGGGGATAAAATGATTGCCGAACCGCTGTGGCAAGATCAAATGAATGCAAGGGAGAATATTGAAATTTTCTATAATACATCTGTTGGATCATTCGCCGGATCGGCGAAACTGGAGAAAATTATCACTCAAGATGGCCGAGAAATTCCTACTGATGGAGCTTTTATCGAAATTGGATCACTTCCAAACACTGCGCTTTTGGACGCTTTTGGAGTGGAAAAAGACAAAGCAGGATATGTGGTGGTGAATGCGGATCAGTCGATTCCACAAATTTCAGGGCTTTTTGCGGCAGGAGATGTTACATCGCTTTCCAATCATTTTCATCAAATTGCTACGGCTGTGGGAGAAGGGGCGGTGGCAGCAAATAGTATCTTTGAATATGTTTCTAAAAATGCATAAATGCAGTGCTTGATTTCGGAACAAACATTAGCTGATCGAAAAAAATTTTTTGTGCAAAAATGCAAAGAACATGGGCTTAGGATAACTCCTCAAAAAGAAAAAATTTATGATGCACTCGCCAGCCGAAATGATCACCCTACGGCACAAGAAATATATATGCAGGTGCAAAAAACTTTCCCTACTCTTTCCTTTGCCACGGTATACAAAAATCTTTCTCTTTTTGCCGATAAACACATGATTCAGGTGTTGGATTTTGGAGAAGGCGTGAGCCGATTTGATGCAGAAATCAATCATCATTGTCATGTGTTTGATCAGGCTCAAAAAAAAGTCTATGACGTTTTCCTGAATCAAATTCCTAGAATCCCTTTCCCTAGTTCGGTGAAACCTGCGTCGGTGAAGCGCATTGATATTACCTATTTTTTATAATTTTTTATTATGATGTATACTCTTTCTCCGCTTTCTTATGCGTATGATGCATTAGAACCTGTGTATGACGCACAAACCGTAACATTGCACCATACTAAACATCACCAAGCCTATGTAGATGGTGCCAATGCTGCACAAAAGAAATTAGAAGAAATGCGAATTTCTGGAGATTTTTCCAATTTTAAAGCTGTTGCAAAAGCACTTGCTTTTAATGTTGCAGGACATCAATTGCATTCATTATTTTGGGAAAACCTTGCACCTGAAAATAAAACAGGAACGATGAGCGATGCCCTTGAGTCAAAAATTATTGCTGATTTTGGATCAGTGGAGACCTTCAAAAAAGAATTTTCTGCAGCAGCAGTGCAAACAGAAGCATCTGGATGGGCGATGCTTTCTCTGCGAGAAAGTGATAATACTCTCGTGGTTACTCAAATTGAAAAGCATCAAGATCTCAATCAGGCACAACTCAAGCCACTTTTGGTATGTGATGTATGGGAACATGCCTATTATTTGAAATATCAAAATAGGCGTGTAGAATGGGTGGAAAATTTTTGGAAAATTGTGAATTGGGATGTGGTTTCTGTGCGGTTTTCCGGATAGAAGTGAAGTCTTCATTTAAAAAAATCATCTCGGGATTGAGATGATTTTTTTTATTACTACACCATGTTGCGCAATTGACTCCCAATATCTTTGATGATTTGTGATATTTTGGGGTGATTTCCAGCCAATTCGATTCCTTTATTTCCCAAATACCCTAATAGAGAGCTAATACTCGACCCTATTGTTGAAATCCTCATGAATAATCCTAAGCATCCATTTTTTTGAGGCGTGGAATATTGAGCTGTTCTTCTTGCTTGATATCCTGGAGATACCCACATACCTTCCTCTTTCAGAAGTGTTCCACCTGTATTTTTTGAATTATCTGGACCCCTATTATGTTTTTCATATTCTGACATACGTTCAAAAAAAATCAGGCATATTTTACTTTGATTTTTTTCATTGTCAACAATTTTTTTCATATATCACTGCTATCATTTTGGGGCAGTAAATCCATCATTTGTACACATGCTTCTTTTTTGTTTTTTGGGAAACATTGGAAAAGAATATGAGACCACTAGGCACAATGCAGGGTGGCTATGCGAAGCATTTTTAGCAAAGCATTTTGAGATGGAAGAAAGCAAGTTCGAACCAAAATTTTTTTGCAGTCTTCGCAAGGGAAATTGTTTTGGCGTTTCCAGCGTGTGGATCAAGCCAACTACCTACATGAATCTTTCTGGAAAAGCGCTGCTAGCGGTTTCTCAATTTTATAAAATTCCAACAGAAAATATTTTGCTGATCTATGATGATGTGGATCTGGATTTTGGAATGGTGCGATTTCGTAAAATCGGATCATCGGGTGGACACAACGGAGTAAAAGATTGTATCAGGGTGCTCGGAACCGATGCTATTGCGCGTATCAAAATAGGTGTAAAAACAGCTGCAAAAGAAAAATTTTCCTCAACGGCTGATTTTGTTTTGGGGCATTTTTCAGCAGAAGAACAGCGAGAGCTTTCAGAAGATATTTTCCAAAAAACTTTGCCATTGCTCGAAGCGTTTGTTGAGAGTATTTCGTAGCTAGACACAAGATTTTGTGTCTCTGCTATTCATAAAATCCAAACATCATATAAAACTTAATCCGCATAAAATCTTTCACCACCCGAACTCCATCGCGAATGCCTGAAACAGAGCTTCCTTCTTTATCGTGCCAAATCACAGGAATTTCGGCGATGTGATAGCCAAATTGTCGAGCGAGGAGCAAAAATTCAACATCAAATGCAAAGCGATGAATTTTTTGCAATGCAAACAACTGCTTTCCCACATCCGAACGAAACATTTTAAATCCACACTGTGTGTCGGTAATTCCTTCGATGAGAAAAATTTGTGTGAAAAAATTGACAATTCGAGAGATGATCGTTCGATAGAGTGGTTGTTTTTTTCGCACCGTACTACGGTTTTTATAGCGTGAACCAATTGCGATGTGAGAAAACAGCATCGCTTCGCGCAAATGCTTATATTCCGAAAACGGCGTTGCCTCATCCGCATCACAAAATAAAATATACCGACCACGAGCCGCCAAGACTCCTGCTTGAATTGCCTTCCCTTTACCTTCATTTTGCGCAAGTGAAATAACCTGATGCGGATCCGAAAGAAGACTTCTCGCTTTGGTGGCTGTTTTATCTTGACTTCCATCATCTACTACCACAATTTCAAAAGAAATTTGTAGGTTAGAAAAAAATGACAATGCTGAAATGATAGTATCAGGAAGGCGTTTTTCTTCATTATAGGCAGGAATCACAATCGAAATTTCATACGGAAAAATCCCTGTTTCTGGAAGAATCGGTTTCAGAATATCTTCATTTTTTTTCTGCGTAAACGTCCACAAAGAATTAGCAGAGAAATTCCACACGAGTACAATGGCAGAAGTGAGTAATTTAGCGATTTTATAATCAATTCCTATGTGAATAGTAAGTATTTTCATACACAAAAGCGAAAGCCCCAATCCGATAATCGAAACAAAAAGGAACTTGAGAAACAACAAGACATCAACAGAATCTTCAAAGCGATTGGAATAATTACAAAACGTCCAGGTTTTATTAACCACAAAACTAAAAAGAAGCGCTACTCCAAAAGCGATTCCCGTCCCCCACAGTACGGAAGTGTGAAAAAGCTCCACACACATGTAAAGCACCAAAAAATCAATGGCAGTGGTGAATCCTCCTGTGATGATATATCGAAACAGTCGAACCCATTTGTTGGGAGTTTGCATGCTCATGAACTAATCGATAAGAGGTTTTAGATTTGGAGGCGTGTAGTTTTCTCCTTTCAACACTTTCCCATCGGCACGATAGATCGGTTTTCCGTCTACTCCAAGCTTGGACATATTACTGCGTTGGATTTCTTGAAATACTGCTGCTATTTTATCTTGTAATCCATGTTTAAGAATTGTCCCACAAAGAATGTAGAGAATATCCCCAAGTGCATCTGCCACTTCTACCAAATCTCCTTCTTCGGCAGCCTTGAGATATTCTTCATTTTCTTCTCGCATCAGTTTATACCGAAGTAATGCCGTTTTTAGGTCTACATTTGTAGGTGTTTCGGCATTAGAAATTCCAAAAGCATTATGAAAATCTTCCACGGCTCTAATGGCATCAGAGAGGGAATAGGACATAGAAAGATAATTAAAAATAAAAAAATTACGCTCCAATTTTCCACACGCACACATCTCCGTCTTTAATAATGGCATCTTTCCCCACGAGTTGCAAAGCGCCATTATCTCGAACGCCAGCCCATCCTCCAAATTTTACAAAATCGGTTACACTACACACTTCTCCTTTGATAAATTTCTTTGTAAAGTCGGTGTGAATTGTGCCTGCAGCTTCTGCTGCTGTTGATCCTTTATGAATCGTCCAAGCTCTCACTTCTTGCACTCCTGCGGTGAAATAACTTTCTAGCCCCAAAAGCGTGAATGCTCGACGAATAAGCAAAGAAAGTCCGCTTTCTTTCATTCCTAATTCTTGCATTACCTCAGCGGCTTCTTCGGGTGAAAAATCGATGAGATCGCATTCTGTTTTGGCGCAAATAGGAACGATAATTTCATCTTCTCCAACTCCCAATAGGCTTCTGGCACTCGCTTCGTCAAACTGCACAAATTCTTCTTCTGAAAGGTTTACCACATATAGCTGTGGTTTGGCAGTGAGCAAATGGAGTGATCGAATAGCTTCTTTCTCTTCTTCTGTTTTAGCAATAAACTTCCGAGCAGGAGTTCCTTCTTCCATCATTTTTTTCAGTACTTCGCACACTGCCATTTTCACCACTGCCTCTGCCTTCCCCGATCGCACATCCTTCCCCAATTTTTCCATCGATTTTTCCAAGGTTTGAAGATCGGCAAAAATAAGCTCCATTTCAATCACTTCTCGATCGTCTTTGGGATCAATTTTCCCATTCACGTGATGGATTTTATCATTTTCAAAAAACCGAGTCACCATGGCGATAGCATCGCATTCTCTGATATGCGAAAGGAACTTGTTTCCAAGCCCTTCTCCTTCACTTGCTCCTTTCACAAGCCCTGCAATATCCACAAACTCAAAGGAAGAGTGAACAATTCTTTCAGGCTTCACGATTTCCGAAAGCTGATGAAGCCGATCGTCTGGCACTTCCACCATTCCTACATTTGGATCAATCGTACAAAATGGAAAATTTTCAGCTGCTGCTGCAGCCGATTTAGTGATCGCATTAAAAAGTGTTGATTTCCCAACATTTGGAAGCCCTACAATACCGATTTGCATAAAAAAAATTAAGAACTATAAGAATGAAGAATTGCTTTTTCATTATTCATTATTTCAAGAGTATCATAGATTTTTGCTTTCAAAAATAATTTTTATTTTTTGGGTGAACGCGGTACACTGCAAGATGTGTTATTTAAACCCCTTGCGTATGGATTTTTCCCCATATCGAAAGAAAGGATCTTCTTCATTTCAGGTTTCTGAATATCGAAAATATTTCCCAATTATGATAGTGTTGGGAGGGCTGACAGTGTTGGTATTATTATTTTTTGCTCTTCGTGCTGCTTTTTCTGATGAAGGAACTGCGGTCACTTCATCATTCCAAAAATCCGAAGGAAGTGTGGTGGAAAGTCAGATTAGCGGAATAGATGTGTGGTCGATTCTCTCAGATGGAGAAAGCATTACCGAAGGAGACAAAATTCGAGTTCTGTCGGGACCTGCATCTGTGCTTACTTTGAAAAATGGATCTCAAGTATTGATTGGATCGGGTGGAGAAATTTTAATCAAATCAACCAAACAAACCGATGATGGAAATTTTTTTGGCGAAATACTTATTACATCTGGACCAGTTGGGTTTGAAGCAAAGGGGAAAGTAGATAAAAATAAACCATTTATTGTATGGATCGATAGTAATCATTATATTAAGGCAACCGCTGGATCTTTTTTGCTACAAGAAGGAATGGTGCATGTGGTGTTGGGAGAAGGAATTGAAGTGGTGGAACAAAACAGTAGCGGGAAAATTTCCAATCAAAAACTGATTGGGGTAGGACAAAGCTTGCAGATTTCAACTTTTACGGTGATAGCAACAGAAGACAGTGCGAAATTTCTTCCTTTGTATGCCCAAATGCTTTCTGGAAAAGCAACACCAGCCGAAACAACCGTTGCGACTGCAGGAGATCTCCCCGCGCCAAATATTTCAAACTTTACTTTTACAGGAAGTGCTATTGATGTAACAGATCCTCTGCAAAAAGTGGAGGGAACGGTGGATGCAAAAGCTCAGAAGGTGATCGTTTCGTTTTCCAATGGGACTCAAACGAGCGAACAAGAAGTAGCACTAGAGGCGAGTGATGCAAGTACAGTTCTTAAAAAATGGTCATATATCGCCAGCCCAACCTATGACACCATGGCTTCTGGACTAAATACCTATAAAGTGTATGCAGTAGATGCTTCAGGAGCACGCTCTGCTCCTGCTCTTTTGGCGTTGCAGTTTGATACTACGGGAGAAAATGTATTTGACGAAAAAGGAGGAGATTTGGTGATTACCGCTCCAAACCAAGGGAAAAATGGATCAATTGATGGGAATGTCATTATTATTACAGGAACAGCTCCAAAGACAGCAGCAAAAATTGTTGTGACGAATAGCAAGCTCAAAAATCCATATGCCTTGCAAAAATTCAAAAAAGGAGATGCAACATGGAAATATTATACTGCAGAAATGGATCCAGGAACATATGGATACACTGTGGAAGCCTATGACGAAACAGGAAAACTTCTTGCCACCAAAAAAATATCCATTACTGTTTTGGGGGCAACAGAAATACTAAAAGAAACGGCTAGTGCTACTGCCACTTCCAGCGCAACCCCAACTCCCAAAATCACCAAAGTTCCAACGCCTGCCCCAACAGTCAATTCTTCAACTTTGGAAGTGGGAAGATAGGGAAAAGTTAAAATTTCATTCTTTATCCTTCATTCTTTATCCTCTTATGTCCTCAACTTTTCCATTGCCTGAGCTTTTGATGCCAGCAGGAAGCAAACAAAAAGCACTCACCGCCTTTCGATATGGAGCAGATGCCGTGTATTGTGGTGTTCCTATGTTTTCGCTCAGAACACGAGAAAATAAAATAACGGAGCAAGATATAACCGATATTTTGGCATACGCTCGCGAACATGGAAAAAAAGTATACGTCACGCTGAATGGATTTCCCCATGAATTTGCGATTCCCTCCATTATCAAGCATCTTCAATTTTTAGAAACCGCAAATCCCGATGGAATTATTTTTGCCGACTTGGGGGTGCTGGCTTTGGCAAATGAACATGCTCCGAGTGTGCCAAAACATCTTTCGGTGCAGCAAAGCACGGTGAATATTCCAGCCATGAAACTTTGGATGGATTTGGGAGTGGAGCGAGTAATTTTGGCTCGGGAAATGGCGATCAAAGAAGTAGCAAAAGTACATGAAGCTTTGCCAACCTTAGAACTTGAATATTTTGTGCATGGGGCTGTGTGCATGGCCTATTCTGGACGGTGTCTTCTTTCCAATTTCACAGGAGGGAGAGATGCCAACCGAGGAGCATGCAACCACACATGCCGATGGAATTATCGAGTGTTTGATGAAGAGGGAAGAGAGGTGGATGTTTCGGAACATGAAGATACTTCGATTTCGCGTAAGAGGAATGACGAATCGCAAATTACGAATGAAGCACTGGGAGAGTCGAAATCAATCCGTGACTTTGAAGAGCTTAAATTTTGGGAAGAGGAAGAGAGAAAAGAACAGATTATCCCCGTGGAAGAAGATTTTCATGGAACGCATATTATGTCATCGAAAGATATGTGCATGATTGAAGAATTGGATAAAGTGTGGAATGCTGGGGTATGTTCGCTCAAAGTAGAAGGACGAAATAAAACTGCTTATTATGCCGCCACTATTGCTCGAGCTTATCGTCGCGCACTTGATGATTTGGCAGCAGGGAAACCTTTTGACAAAAACCTGTGGGAAGAAATTCATGCTACGGCGAACAGAGGATTTTTCCCTGGATTTTTGAATGGAAAGCCTCGAATCGGAGATGATATTAAATATTCCGCCAACACGAGCACTGCCAAAAAAGAATTTTGTGGAATAGTGGAAAAATGGGAAAACGGACGGGTGTATGTGACGATTAAAAATCGTATCGATGAAGGAAATATTTTGGAAGTAGTGATGCCACGAATGGAAGATGATTTTTCGTTTGAAGCAAAAGATCTGATGTTTGGAAATGAAAAAGTGATGAGTCTTCATGGCGGAGACCTGAATAAAATAGCGAGCTTTGTGTGTGAAAAAGAAATTCCAGAAGGTGTGTTTTTGCGACAAGCGGCCCAAAATCCAGGAATTAAAAAAAGTTTTTCGGAGATGGCAGCTGAAAGCTATCGGGCATAAAAATTAAAAAAATCTTCAACATCCGAAAGAACACTATGCAAAGGAGGTGCCTTTTTGATACAATGAGATGAAGATTTTATAACAATAAAAAATGGTAGGAGTAAATAGTTTACAGCATTTAAGGATTTACAAGCAATTGTGGCAGAAGCAACAGAAAAGATTTAACCTATGCGCAAGAAAATAATCAGCTAGCGAGCGCGCATGCTTCATTATCTGGTCAAAAATAGAATTTATTAAGGTATACTTGCATGTTTTTTTGGCATTTTTGGAAATATTTTTATAGCGATGACTGATTTTTTTATAATGATTTTAGGCTTTTTTTCTGGCCTCCTCGTGCTGATGGCATTGTGGCATGGATTTCCATATTATATGCGAAAAAAACAAGATAGAAAACGGTCAAAAAAACTCAAATACATCGAACTTCGAATGCCGAAGCAAGATTCGAAAGAAGATAAAGAAAACGTGGGGGTGGAATATGGGCAATCAAAAGATTTTATCAAGCTTTCCACCGCAATGAACCAAGTGTTTACGAGTCTCAATTCTTTGGGCTCTTCCAAATGGTGGAACAAAAATATTATCGGACAAGATTTTTTTGTGTGCGAATACCGCGTGCAAGAAGGATTTATCAAGTTTATCATGGCATTCCCAGAAAGCTTTTTAGATTCCGCCATGAAGCAAATTTCGGCAATCTATAAAGATATTGTAATTCTTCCGATTGATGCACCAAGGCCTCTTGACCCCAAAAAAAAATGGACAGGGAAGCATATCTTTTTATCCGATAGCTATGCAAAGCCTTTTAGGACCATGGAGCAAATGGACTCTGACCCGATGAATAGCATTCTCACCGCCATGTCGAAAATTGACACGGATGATGAGGTGTGTTTTCAAATCATGATTCGTCCTATAAAAGGAACATGGCAAAAATATTTGGAAAAATATGCTCAAAAGCTTAAAAAAAATAAAAAATCGACATGGCTCAGAAATCTTCTTTTGTTCCCGCTGATGATTCCCTATTGGATTTTGCATCTTTTGGTGTACGGGAAAAAAGATGAAAAGAAAGAAGAAAAAGAAAAAGAAGTGTCGGTGCTCACGCAGGAAACCATCAAAAACATTGAAGAAAAAGCAAAAAAAGTTGGATTTAATACGGTTATTAGATTAATTGCTGGCTCTGTCACTTCCGAAGCAAAAGCAAAAGGATATGTTGATGATGTGGAAGATGCACTTGCTCCTTATGACCTCCCGCATAGCAATGGATTTTCCAATTTCAAAATTCCGTTTTCCATTTCTTGGCTGATTACGAATTGGCATAAAAGACGATTTTCTGTGCCGTTTTGGGCATGGAGCTGGCGGTGGAAAAAAGTAGGAGAATGGGATCAAATTCTTTCGGTAAACGAGCTTTCAACGCTTTTTCATTTTCCAAATGTGCAATATAACCCTTCATCTAACATCAATTGGCAAGGGTTTAAGATGACTCCTCCTCCGGTGGATATGCCCAAAGAAGGGCTTCTTTTGGGACGCAATGAATATCGAGGGCAGATTACAGATGTGCGCATCAAGGCAAATGATCGGATGCGGCATTTTTACCTTATTGGGAAATCAGGAACGGGGAAGTCCACTATTTTAGAACAAATGATTAAACAAGATTTAGAGTCTGGAAATGGGCTTTGTTTGGTTGATCCGCATGGAGATTTGGTAGAAGCAGTGTTGCCGTTTGTTCCACGGCATCGAGCAGAAGATGTAATTGTGTTTGATCCTGGAGATATGGAGCGGCCTATGGGAGTGAATATTTTGGAGGCGGAGACAGAAGATGAAAAAGAGTTTATGGTGAACGAAGCGATGGCGATTTTCATCAAGCTCTACGGAGAAGAAATCTTTGGACCTCGTTTGCAAAACTATTTTGCCAATGCCTGCCACACGCTGATGTCGGATCATGAAGATCCTGCCACTATTTTGGATATTCTGAGGATTTTTACAGATGATGCGTATCAAAAAAATAAAATTAAAAAAGTGACAAAGCCTTCGGTGAAAGCCTTTTGGGAGCAAGAATATGCTAAATCTGGAGATCGGGAAAAACAAGAAATTATTCCCTATCTGGCGGCAAAGTTTACTCCGTTCGTCACCAATACGCAGATCCGAAATATTATTGGGCAAGGGCGTAGTGGATTTGATTTTTCTAAGGTGATGGATGAGCAAAAAATCCTCCTCGTAAACCTTTCCAAAGGAAAACTTGGAGACCTCAATGCGAAGCTTTTGGGTATGATTTTCGTGTCAAAAATCCAGATGGCAGCAATGGGGCGAGTAAAAATTCCAGAAAAAGATCGAAAAGATTTTTATCTCTACGTAGATGAGTTCCAAAACTTCGTGACAGAAAGCTTTGCGTCGATTCTTTCCGAAGCTAGAAAATATCGGCTTGGGCTGATCGTTGCCCATCAATATATTTCACAGATCACCAAGATGCAAGGAGGGGGGAAGGGGACGCACGAAGATCACACTATTAAAGATGCGGTGTTTGGAAATGTGGGGTCGATGATGTGTTTTAAGATTGGAGCGCAGGATGCTGAAACGATGGTGAAAGAATTTGCACCAGTGTTTTCCGACACTGATCTCATCAATATTGCCAACTATCACGCATTTATAAAGCTGAACATCAACAACACCACTTCCAGAGGTTTTGTAATGAAGACTATTTATGACACAACGGGAAAAGATATGGAGGCAGCAGAGGCATACAAACAGCTTTCACGGCTGAAATATGCTAGAGATAGGGCATTTGTGGAGAGAGAGATCAAGCGAAAGCTTTTAGGAAGCCAAGGGAATATACTTCCTGGCATGGAACAGGCGTTTTCAAAGCCGATTTTTTAAAGAACTTCTGCAGCATTTTCATGCTTTTTCGTCAGCAATCAGCGCATGCATGCCTTTTTTGGATTTTACCAATGTTTTTAGTGTGTCCAAGAAACAGTATCGCCTGCCTTTCCTTTTCCATAATTTTGGGCTACGCAATCTTTTACCTTCCCCCCGATTTGTTGTGTCAATTCTGTGCAAGCACTCCAAACCGTTTTTCCAGTGCTAAGCCTTGTTGAAGCGGTTCTTTCTGGTGCCAAATCCAGAATTGGGCTTTGAGGTTTATTATTTGACCTATTGAGCACACCTCTCAAATCAATCCATTGTTTTTCCGGTTCCCGTTTGCTTGGAGGCGTACAAAGTTCTTCACTTGCATATACACCTCCTTCTAAAAAACGACAACCTCCGTCTTTATCAACATATGTGTCTGCACCTGGATATGCAGGTTTATGTTTTGGTTTTTTCTTTGCTTTTTTTTCTTCGGGTTTCGGTTGTTTTGTTGCATCAGAAGGCATTTTTCGAGCAAACAACATTCCAGCAACTTCTTGTAGGTTTGCTGGTTTTCCCGCTCTGTGTGCTCTTTTTCGATCCTCCTCTTCGGCTTGGGCTTTAAGTTGTCTATATTTTGCTGATTGGGCTTTCAACTCTTCTATGACTAGTTGTCGAACCTCATATTCTGTGGCATGAGGATTATCTCTTAAATATCTCCCTACTCTTGTTTCTATAACAACTTTATTTACCCAAGAATCAACATCACTCATAAGTCCGTACTCCGCAATTTCATTTAAAGCAATAACAAGTGTAACACTCCCTAAAGTTTTTTGGATAATGATACGTGCTGAATTTTGACTGAAATTCACCGATATTCCCGTTATGATTTTTTCAACAGCGTTTCCTACAGCGTTTCCTGTAGTAGCGCTTGCAGCAGCAGTTCTTGCAGCAGCGCTTGCAGCAGCTCTTGCGGCAGCTCTT
>CAZHIF010000007.1:38003-43887 GCA_964532505.1 uncultured Candidatus Peribacteria bacterium
GCAGCGCTTGCAGCAGCTCTTGCGGCAGCTCTTTCTTCAGCTATTCTGCGTGCCTCTGCTTTTGCACGCTTATCCATCGCTCTCTCCTCCTCAGGTGATAGAATAGCTGGTGGAGGTGCAGGCGTTGGAGCTGGAGCTGGATAAGGCGATCTATTTACATCAGGATGATTTCCAATGGAATTACGAAAGGTGTCTTCCGCCCATTTTCTTGCGGACTCTCCTGTCTTTTGTGCCCATTCAGAAAATCCTGCCTGCGTTGGAGGCGAATAGGTCATTGCTCCTGTTGCGACTCCTGTTGCCAAAAGAAGCGTCAAAGCATGCCTCGTTTCTTTCACATCTGGAAGAGATCCATCCCCCAAGCAATTCACTGTTTGCAATAAAAAATTTAGCGATTTCATAATATGTAAAAAACGAAGGTGCATTTGTATTCCTTTTTCTTGGGTGTTGTCAAATTTTTCTTCAATTTTTTGTTCATTTTTCTGATCATTGAGAAGAAAATGTTTTTTCTACTCTCTTTGGAATTTTTTTTATACACCATCCTTTCTCGCTGCCTTTGCTTCGGTGTGGCGGGTGAGAAAATGGGTAGAAAAGGAATAAGTCTTTTTCTAAAGAAAACCCTTGCATAAGACAGTAGTTTTTGTCAAAATGTCTTAGCACAAGAATGTGGCGATCGTAGCTCAGTTGGCAGAGCATCGGGTTGTGGTTCCGAGTGTCGTGGGTTCGAGCCCCATCGATCGCCCCAGTGTTTATTTTTTGTACTCGTAATTTGAATTATACAGAAACAATATTTTCTATACTGAGTACTATTTTTTGTACGCTATTGTGCGGAGCGTCTTCCATTTTTATCGAAATATAGTTGGTGGTAAGCCCCGTTCCAGCATGCTCCACAAGCACCTCAAATTCTTTCCCGAGCTGTGAAGCGATAAACGCTTTGCGGACTTTTTCGGCATGTTCACGAAGGTGTTTTGCGCGATCTTTTCGTTCTGCAATGGGAACAACTCCTTTTTGAAATACGGCAGCCGTTCCTTTTCGTTCGGAATATGGGAAAATATGACAATGTACCAATTGTCCTTTTGTGATAAGGTCTTTCGTCATTTCAAAATCTTCTACTGTTTCGCCTGGAAACCCCACGATAAAATCTGCAGAAAATCCAGTATTGGGGCGAATGGTTCGCGCTTTTTCAAAAATTTCATACACTTCACGAATTCCGTGTCCTCGGTTCATTTTTTGCAACACAGCAGCCGATCCACTTTGGATCGAAAGATGTAAGTGATCGCAAATCCGTGGATTTTGATAAACATTCCAAAATGCATCATTGAGAAATTGCGGACCAATAGAGCTGAGTCGAATCCTTCTTATTTGAGTGTTGTCTAAAATACTCTGCAATAACACTCCCAAGCGTGAACGTTCTGGATATTTGGCACTATCACCACATCCCCAGCTTGCCAGCTGAATTCCCGTAATCACAATTTCTTGCACACCTGCATCCACCGCTCTGTTTACCTGTCGTAAAATACTCTCTTCAGAAAAATCTTGTGTTTTTCCTCTGGCAAGGCGCGTGATGCAAAAGGTGCATGCATTATCACATCCTGTTTGGATAGCAATTGGGGTTCTTGTTCTGTCATGCAACGGAAAATCAAGTTCGTTTTTATCCGCGCCAAAATGCTTCAAAAACTCATCTTCTGTTTTGAAGAGAAGAAACTCCGGATATTTTTCTTTCCAAATATCAAAATGCATGCGGATGGAACACCCAAATACTGCTACTTGTTTTTCTTTTTTCTGTGATGTAGAAGCTTCTTTTTGGCTTTCTTTTTCTGCTTTCGCCGTGACGGTGCAAGAATTTACCACCACCACATCAGCATCAAGTTCGGATTCTGTAATGCTATGCCCCGCCAACTGGAGAGCGGTGGCAGTTTTGGCAGAATCCAAAAAATTCATTTTGCAGCCAAGGGTTTTGAAGAAAAATTTTTTTTTTCCTACTGATACTTTCAATGTTTCATTCTTCATTTTTTTTGATTAAAACCCTAACGCATTGAGTCGTTCCAATTCTGTTTGTGCATGCGCATCATACGGAGAAAACGCCAAAATTTTCAAATACCATTCTTTTGCCTCTGCAAAGTGATGATTTGCCCGAAGAGTATCCGCAATAATGGTGTGGTATTCTCGATTTCGAGGATCGAGCTTCAGCGCTTCTTGAAAACATCGAATCGCATCATTAAAATGATTAAGCGTGAGGAGTACATGTCCCAGATTGGCATATCGAATAGGATTGGAAGGATCCATATCAATCGCCTTTCCATAATACTTCACCGATTCGTCATAGTTTTGTAAATACAAATTTGCCAAGGCGTAATTGGTGTATACGGTAGGATTGGCGACGTGATTTTCTAAATGCTGTTCCAAGAAAAATACAGATTTTGCAGGCTTATCTAATAGCAAATATAAATGACCCATCATCTCCAAAGCTTCCCTATGCAGATCATGATAGGACAGCACCTGAATTAATATTTTTTCTGCATCTTCATATTCTTGCATTCCAATCTTTGTTTGTGCTTGTTTTATCATCTTGAGGATTTCAGTATCCGATGCTAATTCATTTTCAATCTTTTCTCGTTTCACAAATTCTTTTTGCGCTTCTGGCGCTTCTTCTAGCGAAAGAAATGATGAAGAAAATGATTTATCTTCTTCTTTTTCTGCATTTTCTTCTTGTTTTATTTGTTCTTTTTTTTCTGCATGTCGCAGTACCATTTTCAACTGCAATCGTCGATTATATTTTTCTTTCCCCCAAAGATACACCATCAACCCTCCGCTTCCGATAACGGAAAACATGATGAGAAAGAAATAGAATGAGAGCCAAGAAAGCATAATAATTACATTATCTAACAATGAATACTGAGCAGCTCATGTCTTTAATAAAAAATCATGAAGAAGATTTTTTTTGAAAATACCTTTAATTACAACAGAGTGATAAATTCATCAAATAAAACATTTGCGTCTTCGGGTCCTGGGCAGCTTTCGGGATGAAACTGCACAGAAAAAGCAGGAAGTGATTCGTGGATGATTCCTTCTACACTTCCATCGTTCAAGTTTTTCCACAGTACTTTCCATCCTGTGGGCAAGCTTGCTTCGTCTACTTCATATCCATGATTTTGAGAAGTGATCATGCACGCTCCTGTTTGTAGGTTTTTGCAAGGTTGATTGACCCCTCTATTTCCGTATCGCATTTTTTTTGTCTTTCCACCTACTGCCAAAGCTAGCACTTGGTTTCCTAGGCAAATTCCCCAAAACGGAATGTTGTTTTGCAGTGCGTAATCAATATTTTTTTTGAGTACAGGAGCTACTACTTCAGGATCTCCGGGACCGTTGGACACAAATATTCCATCGTATTTCACGCTTCCATCGGTGATGTCCGCATTCCACGGAAGTCGATGCACCTCTATACCTCGGCGTATAAATTCTCGAAGAATGTTGTATTTGATTCCACAATCGAACACTGCTACTTTTTTAGTAGCATTTTTTGGGGTATAATACATTATTTTTTTGCACGACACTTCTTCAACCAAATTTCGAGCATTGGGATTATCTACCTTATCCCAAGTTTTGGGAGATGAGCCTTCGGGGACAATTTGCCCAAGCTGAGATCCATATTCTCGAAGGTGTTCGGTGAGGGCTCTGGTGTCGATTCCAGAAATCCCTGAAATGCCTTTTTCGGCGAGCCAATCGGAGAATTTTTTTTCTCCCAGATAGTGAGAAAACCCTTTGGAATATTCGCACACAATCACCCCTCTCACTGCGATTTTTTCTCCTTCAAAATATTTAAAGAGTCCATATTCGTCTTTTTCTTCATTAGGAACTCCATAATTTCCAATCATTGGATAGGTGAAACACAAGATTTGCCCAGTGAAGCTTGGATCGGTCAAGCTCTGCTCATATCCCACCATGGCAGTAGAAAACACCACTTCTCCATCGGTGTACTGTTCCGATCCAAAGAGTTCTCCTTCAAATTTCGTTCCGTCTTTCAGTAATAAATATCCTTTCATGTAACAAGGTGATTAGATTTTTTCTATTTGAGAGTATGCCGAACAATTCTGAAAAAATCAAATAGCTTTGCAAAAACTTTTTTTTTCTGGTATGATGAAATGAAAAATTTTTAAAATATTTGGTATTCCAATGGAGAATTCTATTTTTTCAGATTCGGAGATTAAACGGTTTAAGTATCTCAGACAGATGCAGCTCTATTATGAACGTGAAGCAAAAAGACTTGAGCAAGAGATTCATGAACTGGAAGAAGAAAATGCGTTGGCAAAGTATATTTTGGAAGAAGTGAAAAATAGTAAACAATTAACATTTACAAGTTAAAATATGAAGCATTCTTTTTTTTATGAACGGCGACTGTGTGGATTTTCTCAAGAAGTAGAAACTGGACATAAAGAAGCCTCTATTCCAACAAATGAAAGCTCTCAAGAAATAAAAAATACTTTCCAACAGCAGCGAGCGGAGGCAGCAAGTAATGCGCAACAAAATGCAGAACAAGACTTATATAATTCTCAAGAACGATATAATCAGCTTCGGAATGAAAAAGAACAATACAGGGTGCAATTGGAAACACAGCACGCACAACTTTCGTCTCAAGGAATTTATCCAAGTGCAACATTGAGCAATGCAAAAAATGCACAAAAATCAAATTATGATTATTCCCCTAATAATCCTACTATTCAACAAATAGAAGCAGAATATAATGTTCGTTATTTACCAGAATCAAAATGCTTTAGAAGTGATGATGTGGATTGGGAAAAAGCACAAAATGATGAAAGAGATGCCAATGCAAAATTATTTAAAGATTCTCTTAACCCGTTTCAAATCATTGGGGAAAGCATTGGAGGGATTTTTGGAGGAATGAAAACAGGTTCGGAGATTGATTCTGGAACATCACCAACATATGATAATTCTCCCAACGAGCAATCTCAAAATACTAATCCTGCCCCAGTGGTAAATAGTCAAGCGACATATCCGTCTCATGTTGTGACAAACCCAGTTTCTGCTTATTATGATAATACGGAATCGGATCGTTATGGAAATGCCGGATTTTCTGCATATCATTATCAAGAAACGGGTGGAGATACATCACATTCAACACCAACAGAACCATATCCACCCACCGATCCACAGAAACCAAAAACAGAGGCAGAAAAAAAATCCGAAACTGTTGATTTTGATTTTAATACTGGGGATTTGAAAGCAAAACTAAAAGCACTTCATGTAGATCAAGCAGGAGAAAATGGATGGCTAAAATATAAAGATAAAATTAAGAATGCGTTTCATGCTTATAAATCAGGATCTTTAGAAAAAAATCTTGGGATTACAAAAGATAAAGTGACCGTTGAAACAAATAAAATTACTCTTTCCATTGGGAGTTCGATCCCTTTATTTATAAATATAAGTCTTGATAAAAATGGAAATCCAGCGTTTCTTATTACAGATCAAGCGGGTTCTTTGGCGGTGCCAATAGAAACGATTACAGCAGAAGAAGTGAAAAAGGTATTGCCAAATGCTCTAAATATTCAAGAAGCTCAAAAGATTTTAATAGATATGCACGATACTATGCTTACTACAGATGACGGAGTAATAACTCCAGGAGGACCAACAGAAAAAATGCTTCAAAGTCTAAACGAACACTACAGCGTATTGAAAGCAGATGATCGGGTAAATCTCCTAGACTATTTAACTCAAACACCTCCTTTCTCCGAGCAAGACATTCAAACGCTAAAAAATATTGCGGCGGCGAAAAAAGTAGAAAAGAGTATAGTGGATACTCCAAATATAACATTTTTTAATCCCACCAATTCCTCATGGGAAACCCCTTCTGATACTACAGATTTTTCAA
>CAZHIF010000007.1:43987-47170 GCA_964532505.1 uncultured Candidatus Peribacteria bacterium
TTGAAATGAGCTAATTCCTCTTCCACTGTAGCCTGACTCGACACTTCCCACATATCAAATTCCGCTTTTGTCGACGCTGTACTTGCATTCCGCATTGTTGGCACAAAGCGGTGAACGCCAAAAGTGGAGTTTTTACTGTGCCTGCATAACACCGAGTAGGAGTTCCTCCAATTCTTTCCACTGTTTCTTTCCAAATCTTTCCGTGTCCTGCGCGGTGCCCTGCCAATGCGTGTGCAATTTCGTGGAGAATCGTGTCGCGAACGTGGTTTTCTGAATTAAGAGAAACCAATTCCGCCGAAAGAGAAATTTGTTTTTTAGTGTAATTACAGCACCCAAAGCGCTTTTTGGCATGATCAAAACAAAATTTCCAATCATCCAACCCATGCAAATGCATTAGCTCTTCTGCCAAAATTTTTGCGTAGAATAATTTCATGTATAAAAAAAGTGTGATCATAATACCACACTTTTCATTTTTAGCTTTTAAATATTCACTAGTCATATACCGCTTTCATCTGCACCGTTGGTGTGAACGTTGGGTTTTTTTCATAATGCTTTTCCGAAACAATGGCCTTTGTAGTCTCTTGTCCATTATGTTTTCCAGTATCCTCAATGTGTGTAGCGTCGGCGCTTAGGTCGGAAAGATGTGCCTTAAGAAACGCTGGGATAACAGCTATAGAAATACTGAGGATAATCAAAACAAGCGTTGCAATTCCTCCGCCAATCATCCATTTTCTTCGCATAGAAGATGCCTTATATTGATTAAATTCCTCCTCTGAAATAATGAGATGATAATCATCACTCACAAAAGGAAGTGAAGGAGGGGTGGAAGCATTTTTTTTCATAGAGTATATATTAATATTATTTTCAAAAGCATTATATAATATTTTAAATTAAAAAACAAGCCATTCTCCAATAAAAAGAATGACTTGCTCTGGAAAACAATCAAAAAACAATTACTTAATTTCCACAGAAGCTCCGGCTTCTTCAAGTGCTGCTTTCATTTTTTCCGCTTCGTCTTTCGAAACGCCTTGTTTCACTGGTTGAGGTGCTCCATCTACCAAATCTTTAGCTTCTTTTAGCCCAAGACCTGTAAGTTCCCGAACGGCTTTGATCACGTTGATCTTTGCCTGTCCTGCTGAAGCAAGAACGACATCAAATGATGTTTTTTCTGCTGCTTCTTCTGCAACAGCGGCTCCTGCTGCTGCCACTGGCGCAGCTGCAGACACTCCAAATTCTTCTTCCATGTGTTTCACGAGGGCTGCAAGCTCCAAAATAGTAAGCCCTTTCACAAGCTCAAGGATTTTTGAAGCGTTTGCAGATAACTCTGGTAAAGTTGATTCTGACATAAATACAAAAAATTAAAATTAACAAAAGGGTGAAGCACTATGCAGCTTCGGCGTTTTTCTTGGCGAGTTGATCGAGGATTCGAACAAATCCAGAAAGTGGAGCAAGAGCAGAACCCATGATTTTTGCATAAGATTCTTCCTTTGATGGAGTATTGGAAAGAATAGTAACTTCTTTTTTCCCAACAAGTTTTCCATCCATAATCGCTCCCACAAGCTCCAATCGATCATTCTTTTTTGCCATTTGACCAAGCAATTTTGCAGGCGCAATTTCATCTGTTTCAGAAACCGCCACTGCCACTGCTCCGTCCAAAAGAGTAATATCGAAATCGGTAACTCCGATATTTTGTGCTGCCAATGCATATAATGTTTTCTTGGCAACAGAGAGAGAAACTTCTGCTTTTCGCAAAGCATTTTTCATCTCACGAGTGTCTTTCACTGAAAGTCCTAGGTTTTTCACAAACACGATAGATCGAGCGCTGGAAAAACGAGAGACCAAAGAGCTTAAAACCTCTTCTTTTTTAGATCGTGATATAGCCATATTATGTACCCACCCCCTTTTTGTTCGTCATAGCGAAAAGTGTGTTAAAAAACAATTGCGTTGAAAAAATACCGATAGTGCTTCTAGAAGAGAGACACAAATCGGAATCGAAGTAAGATATCGAATTTTTCGTGTGTCTCGGCGGGACTTATATTTTTGCTTTTGCAAAAAAGTGCCTGCTGTCTTCAACGCAAAAAGAGCTTATCATAAAACACATAAGGTATACAATGTTTTTTTCCAAGATAAAAAATCCCCTCCATCACTATCCCGTTTTGTACTTATCAATCTCTTCAATGGTGAGAATAAACAAGCCTTTCTCTTCTGCAAATATTTCCAAATCAGGCAATCTAGCCATTGTTCCATCAATATTTAAAATTTCACAAATCATTGCCACCTCTGGAAATCCTAAATTTTTACACAACTCTAAAGATGCTTCCGTATGCCCTCTTCGTTTTTGAATCCCTTCGGAATGAGCAATAAGCGGGAAGCAATGCCCTGGGGTTATAAAATCATGAGCAGTAATTTCTGGAATAAGTAATTGACGCATGGTATACCATCGGTCATACGCAGAAATTCCAGTTGTAATACCCTTTGCAGCGTCAATTGAAATTGCAAAATTGCATGAATGAGCAGGAAGAGATACTGATTTAGGCATGAGAGATGCACCTATTTGGGTCGCTATTTGTGACGAAATAGGACAGCACAAAAGACCTCTTCCATGCGTAATAAAAAAATTAACCCACTCTACTGTTGCCGTCTGCATGGGCATCAGCAAGTCTCCTTCGTTCTCTCTGTTTTCATCATCAATAACGATAATAGGATTTCCATCTTTCAAAATTTCTAACGCTCGTGAAAATGAAACAATTCTCTTCATAAAAAAATTCTAATTTCTACACTTCCCCCACATTCCATTTTTCGCTGTTTTTGCCTTTTTTTCGAGCTTATTGTATTCATCTCGGCGGTCATGGGGGAATTTCTTATAGCTTTCAGCATATCCTTCCAAAATCAGCATTGCACCAAGGTCTTTTCCATCGATTGAAACATAGCGAAGGAATCGTCCATATCGATCCACGTGATCGCCCGTTTTCGAAGTACTAAGCACCACGGATTTTCCGTGTAATATTTTTTTTACAAAAGTACTCGCCTCTGCTCCAAAACACTCTGCGTCCCGATGTCCACCCGAAACTTCTGGAGTATTGATTCCTAAAATCCGAATCTTTTCCACCACGCCGTCCACTCTTGCAGAAAACGTATCGCCATCAAATACTTGCTCTATGGGAACGGTGTTTTTTTGTGTTG
>CAZHIF010000007.1:47270-49324 GCA_964532505.1 uncultured Candidatus Peribacteria bacterium
AACAGGAGAAACAAAAGAATTCCACTGCAAAAAAACCAAAAAGAGGAGTGCCAAAAGCACTCCTAAAATCTGTTTCCAATGATTTTTCCAATTCTGCATTCTTAAGATTTTTACTTTCTAACTTCGCAAATTCACCCATACACTTTCTTCCGAAATCACTTCTTGTGTTCCTGCTATCACTTTTTCTGCGGTTTCCAATATCTGAGCCACGTGTTTTGGGGTGAAATCTTTTGATCCAAGCCCATAAATGTATGGCACAATTGTTGGTCGATCTGCCAAATCATAGAGCGCACTTTTCACTTCCAAGCACACAGGTCCTGCATCTCCTCCTGCGGGAGACGTTCTATCCATCACCATCACTGCTTTTTTCCCTTTCAAAAGCTGACGGAGGTATTCTCCAGGAAATGGGCGGAACATTCTAATCCGCAACATTCCAACTTTTTTTCCTGCTGCTCGAAGGGTGTTGATTCCATTTTTCACGGTTTCGGCAGATGATCCCATGGTGAGATAGACATACTCTGCATCGTCGAGCATATATTCTTCTCCATAGGCGCTATAATCTCGCCCAAATGAAGATCCAAATTTTGATCCTATTTCTGATATTACTCCATATGCATTCAGCATTCCCTGAAGCTGATTTCGTCGAGCTTCTTGATAGTAATCAGGTCGAGTAGCTCCTCCATATGACACAGGATTTTCGATATCAAGAAGAGCGTTTTTGATATTCGGTTCTCCGATAAAATGTTTCACCGAAGCATCATCTTCAATAAAAATTTCTTGATGGGTGTGCGTTACCAAAAAAGCATCCATATTCACCATCACAGGTGTTCGCACATCATCATGTTCTGCAATCAAAAATGCTTGCAACAATAAGTCATACATTTCTTGTGCATCTTTTGCATAGAGTTGAATCCATCCTGCATCCCGCTCTGCCATAGAATCAGAATGATCACAGTGAATCGAAAGAGGCGCTCCTAAAGACCGATTTCCATTGATCAATACAATGGGAAGCCGAAGCCCTGACGCATTCCACAAGACTTCACTCATCAACTTGAGCCCTTGCGATGCGGTTGCCGTCATCACCCGTCCTCCTGCGGCACTCGCCCCAACGCAAGCTGACATGGCAGCATGCTCACTTTCGGTGGTAATCATTTCAGTATCCACTATTCCATTGTTCACAAACGCCGTGTAGGCCTCCATCACATACGAAGTGGGGGTGATGGGATACGCCGCAACTACTTCTGGAGTAATTTGTCGCATGGCTTCTGCAGCTGCATGATTCCCATCAAGAATTTTTTTTGTTGCCATAAAATAAAACGAAGAAAATAAAACACCAGCATTTTATAGCGTTTATAAAAATTTTGCAAAAAAATAGAGAGATACGATTGTTGTATCTCTCCAAAAAAAAATTATAAATTTAAAAATTTCTTATGGAAACATTCTTCGAAGATATTTTAATTCTTTTTTATCCATTCCGAGCTCTGTTGCCAAAGATTTCACATTTTTCAAGTTTCCTGTTACTTTGGCATTCAAAAGCGATTTAAGTGTAGAAAAATTCTCTACTGTCACATACGAAAGAAGTGGATGATTTTTTGGCATAGCAGTTACAAAATCTTCATATACTCCATTTAAAATAATTGATTTTACTAATTCTTTTTGTTCTTTTTTTAATTTTTGTTCTTTCCACTGTAATAATTTTGCTTTTAATTCTTTCTTTTTATCTTTTTTTGCCTCTCTTTTTTGATCTTTCATGTCATGTTTCATTTCCTTCATTTCTGGCAACCCTAGAGTGGCGTGAAGGGCTTTCATTTCTTCACGAACTGTTTTCATTTTGGTATGCATTGCTACCATTTGGTCAAATTCTGCCTGTGTATCCACCACTGCCATAGGAGAATCTTTTACTGCTGTTTGAAACGCTGTAAAATCGTTTGCTTCGATTGCTTTTTGCATGGTCTCATGCTGCACAGGCATTTCTTTCATTCCCTTCATTTCTGGCAATCCTAGAGTGGCGTGAAGGGCTTTCATTTCTTCACGAACTGTTTTCATTTTGGTAT
>CAZHIF010000007.1:49424-50244 GCA_964532505.1 uncultured Candidatus Peribacteria bacterium
CTGCCATAGGAGAATCTTTTACTGCTGTTTGAAACGCTGTAAAATCGTTTGCTTCAATTGCTTTTTGCATGGTCTCATGCTGCACAGGCATTTCTTTCATTTCCATGCACTTTTGCATGCCTTCATAAGATTTACCCATGCTCGCGAACGCAAATCCAGAAACAGTTAATGCTGCAATAGCCGATGATGTGAGAAAAATCTTTTTCATAAAGAAAAAATAAAGAAAAAATAAAGAAAAACTGCAAGCATTTCTCTGAAGACTTTCATGAGTTAATGCGTAGAAAACAATATTTCATAACAACAAAAAAAGACGGAACAATTTGCCTTTTCGTTGTTATCTATTCACCTTTATAGGTGTTTATCCATTATTTGTGCCAACTGTGCTTCTGGCCTTGCTCCTGAAAATTCTTCCACCACTTTTCCTCCTTTAAAAATCTTAAATGCTGGAATCCCTTGAATTTGATATTCAGAAGCCGTGTTCATAGAGCTGTCAACATTTACTTTCACAACTTTAAACCTTCCTTCATACGAAATTGCCAATTTATTGAGTACCGGAGCCATCATCTGGCAAGGTCCACACCAATCGGCGTAAAAATCAACTAATACCGGAATGGGAGAAGAAAGCACTTCTGACGCAAATGATGCATCGTTTACAATTTGAGCCATGGTATAATTTAAAAAAAATAACTGTTCGCATTGTATCACACCCAAGGGGGTGTTGAAAAGAAAAAAGCCCAAGAAAATTTTCTATCCAAAATATTGAGTGCTTCAGCGAGTTTGTTCAAATCTGCTGATTTAATCACTTGCCCTGCTACGGCAA
>CAZHIF010000008.1:0-17239 GCA_964532505.1 uncultured Candidatus Peribacteria bacterium
GCTGATTTTATGACTTGCCCTGCTACGGCAAAGGTGTTGGAAATGGTTGGAATGGGAGTAATGGCAGCGGAAGCAATTCCTCCAATAACAATGGTTCCTGCAAGAAGAGCTCCTGCATATTTTTTGATCTGTGTTTTCATATAAAAAAAATGGTTAAAGAATAAAAAAACAGATGAAGAACAAACGAGAAGAAGAGTGAAAAAAACGACGTCGTATTCTTTTCTTTTTTTTTGAACCAATAGCTTTTTGGTTGTTTCTCTTTTTTCTCTTATTTTGTTGTTCACAATATATTCTACACTGTTTTTTTTTTTTCAAGCTTTTTTTGCGAAAAAACACAAAAAAGCATAAAAATGCTTTGATATACTTTCTATAAAGGTTTGTTTTTTCTTTTTATCTATGAACATTCTTGCCATTATCGATATTGAATGCCTTTCGGAGCGAGAATTTGGTTTTGACCGTATTGCTATGCGAATAGCTCGGTTTCCTGAAGTGTTGGAAGTTGCTGTGGTTTCTGGAAAAGCTGATTTAAGCGTGCGAATTGAAGCGGAAAGCTTAGATGCTATTTCTCGATTTGTTACCGAAGTTTTGGCTCCTATGGAAGGAGTGAAATCTACTGCTACTCATTTTTTTATGAAAATATATAAAAAAGATGGAAAGTTGATGATGGATGAGCCAAAGCCAACTCGTTTACCTGTCTCTGCATAATTTATGTTTTTTTTAATATTAGGACCGTCGGGAGTGGGAAAGGGAAGTATTATTGCCGAGCTTAAAAAAAAATGGGCAAATAATCCTCAGTTTGTTTTTCCTATTACTGCCACCACTAGGCCTCCTCGCCCTGGCGAAATCAATGGAAAAGATTATTTTTTCCTCACCAAAGAAGCATTTGAAGCGGGGATTGAAGCTGGTGATTTTTTGGAACATGCCGTGGTCCATCAAACGCAGTATTATGGGTTGCCTAAAAAACAAGTGATGGAAGCTTTGGAGCATGGAAAAATCGTTATTCGAGAGCTTGATGTTCAAGGACTTTGGAATTTGAAACCACTTTTCCCGCTCCATCAACTTTTTTCCATTTTTATTCTCCCTCCCAATCTTGAGACTCTTGAAATGCGAATTAGGGGGCGAAGTCAACTTTCAGAAGAAGAAATTTCTAGAAGGTTGGAAACTGCAAAAAATGAACTGGCGCATGCTGATGAATGTGACGCACAAGTGGTTTCTTATCAAGGAAAATTGGAGCAAGCTGTGGAAGCAGTTTCTCACATTATACTGAATAATACATGATGGTGCTTTCTGGTGATGAATCTTTGAAACTTGCGCACATTGGCGCCTTGCGAAGTTGTCACTTGTTTTTTCAGCAATAAGATCAATTTCCAATTTTTACTTCACAATCCCAAGCCTCGCCTCAATTTCTGCATCAACAAATTTTTTATCTCTCCCGTATTTCATTCGTGAATATTCTTTCAGCACATCTGCAATCTTTTGGTTTTCTCCCGTTGGATCCCAAATGGTTCCTATTGAAAATGGTCTTGATGGAGCATTCCCAATAGAAAGCTTTAAATATGCTTTATAATTGGCGATTGATAAAATATCTTGATCAGAGAGGACTGGTGCATATTCTTTAGCGAAATATTCCGCATCTTCTGCTCCCATTTTAAATGTCACCATCGTTCCCACGTTCCCAAACACGGCTTCTTTGAGCTTGCTTTGTTTTTCATATCCTTGCGTGTTGTTAAGCTGAGCAATATATTGATGAGCCATTATTAAGGCCAATTTATACTTTCGGGCTTCTGATAAAATATCTGCAAATGCATCGGTCGCAAAGTTTTGAAACTCATCCACATAGAGATAAAACGGCACACGTTCTTTTTCTGGAATATTGGCACGAGACATTGCTGCCATAGAAATTTTATTCACAAAAATAAGTCCCAAAAGCTGTGCATTGATATCTCCAATAAGTCCTTTGGAAAGATTGACCAGAAGAATTTTTCCACTGTCCATCACTTCTCGAATATTAAACGCACTTTTTGGTTGTCCGATAATATTACGCATGGTGGTATTGGTAATAAACGGTCCAAATTTTGAAGAAAAATACGGAATCATTTCTTGTTTTTCTCGGTCTCCTGTTTGTGCCATTTCATTTTCCCAGAATTGCCGAACAACGGTATTTCGACATTTTGCTACTTTATATTTCTGAAACGCATCATCTACAAACAGTCGAGGAATATCAAGAAGTGTTGCCCCTTCTTCTTCATCGTCCATTAGGGTTAGGCATCCGTTTCTAAAATAATGCTGAAGTCGTGGTCCGAAAATCTCATTTCCAAACAGTTTAATAAAAATTTCCATGGCATCAAGCGATGCTCTGTCTTTTTCTTCGGGCGAATGGACTTCTAAAAGATTAAGTCCCATAGGGCGTTCGGAATCTCCTGGATTGAAAATAATCACTTGTTTTGCTCGCTCTTTGGGGACATATCTCAGCACATCTTCGATCAAATCTCCATGCGGATCAATCACGCAAAATCCTGCTCCTTGTTGGGCATCTTGACGAGCCATAAAAGAAAGCAATGCTGATTTTCCTGATCCCGATTTCCCTAAAATATACATATGTCGAGATCTATCAAAATTAGAAATAAATACTTTGGTATCAATTCCTCTGTATGAATTATTTCCGAGCAACACTCCATCGGTTGGTAGATTTTTTGGAGGTGGAAGTTTTTTATAATCCATCCATTGAATGGAAGTGGCTTGATTGTATTTTGAATCGGGGAAATGATAAAGTGTTGCTAGTTCATTTGGCGTTAAAATCGAGCTTTTTCCATAATATAAACTTCCAATACGACGCTGAAATCCGTGATATAACAATTTTCCATTGATGCTATCGATGGGTATAATTCGAGCATTTTCAAACCAGTTGGCGTACGAATCTTTAAACACAGTAAACGCCACCACCATATCATTTAAAATCTGCTCTACTCGACTGGAAGAAGGAGCACGAGCTAAAATTCTGATAGTTGCGTCAAATCCTTCATTTTGAGCTTTTTCTGCCATTCTTTTAATAGCTTCTTCTTTCGGTTGAAGCATTCTGATGTACGAATCTCCCGAATTGGCCCCCGGTGCATTGGTTCCGTTTTCGTTTAGTTTATCAGTTTTTCCGGTCATCAATGCAAAAATAAACCCAATAATCGTTCCAATAATAGGAATTGCTAAAATATTAAAAAATTGTTTATCTTGTTTTTTAAACATTTTATCAGCTTTAAGCTCTGCTTCTTTTTGCCATTCTGCATTTCTTGGATTGATGATAATTTGAATAACCGCTGATTCGTTTTCGTCTATTTTAGAAAAAACATTCGTCATGTCATTTAAGGGGTCTTCTTCCATTTCTTTAAACATTTTAATAGGGAATGCAGCTTCTTTTTTGATATATAAATAAAATCCGTTTAAGAAATCTCCTTTTTTTTTAAATGGATATGGTTTTTTTGTAGGTAAAATTTCAGCAGCAGGATAGAGTGCGGTTACTTGTTTTTCAATAATCGATTGATAGTACTCATCGCAAACGATGTAAAATTGAAGCTGTTTTTTGATCATCACCATTTCAAAAGAAATTTCGTTATATTCCCAAATAATAGAACGAAGTGCGTTTTTCCAGTTCATATCCGTAATTTCAGATAATGCTCTGTACATTTGTGACATAATAGCGGCCCTTTCTTTAAAATCTTTATCGGTTCGTTTTTCTTGGTCTGCTTTAGAATCGGTTCGAGGAAGAATAACTTGAATATATACCAAGTCAGATGTTTTTCGTTCGTGATACCATTTTCGAAGCAATACTATTCCTCCTAAAAAAGAAAAATAAATAAAGGAAAAATCGAGCAACAGTTGATATTGTCGATTGGGAAAATCAGAAATAAGCCACGTTAAAAAATGTGAATAGTCTTGTTCCGCCAAAAGTTGCAAAAAAGCAACTCCCAAAAACAGTGTCAAAATGATAAAAATCCGATATTTGAAGAATGTTTTAAAAGACATTTTTAAAAATATAATTATGATGCAGTGCTTTGTATTCTTTTTTCTTGATCCTCTCTTGTTTCAGATATTTCGTACTGAGATTCTATAAGTCTAAAAAGATATATAATACCAATTGAGCCAAATATAAATCCAATAACAGGAAAAAAACTTTCATTATAAGAAAAAGGACCATATCCAAAAATAGCGAGAAAATCATTTGACCGAATATCAAGTGACTTAATATAGAAAAAAAGTCCGTATATTCCTGAGGAAATAATGGTTCCTTTTAGAATTTGAAAGCTTCCGTATATTCGTCCAAGTGTCGTTCGCTCTTCTGGCTTGGCAAAGTGTGAAAGCCCATAATAATATCCAAATACTCCCGAGCAAAACATATGAATTGGAAGCACATAAAAAATTTGCATAACAACTTCTTTCACTAATGTAATCGGCACATCAAATGAAAAATGGTTTGTAAAGATGGGAAGAAATGTGAAAATATTTTCATAGAACGTAAATCCTAAAGCGGTTGCGAAAGAAAGGTCGATAACATCATCGATTCGATGAAAATATTGATGTCCTACAAATCTCACAATAAGATTTTTTCCGTATTCAATAAAAACTCCTGTAAGAAATAACGCTCCAAAAATTCCCACATATATTGGTAAATGGATCGCAAAATATGGTTCTACAAAATTTTTAAACCCATACGAAAATCCAAATGCCATCAAGAAAACAAGAAAGAAGAAAAATTGGAGTCCTTCTCGGTGTGGTCTCATCACGATGGCATACCAAAGTGAGATGGGGATGAGTGCCAATAGTACTGCTAAAAAAAGGGAAGTCACGTGGACACTTGAAAATGAATAGTAAAATTTATATCAGGATATTATATCAAAAAAACAGAAGACAGGGAAGCAGAAAAACACCAGAAGTCTTTATTTTTTCAACTTTCCTCTTTCTCTTTGTTTTGCTACAAAGGAAATACTTTAAAAATTTTTTATTATGAAAGCATCTCTTTTCCCTATTTTATTTGGAGCCATGTTGCTGACAGGATGTGGAAGCACTTCTTCTCCTGCTGTCTCTTCATCTCCCGTTCCCACCAGCACCATCATTACCCCCTCCGATTCCACTCCGCCTGTTCCTTCATCTCTTGTTTCTATGAATGCCGCCCTCCAAAAACCACTTCCAAGCGCCAATGACGAAATCGCTGTCATCACTACCAATAAAGGGAAAATTGCTCTGCGATTTTTCAATGAAGAAGCACCAAAAGCTGTTGAAAATTTTTTGGGACTTGCAAAAAAAGGATATTATAATGGAGTGATTTTTCACCGAGTGATTGATAAATTTATGATTCAAGGCGGAGATCCAACAGGAACAGGGCGAGGTGGGGAAAGTATTTTTGGGAAAGTATTTGAAAATGAAATTTCTCCAAAGGTTAAAAATCTTCGAGGATCGCTTGCCATGGCAAATGCAGGAGCAAACACCAACGGATCACAATTCTACATCAATCAAAACGACAATCTCTTTTTGGATGGAGGGTATACGGTGTTTGGAGAAGTGATTGACGGAATGAGTGTTGTTGATGCCATTGCTACTTCCAAGACCGATGCAGCAGATAAGCCCATTGAACCTATTACTATGGAAAAAGTGGAAGTGATGAAGTATGCTGAATACCAGAAATAATTTTTTTTGCAACTTTTGATCCTTGAGATTTAGCACATTTTTTGCGATAATATTTTGGACGAAGCATTGGTGGAACAGTAATCGTCATTGTTCTTTGCGAATGCTCCCGCATTTTTACCCCATTTTTTTATGCAGAAAGACGACAAAAAAGCTGTTATTGCGAGCGCTCAACGACATCAGAAAGATACTGGATCGTATGAAGTGCAGATTACCATTCTCACCAAGAGAATCGTAGATCTTACAGAACACCTAAAGGCAAACCCTAAAGATAAGCATTCTCGACGAGGGCTTTTGGGAATGGTGGCAAAGCGACGAAAGCTTCTCAAGAATCTCAAGGGAGAATCGCTTGCTCGATATGAAACACTTATTGCGAAACTAGAAATCCGAAAATAGTCTTTTCTCCCGCTCCATTCTTTCGCAATGGGGTGGGATTTTTTCTTATTTTTTGAATATTATATATGGCAAAAACAAAAGAAGTTTCTCAAAAAGATATAAAAGAAATATTCGATAATGAAGGGGTTACTGATTTTTTGCAATATCTCAAATCGCCTTGGCGGATTTTTTGGTCAAATTTTTTGGCAGGCATCAGCAGAGGGTTTGGAATTGTAATTGGAATGTCTGTTGTGTTGGGGCTTGCCATTTGGATTATTGCACAAATGGTAAATCTTCCGCTGGTGGGAGAATATTTCGAAAAGGCACAAAGCTATATCAATCAATATGTAGAGCAGACCAATTATACTTCAGAATTTAATCAAATGAACCAATCGCTTGTGGAAATTAAAGATCTTTTGAAGAAATAAATATTTTAGTGACAGGCGTTGCATTTAGCCTCTCTTCTTCGCCATTTCCCACATAGCAATGCTTCCTGCGATTGATACATTCAATGATTCCTTTTTCCCCTGCATAGGAATCTGCACCACTATATCCATTTTTTCCAAAAAATCAGGAATAATTCCTTCCACCTCATTTCCCAGCACTAAACAGCTTTTTTCTGGAAAATGTGCATTTTGGAGTGCTATTGCATTGTTTGTAAGTTCCAAGCCAATCAGCGTAAATCCTTCTTTTTTCAGGCTTTCTATTGCTTCTGGTACTGTTGCAAATCCTGTCCACGGCACAAATGCATCCGCTCCGAGTGCTGTTTTGGAAATGGCTTTATGCGGTGGTTGTGCAGTGTATCCTGCTAGATACACATGATCAAACCCAAGTGCATCGGCGGTGCGAAAAAATGCTCCCACATTCCATCCACTGCGAATATTTGGCAAGAGAATAGCTTTGGTCATAATCTCAAAACAAAAAAACAAGAAGAGTATAGCATAACTTCTAATATCTAAATGGTGTGACATAAAAAACTTACATTCTGCCGAGAAGTGCTACTCTGTAAATTTTTCTGAAAAAAATTGCAATGTATAACTTACTTTGATATAATATAGGAATCTTTGAATAATTTTGAATAGGAGTAAATTTTGATAAAATAAAAGCAGCCGATGGGCTGTTTTTTTATAATAGAATGGTATGAATTTTTTTGAAATGTTTCGGGAAGAATTTGGTGTAAGCAGAACAGAGAGACTTCTGGAGAAAATAGAGAGAGTAGTACCGTGGGAAATACTGGAGAAAGAAATATGGATCAAACAGGGAGGGATGGTTAAACTCAAGCCGTTAATAATAATGAGTGGTAATTTACCTATAAAACTCTGGATCTACACCAATGCGTGATGCTTCTGGTAATACTTGGTTTTGATATTTTGAGCAGGATTTTTCCCCATATGGAACAAGTGCAGGGGAACTCATTTGTTCAAAAGCTAGTTGGCATACCCTCATTTCTGGATACAACGCCACGGGGACAGTATTCATATTGGAAATTTCAAGGGTAATAGTTCCCGAAAATCCTGCGTCTACAAATCCTGCAGTGGAATGCACTACAATACCGAGTCGTCCCAATGAAGATCTCCCTTCTACTCGTGCCACAATATTATTTGGCAATGTGATGTGTTCCAAAGTCACTCCCAGCACAAAATCTCCAGGATGCACAATGAACGGATTGTTGGCATCTCTTTCAAAAAGAGTGGTAAGCTCTTCTCTCCCCATGGTTTTTGGATCCAGCACTCCAATATTGTTTCTATTGTATACGCGAAAAAAATATCCCAATCGCAAATCCATGCTTGAAGCATGCACTTGATCTCGCCAGTCATTCCGAGCTGAGTCAATAGTGATGCGATTTGCATCAAGCTGGGCAAAAATATCTCGATCGGAGAGAATCATAAACAATGAGCAATGAACAAATAACTTGAGACTTGCAATCCTTAATTTCAAGGCTATGTCTATTAAACAGGACTTTATCAAGTTCGTCAACGCGCCTCAGAAAAAGATTTATTTTTCTTTTGAGAATTTTCTATTGACTCATCGTGAGCACATGCGTAAAATCCATTGGCTTTAATGTTTTTGCCCAAAACATCTGATTTTTTGGGTGGCATGAACTCTTTGCATTTTGTAGCATAAGGCGCAATGCAAAACTGTTTTCCTCTGCTTTATTACTTTTTTTATGAACGGAATAATTGGTCGGAAGATGGGAATGGGGCAAATTTTTGCCGATAATGGCAAGCTCGTTCCTGTTACGTATGTGAAATGCGAACCAAGTGTGGTTTGCGGGTTCAAAACTGCAGAAAAAGATGGGTATGATGCAGTTGTTTTGGGGTTTGAGGATTTGGGATCTCGTGCAACGAAGACTCGAAAGTTTCGAGTGGTAAAAGAATTTAAAGGGGGAATTGATGGGGTTGATGAAGGGGCTTCGGTGAATGTTTCTTTGTTTGCGGATGGGGAAAAGGTAACCCTTGTTGGGGTTTCAAAAGGAAAGGGGTTTCAGGGGCGAGTTCGGCGGCATGGGATGCATGTGGCTCGAAAGTCTCATGGTACAAAATATATTCGACATGGATCTACGGGGTCTATTGGGATTACTGCTCGTGTGCAAAAAGGAATTCGGATGCCGGGGCGAATGGGGTGTGATCAGGTGACTCTTCATAATCGAGAAATTATTAAAGTGGATGCTGATCGAAATTTTGTAGCGATCAAGGGAGCGGTTCCTGGATCTGTTAATTCTGTAGTATTTTTGAAGAAGTCATCATGAAAGCAGTTGTTTATACGCAAGATGGGAATAAGAAAGGAGAATATGCTCTAAATGAGCAACTTTTTGGGGCGACTCCACATGAAGGAGTGCTTCATATGGCGATGGTTCGGCAATTGGCGCATGCTCGTGCTGCAAATGCTTTTGCAAAAACTCGAGCCATGGTTCGAGGAGGAGGTCGAAAGCCTTTTAAGCAAAAGGGAACAGGGCGGGCGCGACAAGGTACGATACGAGCTCCTCAAATGCGAGGGGGAGGGGTGGTGTTTGGTCCAACAGGACGAGAAAACTTTGAAACTCGAATGCCTAAGAAAATGCGACGATTGGCGTTGTTTTCTGCGCTTTCTGCAAAGGCTGCTGCCTCGGCAGTGTCGCTCATTGATTCCTTTACGCTAGAAAAGCCTTCCACAAAAGTATTTGCTGCCTTTCTTTCAAAGGTAGAGGCTCCTCGAAAGGTGTTGCTTGTGGCGGATCAAAAAGATTTTGTACTCGAAAAAAGTGTGGCAAATATTCCAGGTCTCACTTTTGTTACGGCTTCATACTTGAATGTAGTGGATATCTTAAATGCAGATATGCTGATGTTCCTTGAGTCTGGAATGAAGAAGGCAGAAGAAGTATTTTGTTCATAAAGATAATTTCGTATGATTGCAGAAAATGTATTAATAGGTCCAGTAGTAACAGAAAAATCTGTTCGAGCGCAAGAAAACGGATTGTATACGTTTTGGGTTCGCTCTGATGCTACAAAGGTAGATATAAAGCGCGCAATGATGCAGCTTTATGGTCGAAAGGTTGTTTCGGTGCAAGTGGCAGTACTTCCCAAAAAAGAACGAGTTGCTGGAAGAGGTCGAATTATTACCAAACGACAAGAAAAGAAAAAGGTGTATGTTCGATTTGCGAGCAATGATGCTTTTGAGGCACAATTAGTAAAAAAAGTTTCATAATCGATTTATAATTTGTAGAGTATATGGCAATTAAGGTTTATAAGCCCACTACCAACGGACGACGAAACATGAGTGTGATCGACTACTCTGTTCTTTCGAAAGTTGCTCCAGAAAAATCACTTTTGGTAGCACAAAAGTCGAATGCAGGGCGAAATGCTCACGGGCATATCACGGTTCGACACCGAGGAGGTGGAGTGAAACAGCACTATCGAATTATTGATTTTAAGCAGCTTGATAAGAAGGGGGTTCCTGCGAAAGTGCATTCTATTCAATATGATCCAAATAGAACAGCCTTTATTGCACTTCTTCATTATGCTGATGGAGAAAAGCGATATGTTATTGCACCAGAAGGGCTTCGAACAGGAGATGAGGTGATGACAGCGGATAAAGCAAAAGTGAAGACTGGAAACAGGATGCAGGTTCGAAATATTCCTGTTGGATACCCTATCTTCAATCTTGAGCTTACCCCAGGAAAAGGAGGTCAGATCATTCGATCAGCTGGTTCTGCTGGGAAAATCACTTCTTTGGATGGAGATATGGCGTATGTAGAAATGCCTTCAAAAGAGGTTCGGCTTATCTCAAAAGACTGCTATGCGACTATTGGAGTGGTTTCTAATGGGGATCATATGAACGTGACCATTGGAAAAGCAGGGCGAATGCGAAAAATGGGAAGACGACCTCAAGTGCTTGGAAAATCTATGAACCCTGTAGATCATCCACACGGAGGAGGAGAGGGACATTCACCAATTGGTATGAAAGCGCCAAAAACCCCTTGGGGGAAAGTGGCACTTGGACGAAAGACTCGAAAACGAAAGAAGGCATCTTCTCAATTTATTGTTTCGCGACGAAAGAAATAATTTTATTTCCTTTGTTATTAGTTGTTAGTTCTTAATTGTTACTTATATTTATGGCACGAAGTTTAAAAAAAGGACCATATGTTTGCCCTCGCCTCTTCTCTAAGGTGGAAAAAATGTTGGCAACTGGAGATAAAAAGGCTGTGAAAACATGGGCTCGACGAAGTGATATTCACCCTCTTTTTGTAGGTATTACCTTCTCTGTTCACAATGGAAAGCAATTTCTTCCTGTGTATGTTAGTGAAGAAATGGTGGGGCACAAACTGGGAGAATTTTCGATGACTCGAAAGTTTAAAGGACACGGAGGAAAGAAGAAATAAGATATTTAGTTCTATTATTTGTATGATTGCTGTAGCAAAAAATATTCGGATTTCACCACGAAAGGCAAACCTTATTGCACTAATGGTGAGAGGAAAAAGCGCAGAAGACGCATCTGCTCTGCTTGCTCGAATGCCTAAAAAGGGAGCACAGATTATTAAGAAAGTGGTAGATAGTGCCATCGCAAACGCAGTACACAACGAAGGACAGACCGCTTCTGATTTAAAAATTGCACGAGTATTGGCCCTCAAAGCTCCAACGCTGAAGAGGTCTCTACCGATTTCTCGAGGACGAGCAACTCCAATCCTCAAGAGATCTTCTCACATTCGAGTAGAACTTTCTCTTTAATTTATTTACAATTTTATCTATGGGACAGAAAGTTAATCCAACGGGATATAGAGCAGGAATCCACCGAGACTGGGCAGCAAAATGGTATGCTGGAAAAAAAGATTTTGGATCAAAAATTGGACAGGATTATAAAATCCGACAGTATTTTGAAAAGAAATTTTTGGATGCAGGAATTGCTTCGGTGAAAATTGAACGAGATGCAAAGAATATCCGAGTAATTGTGAAGACTGCGAAAGTCGGTGTGGTAGTTGGTCGAGGAGGGGAAAAAGCAGAAGCCATGGAAAAAGAAGTTTCAAAATTGATTGGAACTCCTATAACGCTTGAAGTGGTGGAAGTGGAAAATCCTGATACGGATGCAGTGGTGGTGGCAGAAAATGTATGTCGACAGTTGGAGCGACGAATGCCGTTTCGACGAGTAGCGAAAATGGCAGTTCAGAAAGCATTGGAAGCGGGAGCGAAAGGAGCAAAGGTGCTTGTTGGAGGTCGACTTGGAGGGGTAGATATTGCTCGGTCAGAGTTTTTCTCTGATGGATCTGTTCCTCTTCAAACAATTCGAGCTGATATTTCGTATGCCTATGACCGTGCAGAAACCACATACGGAACGCTTGGAGTAAAGGTTTGGATCTATCGAGGAGAAAAATTTAAAGCGAAACGAAAGAAAGAAGAAATAGCTGAATAATTTTTTAGCAAAACATTGCATTTATAAAAAACACCTTTTTCTTAAAAGGTGTTTTTTGTGTTGGGAGTGTTGTATTTTGCAGTATGTTTTAAGAAATCTCTACAAAATGTATTACTAAAAAAAATAGGGTGGGTAATAAAATATCTATTATTTTATAAAAAAGAGAATGAATAAGGCTATTGTAAAAACATCAAGAAATAGGTATTTTAAAAGTACATACACTTATTGCTGCATTACAATATGATAAAAATTACACAAGGGAATGTATATGCAGTAAAAAATGATATAGGCTATGAATATTATCTTCCTATAACAAAACAGATTCTTTTTGGAGGACAACTTGCAATCAAATTTAATTGCATTTCCAATACGATTTTTCAGCAAGAAGAAGTTTTACAGTCAGGATATTGTAAAAATAATATTAAAATATATGATTTTTATATTGCAAATAAAGAAGAAAGACTTATAAAAATAGGGAAAATACAAGCATCTTTTACGCATGCTATCAAATATTTTGTGTATCATAATACAAAAATAAATGGATATTTAAACACTTCTGGTGCTGTCACAGAATCAGCACCTCCTTTATTTCCATATGAAAATTATTTTTATGTTTTTTTGAAAGACAATCTTACGGAGTCAATCGATATTGCTGCAACGAAGAGAGAAATTATATTTCCTGAAGATAGCTATATCGAAGGTGTTTTTGCTAGTAATATATTATAAAAGAACCTCTGTAAAATGTATTGCACCCCATATCGGGAAAAGAATTTTAATCCTTCATCTCCTCTTTTCCAATCCCCATCATCCCATCCATCAGCATTCTTTTCCCCATGCCTTCCGAAATCCCTCTGCTGGCTAAGAAGAAAAACAATTCTGGAGAAAACGGTGCTATGGAAGCGGAGTGCGACGCCGAAAGCACATCTTGCGTTTCCACTTTGAGACCAGGTACCACCACAGCTCTCGCGTCCGAAGAAAACAAAACCACTTTTTCATGCACTTCGGCAGATCCTTGCGATGAGTCTTTTTCGAGCACCACCCCTCCATTCAGGTGAAGCAATGCCTGATCGTCTACCACGGCTTTCACATCTACATTCGCTTTTTGCTGATCGCTTTGCAGCGCAACGCAAATCGTAATATTTTTTTTGGCATTTCCAAATGCATAAATTCTTGCAGAAACCTGAATTTGTGCATGCGCAGATAGCACTGTGATTTGCACTGTTGAATCATATGAATCATCGGAAAAATCATGTATTTCAAATTCATGAAGCCCTGCTTCGCAAATCTGTATTTGCTGTGATAAAAAAGGAGAAATTTTCACAATAGCTATAAAAAAGGCCCTTGAAGAATATCATAAAACACCGTATATTCCTCATGATATTTTTACCGCTTTGAGATATGAAAAAGACGGGTGCTCAAATACTTATCGAAGGATTACTTCGTCATGGAGGGGATCTGATTTTTGGATATCCGGGAGGGGCGGTCATTCCACTCTATGACACCCTACTTCAATATCCTCAGTTGAGGCATGTGCTTGTTCGACACGAACAAGGCGCTGCTTTTGCGGCTCAAGGATATGCAAGGGTGACAAGAAAGCCAGGGATTTGTCTTGCAACATCAGGACCTGGAGCATCTAATCTTATTACAGGAGTGGCCGATGCGATGATGGATTCTATCCCTATGGTAGTGATTACAGGGCAAGTGTTTTCTTCTCTTTTGGGAACTGATGCGTTTCAAGAAGGGGATACAGTTGGGATGATGTTGCCTATCGTAAAGCATTCCTATTCCATTTCTTCGGCAAAAGATATTGCAAAAGCGGTGACTGAAGCCTATCATTTGGCAAATTCTGGAAGACCAGGACCGGTGCTTATCGACATCACCAAAAACGCCTTTATGGAAGAAGTGGAGTTTGCAGGATTTTCAGAAGTTTCTATTCCTGGATATAAGCCCACCATTAAGCCACACAAGCTGCAGATGGAAAAGGTGAAAGAAGCGATTGAAAACGCCCATCGTCCTGTGGTCATTTTGGGGCAAGGATGTCTCATTTCTGGAGCCATGGCAGAAGTGGATGAGTTTTTGCGAAAGACAAAAATTCCTTGTGTGCAAACACTTTTGGGGCTTTCCACTGTACCTGATAACCATCCTAATAATCTGGGAATGCTGGGAATGCACGGACAAGTGTATGCCAATTATGCAGTGCATAACGCTGATTTAATCATTTCTTTTGGATCTCGATTTGATGACCGAATTACGGGAAAGCTTTCGGAATTTACTAGGCTCGCGAAGTTTATTCATTTTGATATTGATCCTGCTGAAATTGGAAAAAATGTGAAGGATATTTTGGTGCCCGTTGTGGGAGATCTCAAGCATTCATTGCAAATGCTTAATCCTATTCTCAAAAATTATGAATTTGCGCCATGGAAAAAACAAATTGACCATTGGAAGGAAGAATTTGATATTAGTAGGGTGCATGCCTGCCACACAGAAGTATGTCAGAATAGCATGCGGGCGTGGGATGTGATCAAAATTTTAGAAGACGAAACCGATGGAAATGCAACGGTGGTATCCGATGTAGGACAGCATCAGATGTGGGTGGCGCAGGGGTATCCTTATAAAAAACCATATTCTCATCTTTATTCAGGAGGATTTGGAACCATGGGGTTTTCTCTTCCTGCTGCTATGGGGGCTAAGATAGCAAAGCCCGAAGATGAAGTGTGGAGTATTTCTGGAGATGGTGGGTTTCAGATGAATCTACAAGAATTGATGACGGTGGTGCAAGAAAATGTCCCTCTCAAAATCGCGATTCTCAACAACCACTATCTGGGAATGGTGCGACAATGGCAGGATTTATTCAATGAAAAGCGGTATAGCTTTGTAGACATGACTACGCCTGATTTTGTGAAATTGGGAGAAGCGTATGGCATCTCAAGTTTTCGAGCGACTAACAAAAAAGAGGCCAGAGAAGCGATTCAAAAAGCGAGAGCTATTCAGGGTCCAGTGCTTATCGAGTTTATGATTACCAAAGAAGAAAACGTGTTTCCCATGGTGCCTCAGGGAAAGAGCTTGGGGGAGACAAGGATTGAGTAATTTTTTTAAGAAAAAATCTAACAAAGTAGGTATATAAAATAGTCGTGTGTTTAAAGATTCTACAAAATAATAGATTTATTAGTGGCTGAACTTGAGGAAACTTCGCTTCATCCATATAACCCCTACAATTCCGATCCCTATCACCAAAACTGATAGCCATTGTCCCATGCTCAACCCAAGCCACAAAAGCCCCAGCTGAGGATCCGGTGCACGGAAAAACTCTACGATAAATCGCAAAACACCATACGATATAAGGAATGCAAAAAATATCTGTCCCGACTTCCAAAATGGATTATCTTGATATTTGATAATGAGGTAGCCGAAACTGCTTGCGAGCAAAAAATCTTTTACCATGGCATAAAGCTGCGAAGGGTGCCGCATTATTCCATCTCCAAAATCTACACCCCAAGGCATGCTTGTCATTCTCCCCACCAATTCTCCACTTATAAAATTTCCAAATCGTCCCAGCATTAGTGCCACTGCCAATGCTGGAACTAATAAATCAGCTAAGAGTTTCCAATCAACATTTTTTCTTTTGCACATCCACAAAAAAGCGAGCGCGCCACCCAAAAGCCCTCCATGAATACTCATTCCTCCGTGCCACACTGCCAACATATCCAACGGATGCTGCCAATAGTATGAAAAATTATAGATGAAAATATACCCAAGTCTTCCGCCTATAACTCCTCCCAAAAGGGTGATTACTCCAAAATCGGAAACTGTATCAAATGAAAGTGGAGTGATGGTTTTTTGCAATCTCCACCACAGCCACCAGATGCAAAAAATCGTTCCGAGCACATACATTGCACCATAGAGATAGAGCGACACTTCTCCTATTTGCATAATAATATTGGGCTCTGGGAAAAAAGAAATGGGCATATGTTTTTGATGATAAAAATTATGCTTTTATCGCCAAATCTCCCAATCGGCAAGAATATCCCCATTCGTTGTCATACCATGCCAACACTTTGATAAACCCATCTCCCATGTCCATGGTCGAAAGAGCATCTACAATGGAAGATCGATTATCTCCTTGAAAATCTCGAGAAACAAGAGGCTTTTCTTCATACCCCAAAATCCCTTTCAGTTCTCCTTCTGCTGCTTTTTTGAGGGCTGCATTCACTTCTCCTGCCGTTGCTGGAGTTGATAGCTTGACCGTGAGATCGACCAAGGAAACCGTTTGTGTGGGCACTCGAAGGGCGAATCCGTTTAATTTCCCTTTGAGGTTTGGGAGTACCAATGAAACTGCTTTTGCAGCTCCTGTGGTGGTGGGAACCATGTTCACCGCAGCGCTTCTCGCTCGTCGCATATCTTTATGGGAAGCGTCCAAAATATTTTGATCTCCTGTGTAGGCATGCACGGTGGTCATGAGCCCTCGTTCGATTCCAAACACTTCGTCCAAAACCTTTGCCACAGGGGCCAGACAGTTTGTAGTGCATGATGCGTTTGAAATGAGATGGTGTTTTGATGCGTCGTATTCACCATCATTTACTCCTATCACAAATGTTCCATCGATATCTCCTGATTCTGATTTTTTAGACGGTGCGGAAAGGATCACTTTTTTTGCTCCTGCATCGATATGCTTTTGCATTCCTTCGCGAGTGGTGAATACTCCTGTGCATTCGAGTACTACATCCACATTCACACTTCCCCAAGGAATATTTTGCGGTTCTTTTTCTTTAAAAATTTTGATTTCATCACCGTTAATCACTAAATTTTCTCCTTTTATTTCCACGCTTCCATCAAATCGTCCATATGTTGAATCAAACTCAAAAAGATGAGCAAGTTCTTCGATGGGACCTAGCCCGTTGATCCCAACAATATCGAACTCTCCTGCATGATACTTGATGAGCGTGCGAAGAACTGTTCGTCCAATTCGTCCAAACCCGTTGATTCCAATTCGTTTTTTCATAAGAAAGAAAAGAAAAAATACTTGAGAACAGTTTACCCAAGTTTTCCAAAAACTGCAAAAAAAAAGAATACTGGATGGTGTTCTTTTTTTGTTCTTTTGATGTAAAGATTATGATACCCGAGACATTTCTCCATTCACATATTGCATATCTTTGGCAAAATTAACATATTCTTTCTTAGACTTACTCCAAACGTAAGTAATATGAGGATGCGCTGATTTAAGCAATGGAGTTGTAAGATTATCTGCAGACAAGTGAGTTAGAGCGCTTGGGAGGGTGACTCTGTAGCGAGAGGTGATTGATAAGAAAAGAGC
>CAZHIF010000008.1:17339-46885 GCA_964532505.1 uncultured Candidatus Peribacteria bacterium
AGGTTTTTCTACATTTGAAACAAACACCCTTCGGCTTTCCAAAGAAATTCCAAAAAGATCTTGCTTAAAGTAATTATTTACGCTGTGCGTCTTCGTATGCGTAGCTTATTTAAAAAAATAATTCATATCATTCTATCACAAAAAAAGAACAGAAAGTAAGAAATTTTTTTTTGAAAAAATAAATCTCTCTATAGCTCCATAATGTTCACTTTCCCTTCAATTGGAATATTCATTTCTGTGGTGGTGATGATGCACTGATGCCCTTGCAAAGAAGCTAGTAAATGCGTTTGGTGGTGATGATCAAGCTCGGAAAACACATCGTCTAGCAAAATAATAGCTTTTTTTCTATGGGTTGCTTCGGTGTATGCCAGTTGCGCTTTTTTGAATGCAAGCATCACTGAACGGGTTTCCCCTCGGCTGGCAGCTTCTTCCAATGGCAATTCGCGAAGTGTCCACACAAAATCATCTCGATGAACACCTCTGGACGTGCTTCCTCTAGCGCAATCCATTACAAAATCTTCTTGTAATGTGCTTTCCAAATCTCCAAGCTTCACCGAAATGATGGGAACTATTTGCACCGATTCCTCTTTTCCTGCGATTTCTGCATATAATCCAGCAATATGCTGATTGATAGTTTTGAAAAATTCCAAATGATATTCTAGTAAAACATTATGATGTTCGGATAAAATTCTATCCCAAAACGCAAATTCCGAAAATTCTACACGATACCCTTCTTTTTTCTTTTTGAGGAGGGCGTTTCGTTGTTTTAATGCTTTTTCATAGTGCATTGCTGAAGAAAAATACTCGGGAATAAGCGGAGATAAAATTCTGGCAAGCAATGTTCGTCGATGCGATGGCGAAAGAAACGGCAAAAACAAATCTTCTGGAGCAAAAAGCACAGCAGAAAACATTTTTTCCGAAAGGTATTCTTTGGCAGAAATGCATGCAATATTATTTCGCTTTGCTTGAAACTGGTTTCCCATTCCCCAAAAAAGCGAAATGGTTTCTTCGTCACGCTCTGAAACCACTTTTCCTTCAATCCTTGCCCATTCTTGCCCATGCTCAATAAACACTTCTTTTTTGCTGTTGCGAAAAGGCTTAATCGTCGCCAAGCTATAAATGGCTTCCAGAATATTTGTTTTCCCTTTTCCGTTTTCTCCCGTAATGATATTGAGCCCGTCGTGAAATGAAAATTTTTTTTCAGGATACGACCGAAAATGCTGTAGTGAAAGGCTGGAAAGATACACAAAAATACTAGAAAAACATTATTAAAACACCTGTAAAGTATATGATTTTATGTGCACAGATTCAAGCCTTCCCTTTGTGCTTTCTTCAAAAAGATTTATTCCGTATACTCTTTTTGTAATTTGTAACTTGTAATTTGTATGCTGATTGGAATTTTAGGAGTTCATGGTTCCAGAGAGGAACATGCAAATCATATTCATCGATTAGGAGCACAGACTAGATTTGTGAGGAATTCTGAAGACTTGAAAGGGATTGATGGAATTATCTTTCCGGGTGGAGAAAGTACCTCATTTGGTCGGCTTATGCAGTGGAGTGGCTTTGCAGAAGTATTGACTCATAAAATCGTAAACGAAAAACTTCCAGTGTTTGGTACATGTGCTGGTGCCATTTTGCTTTCTAATTCGGGAAGTGAGTTTTCGATGCATGCGCTGGATATTGTGGTTGATAGAAATGCATATGGTCGGCAGGTGGATAGCTTTTCCGAGGAAATAAGTATCCCTCTTTTTCCAGATAAACCATTCCATTGCATTTTTATTCGCGCTCCCAAAATTGCTTCGGTGGGGGCTAATGCTCATGTTTTAGCGAGGTATAACGATTATCCTATATTGGTGCAGAGTATTTCTCATCCCATTTTGGCGGCCACGTTTCATCCAGAACTCACTGATGATGCTCGCATTCATGAATATTTTTTAAATCTATGCAGATAATTATTCCCACAAACCTGAACGGTGTTCGCCTTGATAAAGCGATTTGCATATTATTTGAGCATGCCGAACTTTCTCGAGTGAAAATTCAAGAGGATATTAAAAACGGAAAAGTAATGCTGAATTCTTGCATCGTCACCAAGGCTTCTATGAGCGTAACCGAAGGGCAAGAACTTTCCTATCAGCCAGAAGAAACACCATCAAAAGCACAAATACAACTGTTGGCAGAAGATATTCCTTTGGAAATTCTTTTTGAAAACGATGAAATGTTAGTGGTCGATAAGCCAGCAGGAATGCCCACACATCCTGATGAACACTATCATTCTGGGACACTTGTGAATGCAGTGCTTGGATATTTGAAAAAATCTTCACTCGAACGGGCAGGGATTGTGCATCGTCTTGATAAGGATACATCAGGATGTTTGATGGTGGCAAAGACCGAAAAAATGCACCGATACCTCTCAAGACTCATTGCCGACAGAAAAGTGACGAAAAAATATGTTGCACTGGTAGTGGGAACGATTCCTGTAGAAAAAGGAACAATCGATTCACCCCTTGCTCGTGATCCCAACAATCGCGAAAGGATGACTACGATGGACACGAAAAATGCAAAATCAGCTATAACGCATTTTGACGTATTGGAACGATATAGCGATCCTTCGCTTACGTTGCTTTTGGTGCAGATTGTCACTGGAAGAACGCATCAAATTCGTGCGCATTTTCGGTCGATTGGGCATCCTGTGGTGGAAGATTCGCTCTATGGAAATGGAATTGACTATGGATGTGGAAGGATGTTTTTGCATGCTTCGTTTCTTTCATTTCCCATGCCCGATGGTACACAAAAAACCATTGAATGCCCAATGCCAGTACTTTTGGAAAATTTTTTGGAAACAATGAGAAAATAGCGTAGAGTGCAGGAAGTGAATTTTTATTTTTTCACCACAACTATTATGATCAGCTCTACTAAAGAAAAATTTTATATCACAGGAGGTAAAGAGCTTTCTGGAAGCCTTACGGCTCCCGGATCTAAAAACGCAGCACTCCCCATTTTGGCAGCCACTCTTGCCATTTCAGGAATGTCTACCCTTACCAATATCCCAAATCTTTCCGATACCAAAGAGTTTATGGATATTATGAAATCGTTGGGCGCCAATATTTCTCAAGATGGGAATAGTGTGACAATCGACGCTTCTCATATCACTTGTCAAGATTCAGTCAATCACCCCTATATCTCCAAAATGCGAGCGAGTATTTTGTTTTTGGCACCTCTTTTGGTACGGTGCGGAGAGGTGAAAATCCCGTTTCCTGGTGGATGTGTTTTGGGGAAAAGATCAGTAGATGCCCATATCAATGCGTTTGTAGCATTGGGCGCTGAAGTGGTGGAATCGACGCAATATTTACACCTTCGCCTTCCAAAAAAACGATTTCAGGCAGCCAACATTGTGATGTCAGAAATTTCCGTCACAGCAACGGAAAATTCGATTATCGCTGCGAGCTTTGCAGAAGGGGTTACTTCCATTCGACTTGCTGCCTCGGAGCCGCATGTGCAAAATCTTTGTGCATTTTTGCAATCGGCAGGTGTTCGGATTGATGGAATAGGAAGCCATACACTCACTATTCATGGTGTTGCTTCCGCGTCTTCGGGTGCCATCAAAATCACTTCAGACTATTTGCAAGTTGGAACATTTCTCCTTGCAGGAATCCTCACCAATTCAGAACTTACCATTCATGATGCAGAAGTTTCGCACCTTGATTCGTTTCTCGAAAGACTTGCTCACACGGGTGCGCAATTTGTGTGTGATGAAGCTACAAAAACTATCACTACCAAAAAAAGAACTCGAGACTTGGTAGCAACGGATATTCAAACAGGAGTGTTTCCAAAATTTCCAACCGATTTGCATCCGCAATTTTCTGTATTGCTCACGCAGTGTGCTGGTCGGTCAAAAGTGTTTGAAACACTTTTTGAACGAAAATTTGCCTATCTTTTGGAATTGGAAAAAATGGGGGCAGATGTTGAAATCCAAAATCCACATGTATTTTTGATTACTGGACCAAAAAAACTCAGAGGGGTTCCTGTGGCATCGCAAGACATTCGAGCAGGAGCTGCTATGCTCCTCGCCGCGCTTTGTGCCGAAGGGGAAACAGAAATTTCCAATATTCACTACATTCACCGAGGATATGAGCAGATTCAAAAAACCCTTTTGCAGCTGGGAGCGGATATTTCGGTGAGAGCATAATTTCACCTTTTTCTATGCACCTTCAAGTCGTTGTCTTTGGGCGCACAGCAGAATCGTTTTTTTGTGAAAGCGAACAGCATTATCTCAGGCGCATTGCGCCTTTTGCAAAGGTGGAATGGAAGGAATTGAAGGCGGAAAAAATTGTGAGTAATACTTCTCCTGAAAATATTAAAGAAGCAGAGGCAAAGCGATTTTTTGAAATATTCCCAGAAAGAAATTACCTCATTGTATGTGATGTGCAGGGGAAACAATTTTCTTCAGAAGACTTTGCAAAGAAGCTAGAACAGATTCGGCAGACTCATTCGGGTATCACATTGGTGATTGGTGGTGCATTGGGGCTTTCTAAAAGTATTTTAGAAAAAGCAAATCTTCGGCTTTCGCTTTCTTTGGCAACGTTCCCACACGATCTCTTTCGCACAATGCTTCTCGAACAAGTCTATCGAGCGTTTATGATCATTGGAAATAGAGAATATCATAAATAACTTTTTCTTGCGTTTTTTACCTCTTTTGGGAATAATGAACGTAATATTTTTGTTCTCTTCTTTTTTTGTATGATCGATACTTCTTATCGACGACTTTCAATGCAGGAGCCTGGTCTTTTGCATGGAAAAAAAGTTCTTCTTCGGGTAGATTTTAATGTTCCACAAGATGAATCTGGAGCTATTCAAGACGCTTCTCGAATTTTGGAAGCCTTGCCAACGATTCGATTTTTGCACGAACGAGGAGCTGCGGTGATGATTCTTTCGCACTTTGGTCGCCCAAAGGGAAAGCCTGATCCTAAATATACACTTGATCATGTCGCTCGAAAACTGGAAGAACTCATCGGTTTAAAAGTGGAAAAAATGGATGATTGCGTTGGAGAAGCTGTGAGACTTCGAAAAACATCACTCAAATCTGGTGATATTGTACTCCTTGAAAACACTCGATTTCATTTGGGAGAAACAGAAAATCTCGTCTCTTTTTCTCGAGAATTGGCAGAAGGAATGGATGTATTTGTGCAGGATGCATTTGGATGTGTGCACCGAGCGCATGCTTCCACCGAAGGAGTGACACACTTTTTGCCTTCGATGATGGGATTTTTACTGGAAAAAGAATTTGAAGCCCTGAAAGGAGTGTTTATTGATCGAAAAAACCCACTCACCTTGGTGATTGGAGGAGCGAAGATCGACACAAAAATTGGAATTATTCGAAATTTTCTTCCTATTGCCGATTACATTTTGATTGGTGGAGGGCTTGCTAATACGTTTTTTTATGCCAAAGGATATGATGTGAAAGATTCATTGGTGGAAAAAGATAAAGCAGAAATAGCTCTCAAAATCTTGCAAGAAGCAGGAGAAGAGAGCTGTAAAATTATTTTGGCAAAAGATGTGATAGTGGCAAAAGAAATCTCGAACACAGCACCAACACGAATTGTGCATCGAAAGAATGCAGAACCTCTTGAAGACGGCGAAAAGATTTTGGATGTGGGACCAGAAAGTATTCGGCTTTTTGAAGAAGTGATTGCTAAGTCAGAAACCATCATTTGGAATGGACCTCTTGGGCTTTTTGAATATGCACCGTTTGAAGCAGGAACCAGAGCTATTGGGCAGGCGATTGCAGACAATCCAAATATTACGATTGTGGGAGGAGGGGATAGTGTGGATGCGATCAATCGATTTCAGTTCAAGCATTCTCATTTTTCTCATATTTCCACAGGAGGTGGTGCGATGCTCGAATTTTTGGAAGGACGAATGCTGCCAGGGATTTCTGCATTGCGTGTGCAGCCGACGCTGTAGGATTCAAGTGCCTAATCGTTTTTTTATGAAAAAAAACTATTCGTCAAATATTTGCCAGCGTCAAGACCCTTAAAAAATCTTTTTAATTATTTGTTTTTCAATGCTAAATATTCGCTCCTCTCATCCTGTTAAAAAGCTGGTTATTATCATTTGGCTAATATTGGCACTTTTAGGGGTTAGTGTTTCGTATTGGTATTTGGCGAATCATTCTTTGGATGAGTTTTTGGGGTCATTTATTGGAGTGGGGGTATCATGGCAATCGGTAAGTATTGTGCTCGCGGCGTATCTACTGCGAACGATTATATTCATTCCCTTAAGCGTAGTGCTCATTGCTACTCCGCTTATTTTAGGTGATTTTTGGGCTTCGGTATTGGTGGCGGGAATAGGGGAAATTATAAGTGCATCGTTGCAGTTTTGGCTTGCAAGAATTTATGGAAGAGATTTTATAGAAGAATCAAATAATAAAACCATTAATTTGATAAATGAAAAAATAACAAAATTTGGAAGTGTTTCGGTTGGGCTTTTGCGGCTTCTTCCTATTCCATTTGATCTTATCAATTTAGGGGCGGGAATGACAAAAATGAAGTTTTCTGATTATTTTTGGGTAACAGTAGTTTCTGTTTGGCCAGATTGTGTAAGCTATGTGGCGATTGGTCAATCTGCGAACAGTCCTATTTCTCTGTTGTACACTGGTGGAATAACTCTTTTTGTATTTTTGTTATTATGGTATTTAAAAGATCATCCAGAATATAAAGAGCTTGTTCTTTTAGAAGTACAGCAAAAAACAAGTGTTGTGAAAAAAAAGATTAAAAATTGGAGGAAGAGGAAGAGGGGGTAGAAATTGAAAAGCTACAAAATTATTTTTCTTTATTTGAAAGATATATTGCAAGGTTTCGCAAAAGAGTTTCTTGTACGGATTGTACATCAATAAACAGTTCATTATCAGGATTAGTTCTATGAGCTGCATTTCCCATTTCTGCTAATTTTCTTAGGTTAACTCTATGATATAATACATCATAAAATAGCTGTTCCATGCCATCTCCGAATTGACGCTCTAATTCTTGCATAAAATTATATCCATCCCCTTTTCCAGCAGAAAAAGCTCGTGCAATTTTCGTTTCGGTATCGTTTGCCATAAAATATACAGAAAAATATACAGTTATTATCCTATTTTACGCTCTATTTCAGCCACTTGTTGCAATACACCATCTTCCTTCAATCCTTCTAAAAACGCCTTTGATTCTTCTGCTGTTCGAAATACTGCTCCCACTTGTCCATGAGTATTCGTCACAGATGTTTTTATTTCAGGACTCACTGGAGCGTTCACTGTCGGATCTGCAGTTCTTGCGCTTTCTAGTGTTTTCATATAAAAATAAGTAAATAATAAAGTTGATACAATTTTAAACGTTCTTTTAAAAAAACACAAGTCTTTTTTTAAAATAAAAGAAGAAGTTTTTTTTACATGTTAAATTTCTCTTACAAATCTATATTTAGTTGAGTATTATTCTTTTAGAAGTACAGCAAAAAACAAGTGTTGTGAAAAAAAAGATTAAAAATTGGAGGAAGAGGAAGAAATAGGGAGATGTGACATATGTTTATTTTATAAAAAAAACATTGCATAATATTAAAAAATCAATAAAATACATTTATAAAATTTAATAAGTTTTTTTATGTATGAATCGTTTCAGAGATATCCTAGTGATGAATTTGATAGTTTACTTGAACGTAAGGATGAAAATACAACAAATTATCTTGAAAATACTGAAAGAGCTAAAAAATATTTTTATACTCACCTCCCCTCACTTCACCTCACCTCACCTCAAAAATTCTGTCCATTATATAGATTAATTGCTAAAACTCATTATATGATTACTAATGGAATTTTTCCACATGAAAAAATAACTAAAGAACGAAATCGTTATTTTGGACAAGAATCAAGTTTGGATGAAATGCCATTGAGAAGACATGGAGGGCAAGATTATCAGTTAATTATCGCAGAAATTTTTGATAGAAAATATACTGGCTCTTTATCGGGAGAAACGGATTTTTTAACATTGCAACAATATATTTCATCTCATTACAACAGTGAAAGAATATACCATACTTTGAGACATATGCCTAATCTGCAATCTCTTACTATCTTACATTCACAAGCTAAATCCATTAAGCATAAATCTCTTGAATTAAATAATACTTCTTCAAAATATGTATTTAGAATTATAAGAAATTTTTTGTATGAAATATTTGGAGATACAACCAATAAAGATAATATTGTAGAACGATTAGCTACTGCGTATCAATATTTTATTCGATCAGAATTTTTTTCAGCTGTTAATAATTCATTTTTTTGGAATATTATTATCAATCCTCAATTAGAAAAATATGGAATACAACCTGTTCCACATGGAATTATGGATCACTTTGCGTTTCATATACAGGAAGAAGATTTTCCAAAATATTTTGCTGAACATATTATGAAACACCAATCGTAAAAAAATTGCCACACAACATATAGTATAGTATTGTTGTTTTACCTAACTAAGCATAGTATTTAAAAAATCTTTTTTCTATGACAGACATCACTCGAAACCCCCTTTTCAATCCAAAGGGAACAGATGAGACTACCTCTCGACGTATGGTTGGGGGGAATGCTACAGGACTCTTCAATCTTAATGATGTAAAGTACTCTTGGGCAAAGCCGATGTACCAAGTAATGATTGGGAACTTTTGGGTTCCTGAAAAGGTAAAGGGACTTACAGATGATAGTATTCAATATAAGCAACTTACCCCTCACGAACAACACGCTTATGATGGAGTTCTTTCGTTTCTTATCTTCTTAGATAGCTTACAAACTGTAAACGTCCCTAACTTCTCTGATTACATTACAGCTCCAGAGGTAAAGCTTCTCTTGTCTATCCAGTCATATCAAGAGGCTATCCATTCTCAAAGCTATGCTACTATCTTAGAAACAGTAGTAGATAGTAAGAAGCGTGATGAGATTTATTATTTTTGGAGAGAGGATAAAGTACTCCTCGATAGGATTACTTACATCGGGAACCTCTATCAAAAATTCCTAGATAATCCATCAGAGGATAATTTCTTTGAAGCACTCATCGCTAATTACCTCTTAGAGGGGTTGTATTTTTATAATGGGTTCGCCTTCTTTGATACCCTTGTTTATAACTCTAAGATGACCGCAACAGGGAGAATGATTTCTTATATCCGTAGAGATGAGTTAACTCACGTCACCCTATTTGCTAATATCATAAAGGCAATTGATAAAGAGAATGCAGGGTTTATTAAAAAGGATAAACTTGAAGAGATGTTCCGTACTGCAGTAGAACAAGAGGTTACTTGGAGTCATCATATCTTTGGAGATAGAGTGTCAGGGATTACTAAGGCAGCGATTGAACAGTACACAAAGCATCTAGCTAATACTCGGATAAGTTTACTAGGATATGACCCATTATATCCAGAGGTAGTCAAGAGCCCATTTATCCACCTTGAACGTATGGCTGATAATAACTCAGAGAAGACAAACTTCTTTGAAAGCACTGTAGTAAACTATACACAGTCTAGTAGCTTAAATGGGAGTTGGGATTTTTAACTAATTTTTTTATGCAACTTTGGCCAGCTATCGACCTCATCAACGGAAAATGCGTTCGACTTTTTAAAGGCGATTATGCGCAAAAAACAGAATATAATTTTTCTTTGCAAAGCCTAGCAGACGATTTTTCAGCATTTGCCACAGGAATTCATGTGGTTGATCTCGACGGCGCAAAAGCAGGACATCCAGTGAATCAATTGGCTATTCAAGAAATTATTCAATACGCAAAAGTTCCCGTGGAGGTGGGCGGAGGCATACGGTCTTTTCGAGATATCGAAACAGTGCTTTCTTGGGGTGTTTCTCGTATTATTTTAGGCACCAAAGCACTAGAAAAACCCGATTTTATAGACGAAGTATTAGAAAAATTTGGTTCAGAAAAAATCGTGATTGGCGTAGATGCAAAAGATGGAATGGTGGCGACACACGGATGGGAAACAGCTTCTTCATATAAAGCAGAAGATTTTATGAAACTTTTAGAACAAAAAGGGGTAAAAACCGTTATTTTTACAGATATCGCTACCGATGGAACGTTGGCAGGCCCTCCTCTCAAAACATTCACCCACCTCTGCCAAACCTTTCCAAAGATTGATATTATCGCCTCAGGAGGAATTGCCTGCATGCAAGATATTGCAAACCTCAAAACCACAGGAGTGAAGGGGTGTATCTTTGGGAAAGCATGGTATGAAGGAAAAATCACGAAACAGCAAATAACAAATAATAATTTCTCACTTTAAAATTTTTCATGATTCCGCTTCGCGATCATACTCCTTCTGGAATTTTCCCGATTATCACTACCGTTCTTATCACCATCAATGTGATGGTTTTTTTGGCATATTTCCCAGGATCTACCGATGCTTTTTTATGGCAATTTTTTCAACTTTATGCATTTATTCCAGCTGATTTTTCTCAAGGAGAAAATCTGATCACTCTCATTACCAGTATGTTTTTGCACGGTAGTTGGATGCATTTGGCTGGAAATATGCTGTTTCTCTACATTTTTGGAGATAACATAGAAGCGAGGCTTGGAAAGTTTTGGTATGCGATATTTTATATATGTGGAGGATTCGCCGCTACTATGCTGCAATATATCGGAGATGTTACTTCTGTGATACCAAACGTGGGGGCTTCTGGTGCCATTGCTGCGGTGATGGGTGCATATTTGGTGTGGTATCCTCAAGGGAAAATAGATATGCTGATGCTTTTTGGTGGAATGTCGAGAATTACAACTATTCCAGCCTACACCATGCTGCTTTATTGGTTTGGGCTGCAGATGATTTCATCCTTTACTGGAATGGATGACGGGGTGGCATATTTAGCACACATTGGCGGATTTGCTTTTGGTGCACTTTTTGCAGTTTTTTTTCGGAATAAAAATACTTATCAAAATTCAGGAAATATGATAGGATAAGAAGAAATTTCTTTTCATTGTTTATGAATATAAAAGCGATCAGGTATTTTTTCTTTCGGGTTTTAGAAGGTCCTCCAGATTTTTTTTGGGCGAGGATTTGGATGTGGAGTCTTTCTGTTATTATCTTGACGAATGTTTTTTGTATTATTCTCGAAAGCGTTCCTTTTTTTTCGTGGGCAGGGTATATTTTTCGGTTTGTGGAAAATGTTTCCCTCACCGTTTTTAGTATCGAATACTTTCTTCGGCTATGGGTGGCTCCACTCTCTCCCCAATTTATCTCATGGAGACACACATTGTTTCAGACAGTCTTAGTCTTCTATCTTATCATTCTTTTTCCTTTTTGGGTTTCTTGGATTATTCCATATGCATTTCCTCTCGAAATTTTGGTGATGTTTCGAATTTTTAGAATCCTTCTTTTTAAAAGCTATTTTGCAACGCTTCATCAGCTTTTTGAGCTTATTTACAAACATCGTACCACGCTTTGGAATGTATTTTTGCTGATCCTCTTTATGCTTCTCATGGCTTCCACTGCCATGTATAATGCCGAACGATTTGTGCAGCCTGATAAATTTGAAAGTATTCTGCATGCTTTTTATTGGGCAATCGTCACTTTCGCCACTATCGGATATGGGGATGTTGTTCCCGTAACGGTAGTTGGAAAGATTATCACAGCCTTGATTGCGATGATGGGAGTACTTCTTTATTCACTTCCCACTTACATCATTGGATCTGCATTTTATGAAGAAATTAAATCCGATCAGGCAAGAGAAATCGAACGCTTAAAAGAAACAATTAAAGCGTTGGAAGCAGAAAAAAAACTTCAGGAATCATTTTCTGCAGCATCACACCATACAACTGAGATACATGGATTTGAAGAACATAAAATGGTAGGAAGGATGGAATCACTATAATTTACGAAAGTTCATAGTGTTGGGCTCGAATATTTTGTCCTAAAAATTTTTGAGCTTGGACTTCAAAATGTTGAGGGTCGTCGGTGGTATAAAACAATCGTTTTTTATTTTTTAAAAGAGTTGTTTCTACTTCTGGATGTCTAGAAAGATATTTCACCAGTTCTTCTGCCTGCACTTTCCCAGAATCAATAAGTGTGCAGTTTTTCCCCATTATTTTTTGAAACAGTGGCGAGATGAGTGGGTAGTGCGTGCATCCCAAAATGAGTGTATCTATATGACAGCTCTTGAGCGGGAGGAGGTATTTTTTCAAAATCATTTTTGTTTCTGGCTTTTTCTCCCAGCCCTCTTCGATGAGTGGCACCAAAAGCGGACATGCCTTGGGAAATATCTGAATCGACGTACGAGCTTTTTTTTCGGTGGGATGATAGAACTCAGCCTCTTTTTTTTGCAATGTTGTTTCAAACCCTTTGGAAGCAATAGTAGATTTTGTCCCCACAACCCCAATCACTCCATATCGGCTGGCTTTGAGCGCTGCTTCTGCAGTGGGAATGGGTACTCCAAGCACTTTTTTTTCGGCTCCATATATCGCTTGAATTTTTCGAAGAGAAGTAAAAGACGCAGTATTGCATGCCATAATAACAATCTTTGTGCCGAGCTCAAAAAGTGCATCGACGCTTTCTTTGGTATATTTAAAAATCTGCGCTTCACTTTTTCCTCCATACGGCGCGCGCAAACTATCCGCGAAATAGCAATAATCATATTCTGGAGCTATTTCCAAAAGTCTTCTGAGGGTGGAAAGCCCTCCTGCCCCTGAGTCAAATATTCCAATCATTATTTGATGTGAAAAAATCGTTCGATTCCTGCATGTGTTCCATAAAACACTTTTTTCCCATGGCACTGTGCACAGCAAAATTGCACTTTTGGCTTCTTCCCTTTGCTCGGAACACGCATCACTTCTACGAGTTGTTTACAGTCTTTGCAATAGAACGCAATGGCATGATCATTTTCGGTTGCGGTGGATTCATCTATCGAAAAATCTTTTTTACTCAGATCAATAAGCGCATCATAGTTGATTTCTATAATGGCGTCGTTTTCAGATTCTCGAAGGAATGAGTAGGAATTGTTATTCATGGTGAGAAGAAAAAGAAGGCTCTGGCTGCAATGGAAGAGAATCTTTGGAAACAGGGGAGGAAGGAGTAAGAGGCTTTTCTTTTTCTAGTAATTTTGGAAGATAGTTCCAAGAAAACAGAAGCCCTAAAAAGCTCATTCCGGTGAAAATAAAGGTGATCATCCCTCCCCACAACACCTGCGAATCTTCGCTATATATTAGCAAGTGATAGAGTACTACAGTTTTTAAAATAATAGTATAGAGCGATAAAAAGAGAAGAATCAAAAACCAATATGCGTTGGCAATACCCAAAGCACTGGTGTTTTTTTGAAAATGCTCTCTCATCCCCAAATAGACCACCAGAAACAAAAAGAATGTTAGAGGATAGCCAAAAATGGGAAGATGATTGAGCCCTGAATAGGTTATCATCTTTTCAAAAAACCATGGAGATGCACATCCCAAAATGGAAAGGAATGCAAAAAATATCATAACCCTCCTTCCAAATGGCATGGAGGAAAAATATCGAGCAAACCATTGAGAGAGTGAACGCAGCATAAAAAAATAAATCCCCAAAAGTGATAGGAGTATAACGCAATGTCTCTTGGAAAATCAAACCCTTGTATTTTTGATAGAGGCATGATAGAATAGTCAGAATTTTTATTTTCAGATTTACACCAATGACGACATCAAAACAAATATTCCTTATTGGAAGCCTTATTATTGCCAACGTTTTATCATTTGCGCATTCATCATTTGCATTCATGGAACCAGGAAAAAGAACTTTTTTGGTGAGTGCCTACTATTCACCCTTACCAGATCAAAAATCGTATGCATTTGGAAGTTATGAAGCTGATATATATGTGAATGGAAAAGGAATTGCAGGAGCTGATGGAACGCCTGTGTATGTGGGGATGATTGCTGCCCCAAAAAATTATGCGTTTGGTACCAAGATTTTAATCCCAGGACTAGGGGTGGGGACAGTGCATGACAGAGGAGGTGCGATTATTGCCTCTAAAGATATTGATCGATTGGATGTTTGGATGGGGTATGGTGACGAAGGGTTAAAAAGGGCACTCAATTGGGGGATGAGAACCGTGGAAGGAGAAATTCTTTCTTCGGATGCTGTCGAAACCCTTTCTATCGGGGGAAATGTGACAGTACCAGTTATTCAAACAAAAAAAGAAATTTCGAAAGCACCAGAGGTAAATTCTGAAGAAAGAACACTTCGGTTGGGAGATTCTGGGGAAAGTGTTCGAAATCTCCAACAGTTTCTCTACGATAGAGGATTTATAACCACAGAACCCACAGGATATTTTGGAGAACAAACCAAAGCGGCTGTGATTCTTTTTCAAGAATTTTATAGAATAATTCCCAATGCAGATGCAGCAGGGGCTGGAATTTTTGGACCCAAAACCAGAGCTCAGCTCGAAGCAGTGTGGGATGAAAACTATAATCTCAAAGCCCTTCCCGTTATTCCAGAAACCATTGATCTTTCATTCAAGGAACCTTTAGAAAAAGGAGCTCAAGGAGATGAGGTGAAAAAATTACAACGCGCTCTTCAAGGACTTGGATATTTCTCTGAAGTGCCCAATGGAGTGTTTGGTCCTGCTACTAAAAATGCAGTGATGTCTTTTCAAAAAGATTATAAGCTTATAGGAGATGAAAATTCTTTGGGAGCAGGAATTTTAGGACCAAAAACTGAGAAAAAACTTAGCGAAGTGCTGAAAGCAAAAGAAATAAAAATCATTGCAGGAAAAAAACAAAAAACTTTATAGGCATTCTATGAATTCCCGTTCTTTTTTTCTCGCACGTCGAAAAGCCCTTTCGGAAGATTTTAAAAAACAGGCATCACAGCACATTGTGGAAAAATGTGCTGCATTGCTGGATGCGAGAAATCCTAAAATAGTCGCTCTTTTTTGCGCTATGCCTGACGAGCCCACAATCCTTTCATTACTTTCCAAGAAAAATAGTACGTTTTGCGTTCCTAAAGTACTTTCGGGAACCGAAATAGAGATGCGAAAAATCACTTCTTTGGATGATTTACAGAAAGGTCGATTCGGCATTTGGGAGCCGAACAATTCTTGTGCGGTTATTCCTCCTGAAGAACTTGATTTGATCTTTATTCCTGCTGTGGCGATCGACACTCATGGAAACAGAATTGGAATGGGGAAAGGGTATTACGATCGATATTTGGAAAAGTGTGTGAAGGCGTTCAAGGTGGGTGTGGTGTTTGGAGCACAGATCTCAAAAGAAAATTTTAAGCCAAAAGCGTGGGATGTGCCAATGGGAAAGGTGATTACAGAACTGTAAGTATACTAACAAAAATTTATATCCACCAAATCCCCATTCCGAAATTCTTGAAGCACCAATTCTTTCCCAGAAAAAATTTCTTGTTGCATTTTTTGGAGTTTCCCCGTGGTATGAAAACCTTTAATAACTGTTGTGCGAAACTGATAATTAGGGGAATTTTCAATGATAATTTTGATACTTTCTCTTAAAATTTTTTCTGAAATGTTGATGCCCGAAATTTTTTCATACTCATCCAAAGGAGCTTTGATGTCCATTGCGATGTAATCCACCAATTTTTTTTCAAGGAGATTTTTCAGCATATCCGGATTGGAGCCGTTTGTATCAAGTTTCACCAAAAAATTTTTGGCTTTTATTTTTGCACAAAATTCTGGCAAATCGGCATGAATGCTGGGTTCGCCTCCACAAATCACCACGCCATCTAGCAAATTTTTTCTTTTCTCTAAAAACGCAAAAAATTCTTCTTCTGAAACAAATTTTTTTTGCTTTGCAATCCGTTCAGGTAAGACCAAATCAGGATTATGGCAATATCCACACCGAAAATTGCAACCGGTAGTAAAAATCATACACGCCACGGTGTCGGGAAAATCCAAAAGCGTCAGTGGAGTAATTGCAGAAATCAGCATTTTTTAAATTTAAAATTTGAATTTTGAATTTTTGTAAGGGTGGTGATTTATCACACCCTGCTTGAATATTTCGTCCAAAAAAAAATTCCAAAAAAAATCTCTTGATACCAATAAAGGAAAGTCTGTAAAACTCCTTTTTTGTCATTCCCGCGAAAGCGGGAATCTATATTCAAAGCCAATATTTTTTTCACTCATTGAAATTTTTGACTTTTGCAGAGGTTCCTAAATAAATATGAACTCTGGTTTTTCTGTTTTGAGCGATAAAAAAATACATACCTTACTTCATTGTATTCTTTTAGGTATATCAAGAATTTTTTACCTCATCCCTGTTTTCTACAAAATACTCCCTCGTATAAAACTCTGATTTTTTTCCGTTGTTAAACTGGCTTACAGTTTACACTCAGCTACGGCAGGTTTTATATAGATAGCTATACAGTTTTTTTTATCATCTTATCCAAATATCTGCATTACTAAAACTCCAACATTCTTTCAACAGATTTCAACGCCTTTAAGCGAATATCTTCTGGAATAAAAATTTCATATTGATCTTTTTGAAGTGCTGCCAAGGTATCCTCCAGTGTAATTTTTTGCATATGCGGACACCTCACCATACAAAGCCTCATAATCTCAGCATCTGGAAACTCTGCTGCAATGTTATCACTCATCGCACATTCGGTAAGAATTAAATATCGTCCTGTAGGATTTTTCTTTACAAACGAAAGAATTTCAGTCGTGCTTCCTGAAAAGTCACTTTTTTCTACTACTTCAGGGGAGCATTCAGGATGTGCTACTACTTGAATATCTGGAAATTTTAACTTCGCTCGAGTGATATCGTCGACGGTGAATCTCTCGTGCACTTCGCATTTTCCATGCCAAGCAATTATTTGTGCTTGTCCTTTTTTGGGAGGAATAATAATAGTCTTTCCTGTTTCTTGTGCTACATTTTTTGCCAAATATTCATCAGGTAAGAAAATAATTTGATCATCGGGCAATGCTGCTACAATTTTTGCGGCATTAGCACTGGTGCAACAAATATCCGTTTCCGCTTTCACATCGGCGTATGTATTCACATAGCTCACTACTGGAGCATTAGGATACTGTTTTTTTAAATTTCGCACGTCTTCTGCTGTAATGCTCGCAGCTAATGAACATCCTGCTTTTTGTGCTGGAATAAGCACTTTTTTTGTAGGATTAAGAATTTTTGCAGTTTCTGCCATAAATTCTACTCCGCAAAACACAATAATATTAGCATCGGTCTTTGCAGCAACCTTGCTTAAATACAATGAATCACCTGTGAAATCACAAATAGAATGGTAGAGGGCTGGTTCCATATAATTATGCCCCAAAATGATCGCATTTTTCTCTTTTTTGAGATTATTGATCTGATACGCAAGTTCTGCTTTATATCGCAACTCTTCTTCAGGAACTACTTTATAGAGCTTCGCTTTGAGGGTATTATAAAAATCGTTTGGGGTCATGGCAAAATATAAAACTTTACAAAAGTATATAATACTAAAGGAACATCTGAATAATACAAGAAAAGAAATAAAAGAGTAAATTTTTTGTAAAGACGGAATGTTTTTGGGTAAAATTTTGGAATTTTCAGAGGATTTAGGTTGCTTTAGAATGTTTTTTAGGGATTGGACACAGCAGGATACTGCCTTTCTATTATAAAAAACAGCCCATCGGCTGTTTTTATTTTATAAAAATTTACTCATATTCAAAATTATTCAGAGATTCCTATGTTAAAACATATTATCCTATTTTTTTTACCCAGTCTTCAAACCCTTCAAGGCTTCCTACCCTTGCCATGTAGAGCTTGTCTTTGAGATTATAAATTTTTTGTCGAACGGATTCATCAGTATAATAAATATGTTCTCCTTTATCCTCTTCGTTGTTTTTCAGGCAAACTTCTGAAACATACAAAATCCCCACCGCATTTCCCATCGTAAACATGCACTGCATTTTGGAAAGCTCGGAAAAATGAATATCTCTAATTTCAACTTTTTCTCCTGTTTTTTGTAAAATTTCAATTGTTGATTTTCTGGTAATAGATGGAAGAATGTTTCGAGGAAGCTCGTCTATTTCATTTCGAACGGGAGGAAATACAAAAACTCCATTTTGATCCAAAAACCCAGCAGCACATGTTGCTACTTCTTCCACATTTCCATGAGTATCGAAAGAGAGATAATCATCAAACCCTCGCTCTTTCACACCATGCTTAATTTTGTACGACCCTCCGTAGTTTGGTGCAATTTTAGTGCTTCCAGTTGATGGTCGAGATATATCTTTTCGCCCTTCTACACGAATACTCGCAGGAAGATAATCTCCAAAAGCAGCTACTTCAATAGTAATAAGGAAATAATCAGGAACAATCACTCCAAGTCCTCCTGAAAGCCCACTTACGGAAGGGCGAATGTAAAGTTTTCCTGTTCCACCATTAGGCACATACGCAGCATTATATTGAATTGTTTTTTCAATTGCTTTATGAATAGTCTTCTCATCTGGCACTGGCAAATCAAGAGAAGCAATACTTTCCATAAATCGATGAGCGTTTTGATCAAGTCGAAATCCAAAAATTTCTTCTTTCCCATTTCGCATGGCACATGCTCCTTCAAACGCACTTTGTCCATATTGAATTCCAGCAGTATCAGCAATCATCAAAGAAAATGCTCCTGATGGCACATGAAGAACATCGCCCCATCCTGTTTTTTTATTTCCCAAAATAACCGCCATGCTATAATGAGGTTTTAGCTTTAGTCCAATTTCATTCACATTTGGGGCTTCTGGTTTTTTAGAACAAAATGACCAACCTATGTTTTTCAAAAGTAGTCCTGTTGGCTTTTCATTTTCAAGTCCCCATCCTTTTAACGTTCTCTCGCTTGTAAGACCTTCTGCAATATATGTTCCTTCTGGATTTTTTTCAGTGGTGGCACATAGCACTTTCCCTTCGCTTTCCAAAAACCTCACTACCTGTTTCCATTCCAAAATAGCTTGTGGTTGAGCATCTGTTGGAATGATGGAAACATCAAGGGTGGCTGTTTTTCCAACTGCCAACATGTTTGCGGTTTCCAAAAGAGAAGAAAAGAATGCCATAAATAAGGTGTAAAAACACAAGTATCTTTCCAGATTTTATAAGGGTTTTCAAATGGATTTTTTTGATGAATATTCCCATAAAACCTCTTTTATCATTTTGCAAATTTAAATATGAAAAATAATGCTTTTTTATTGACACAAAACAGTATTCTGTTACGTTTTATTAAAATGAATATCCTTTTACCATTTTTCGTTTTATGAAAAAATTTTTATACCTTTCTCCAATTTTTGGGATTGCAGCACTCACTTCTTCTTTTGCCTTAGCAGGAGAATGTGAAAATCCTGTGGAACAAATTGATTCAATAACTGCAGAGATCCACATGACATGTCCAGATGAGATGACATATATACCAGCGCCCACAGATGAACTATATGAATATGACTATTTTAAGGAGGAATATAATCGAATTTTGACTGGTATGCGGTCAGTGGAAGATGAAATGAATGGATTTACAACTGATCTTGCAGAAATGACAACAATGGAAAAAGCGGATGAATACCAAGCCTTGATGGGCAGCATTGAATATCTCTTGAGTGATATTCGATATTTGAAATCGAATGTTGAAACCAATACTCCAGAAGAAAAAAAACTTGCATCAGATCTTTTAAAAAAACAAAAAGCACTTTCAAAGTCATTGAAAGCGATGAAAAAACAATATGAAATTTTAGACGCTCAAGAGCTTTCAGCGATTGAGTCGGTTGCGCAATCATTTGTAGCAACAAGTGATGCATTGCAAGATACCAAAGAATTATTTTCCTTGGTAGAGTCTGATCTTTCGAGCAAAGAACAAAATAAAGTGAAACGAGCACTTAAAATCGCAGATAATCTGTATGCAAAAGTGAAAAAGCAAGCAGATGGTTTTAAGAATGCAGTAATGAGTAAGTCAGAGATAGAAGATGTGTGGAATCTCCAAAATCGATATAATGCCTTAGAATACAGACTATCATTTGTTTTAGATCGAGCAAAAGATATTATGATAGGATACTAATAGTGTTTTTCATTGAAGAAAAAGGAGCCACAGAAAGTGTTGGCTCCTTTCTTTTTTGAGAATTTATAAATGAGTGCCCATATCAAGTCATTTGCAATAAATATTCTGTGCTGGTGGAAATATTAAAAGTATTTCCCCCACTACCAAAACCTCCTAAAAAATCCTCCAGAAGACGTAGTGGGTTGAAAAAGTTCTGCATACTCTTTTTTTGCATTTTGCACTCGAGAATGCTGTTCGGACACAGAAGGGGGAGAGGCGGCAGGAATTTCTGATGAAATAATCTGATTCCAAAGCGTCTTATCATCGTCTTCTTGATGGGTGAAATGGGTTATTGTTTTCTCTCCCGCTTCTGCCTTGGAAAAAAGCTTTTTTGGAGAATAGAGCGGAGGCTTCCGAGCGGGCTGTGCGCTGTTTCCCCACAACGAAATCACATGAGGAGAATGCACTTCTCCTTCGGGAATTTCTTTATGTGCCACTTTCAAAGGAGCATGAAAGTCATGCTTTTTTCGAATGTATGCTGGCGAAAACATGTCAGTAGATTTCAAGAAAAGTGAAAATAGATAATTGAAAAATGTTTTTATTGCTGGGCTTCGACTTCGCCCATTCATCGTGTTCAGCCATCAAAACGTAATTGCAAAAAGTTTTCTATCATCTTCATTCCTTCTGGTGTTCCGATGGATTCTGGATGAAACTGTACTCCGTAGATCGGATATTTTCGGTGTTCTAGTGCCATGATAATTCCATCGTCTGTTCGTGCAGTCACTTTCAAACATTCGGGGAGTGATGACTCTTCTGCAACCAATGAGTGATATCTCATCGCGGTGAAGGGGTTGGAAACGCCTGCAAAAAGAGTACTCCCATCGTGTGTGATACGTGATGTTTTTCCATGCATAATACTTGGCGCTTTGATTACATTTCCTCCAAAACTCGTAGTAATTCCTTGATGCCCCAAGCAAACACCAAACACAGGGATAGCTTTCCCCAATTCTACAATAATATCTTTTGAAACTCCAAAGTAATGTGGATCAGCAGGATGCCCTGGCCCTGGAGAGATGATGATATGCGTTGGGTTTTTTGCTCGCACCTCTTCCAGAGTAATTTCATCGTTGCGATATACTTCTGGATTCCCGCCTTTTTCTCCGGCATATTGCACCAAATTGAAGACAAATGAATCGTAGTTGTCAATAACAATTGTTTTTTTCATAGCAAAAAAGGAGGTTCCAAAGTATCTTTTTCAGCATACTCTTTTTTATTCGAAAATACAAAAAAATCTCTTGCCAAGAAAAAGAGAGATGAGGTAAAATCCCTTGGCAAATATTTTGCGGAATAGTAGCTCAGCTGGTTAGAGCGCTGCCCTGTCACGGCAGAGGTCGTGGGTTCGAGTCCCATCTATTCCGCCATTTTTGTGTCTTGAAAAATTTTCAAAATTTGTGAATTGAAAAAAGAGAGGAGACTTTGATACACTCTCTCTGATTTTTTTTGATAGTCATGACGCTTGATGCTATTCGTGCTGAGATTGATGCGATTGATACGACTCTTTTTCAAGTCATTTCCAAGAGGTTGCAGATGGTGCAAAAGGTGGTGGAATGGAAATCAGGTCATGGCATGGCAATTTATGATGAAGCACGCGAAGCGGCAATTATTGCTGAAAAACGAGCACTCGCCGAAGATTATGGATTTTCGCCAGACACGGCAGAAGAGATTATTCGATGTCTTATTGCCGAATCTCATCTGCACGAAAAACAGTTTTTACAGCATGATGAAACCTCTCCTCGCAAAATCCGCCGAAAAAAAATAGACATGCACCCCGATCTTATTACTATTTTTCAGCAGATTGCTGCTCATTCCCAGCATTTTTTCTTCCTTGAATCCTTGGGTGATGATGATTGGAATAATCAGTCGTTTTTAGGAATGAATCCTAAAAAACGCTTTGCTGCCAGAGGGAAGCAAGTGTTCATCGACGATCAAATGGTTGCCGAAGTGCCCAATCCGATTCATTGGCTTGAAGAACAGTTTGCACCCTATAAACACCTCGTTCCCGGCAAAAAAGAATCAGGATTTTCTGGCGGGCTTGTGGGACACATCAATTTCGAAGCTATTCGATATTTTGAGTCGACTCTTCAGCTCGAAAGCCATTCCGATTTTTATGATTTTGAATTTGGACTTTTCCTCGATGGACTGGTGTATGACCGAAAAGCCGAAACATTGGAATATGTCTTTTTGGAAGAAGATCGAAGTGAGGCGATTATGAACATACTAACAACGGAGATTTCTCCTATGGAGCCATTTTCTGGAACCTTGGTGGGAGTAAATTTTTCTGATGCAGATTTGGGAAATATGATAGAAGCATGTAAAAAAGAAATTGTGGCAGGAAATATATTCCAAATAGTTCCTTCTCGAAGATTTGATTATGCGGTGCAAGGATCCACCATCGATTTTTACGAAAAACTGCGCGTGCAAAATCCTTCTCCTAATATGTTTTTTCTGAGCTTTGCCGAACGAAAACTCATTGGGTCATCTCCTGAAATGATTGCTAAAATCCAAGGAAAACGCATCGAAACCTATCCTATTGCAGGAACCCGAAGCCGAGGAAAAACACCTCAAGAAGATGCTAAACTGTCAGCAGATATGCTTTCGGATGAGAAAGAAGTGGCAGAGCATCTCATGCTAGTGGACATGTCTCGAAACGATTTGGGAACAGTGTGTGAATTTGGATCAGTGAAGGTAGAGGAAATTATGGCGTTGAAAAAATATTCCCAAGTGCAGCACCTCGTTTCTCGAGTAGTAGGGAAAATTCGTCCAGAAATTTCCAGTCTACAAGCAGCTCTTGCCAATTTTCCAATGGGAACGGTTTCGGGGTCTCCACGCATCGAGGCAATAAAGCTCATCAAAGACTTTGAAAAAACACCTCGAGGTCCATATTCTGGAGGCGTAGGGTATTTGAGTGTGACGGGGGATTTGCAACTGGTGTTGGGGATTCGATCATTATTTATTACAGGAAATAAAGCTTTTACGCAAGCAGGAGCAGGAGTTGTGTATGATAGTGTTCCAGAATATGAACGGAAGGAAATCGACAAAAAATCGCTTCATATTCGAAAAATTTTAGATCAGTAATTTATTTATTTTTTTATGAAACAATACTCTCTTTCAGCACTTTTGTTGATTGTCGGTGCTTTTTTGGGATTTTTAGCAGGAAGTTTTTTGGCAGGGGAAAAAGCCGCACAAAAATCATATAATAATGTGCTGTTTACCACGGTGCTCAGTGCTGATGAAAATTCTTCGGTGGAAGAAAAGGAAACAGCATCACAATTTTTGGCAGAAGCGGTGATTGGCTGGACGCTATCTCCTGCATTCACTTCTTCACTTGATTTTTCGATAGCTGGGAAAAAACAAGAACGAGGCAATCTTGTTTTTCAGTTTGATTCTGCTAGCAAAGAAGAAGGACTCACTCGTTCGGCAGCTATCAAAGGGCGTCTTTTGGAAAAATTAGAAGCCTATAACGCTGCCGCACGCACTTCGTTTGGAATGCTTTTTGAACCAGTGCAGACCACCGAAAAGCAATTCAAAAGCTTTTCGTGGGGAGTTTTGGGAGCAATGCTTGGATTTTTTATAGTATTGGTGGGATTGGAATTATTTCGGATGAGACGATTTTTTGTGTAGGGGTTGAAAATTTTCAACCCCCTGCGGGAAAAGTGATTATTTCGCAATCGATTGCAATGTCTTGATCATCATCATAAGATCTTCTCTTGAAATACTCTCGCTATCATCTGTTGAAAAAGAGGATGGAATGGCATTCACTTTTTCTAAGCTTGTTTTGAACTCAGCATACCAATCACCTCCTTTTGTTTCGTCTGCTGCGGTTGACAGATGAAAGGTGATTGCTAGCATTTTATATCCTTCTGCTTGGTTGATTCGTTCATTTGGGCGAAAGTTTCCATCTTCATATCCATCAATTGCCGTAATGTTTTTGAGCGCATTGATGGCGCTGAAAAATGGAGTTTCAGTATTCACATCGTGGAAAATAGTCACCTCCTCTGTGGAATTCAAAAGAGGAAGCCATGCCTCATTAGCAATAATATCGCATGCCTCTCCTCGAGAAAGAAACGTAGTATTTTGTGCAAACGGAGAAGGGCTATTTTCAATGGGAATGGTTTTAAGCATGATCCCTTTTTTGGGAGTGCTTTGCTTTTCTTCTTCTATCGTTTTGTAGGCGATGGGAAAATCAGGAGAAGCAGTGGTTTCTGGAGCAGAAATAGTGGTAGAAATAGTGTTTTGCGTATTTGGTGGTTGGGTTGGAAAAATGAGAGGAATGGTTTTTAGAGTAGGAAGATCTGGGGTGGGAGTTGGGAAAATAGGATCTTGCCCAATGTATTTGATAATAGGCAGATTGATGTGTGGGGCTAGCTGATCCAATTCCGACGCTGCAATGTTTTTTATACTGTTTTGCTGTGAAATAGCAGGCTGACATGCGCCCAACATGGAGTCATCAACACTTCCGCAAAAGGGAAGTGTATCGGCGAAAGCCATTGAAGAAAGAAGTGAAGTGGCGATGATCGCTCCAGAAATTATTCGTTGCATCATAATATGTTATACCATAAAAAAATACCGTTTTCACGGTATCAAAATACATATTTTAGAAGCAAACAAAAAGAGTTGCAAATATATTTTTTTGTTTTTGGATTTTTCCTATAATGCTTTTTTCTGGTTCCATAATTGCTGCATGGGATCCACTGATTCTTCTACACGAGCACTGTCTTGAGGCACTGTATTTTGATTGTTTTGTGTTGGATGTGGAGAAATCAAATTTTCAATACTCACAGAAGGTGCAGAAATAGAAGACTGCTGTTCGATAGGATTTACCTCATCTCCATCAAAAAGCGTTGGATATACTTCGCTCACAAGCATTTGATTTGGCCGAAGTCCTTTTGTAATTGCTACTATTCCATTTATTTGCTGACCTAATTCAACTGTTATTTTTTTCATAACGTTTTTTCCTTCGGCATTTTTTTCCACAATCATTACACTTGGTGGATTTTGGCTTACCAAGGTTGTCATTGGCACATATATTTCTGCTTTTTGATTTTGCAGTGTGAGGGTGGCGGTAGCGAATGTATTGGTTGGAATATTCTTAATATTTGGAATTGTGATTTCCACTTTTACTCGTCTTGTTACTTTATCGGCTTCTGGATGCACGAGGGTGAGCACTCCAACAAATTCTTGATTCACTCCGTTAATCGTGATTTTTGCGGGCATTCCAAGTCTCAATTGAAGACTTTCTTCCACCGAAACATCACTCACAAGCTTTAGTGCATTCACATTTGATACAATAACCAAGGGAGTTCCTGCTTGAATAGTATCTCCATCTTTTTTCAAAATCTTGGAAATAGTTCCTGCAATTTGTGATTCAATGCTTAATTTGGAAAGTGAAAACGAAGCCGAATCAACAGAAGATTGCGCCGAGCTGAGCTGAGCGACTGCGTTTTGTTCGGATACTCCCGCTTGCACTTTTGCCATTTCAAGTGCAGCTTGCGCGGCGTCTACTGCATTTCTTGCTTGAGAAATATTGGCGTCCAGATTGATATTGGTGGATCCTTCTGCACTTTGCGCAGAGGTCATACCTTGGTTTGCTGATGCTACTTTTGATTCTGCCACTGAAACATTGATTTGCGCATCCAAAATTCTTTGTGGACTTTGAATTTTGAAATTGGTAAGAGATTGCTCCTGTGCTGTCAGTGTGGCAATACTTCCTTCAATCGATTGTAAATATCCTTGTACTTGTCCTTTGTATCCATCCAATTTTGCTTGTGAAAATTGAGGGGTAACAAAGCTATACTGCAACACTTCATCGGCACTTCTCAAAACGGTTCGCGTTTCTTTAAGCATATCACTGACCGCATTCAGTGTTTGGAGCACTGCAGATTCATCTGCTTCAGTATACGTTTTTTTGTTGATTGCTGCATATTGTGCCTTTATTTCATCAATCTGCGGCTCAATCGTTCTCCATTTATCCAGTACATTTTGCTTTGTATTATGCGGTGTATTCCCCCACAAATATACCTCTATATCATCATTATCGGTTTTGTGCACGTCCGAAATTCCTATCAGTGTGTCGACAAAATTTAGAGCAGACGTCATGGGTATTAGGGCATTTGCCACCGCATTTGCGTTGTTTTCGATAAGATTTGCATGTGTTTTGGCTTCATTTGTTTTCGCATCTTCCAATGCTTTTTGAGCCAGTTCTAGTCCTTTTTGGGCAATTTCAAAAGATGATTTGGTGGTTTCGGTTTGAGCTTTTTGAGCAGTGATATTGAGCTTTTTAGTATCTTCCAATTGTTTGAGGGTGATTTTTGCTCGTTCCACAGCGATTTCTGCATTCTTCACCTGTTTTGCTCCTACTTGTGCGGTGAGCGAGAGCAATTTACTTGCATTAGCCATGGCTCTTTGTGCTGATGCGTAGGAAATGCTTAGCATATTATCACCTGTTCCTAGTTTCATAATGAGCTCTCCAGGCTTCACAGTTTGCCCTTCTTTTTTGAAGACATGTGAAACGGTTCCCATTACTTCGGATGCAATAGTGATTTCTTCTTGCGCTGTTACGCTTCCCGAGAGCTTTATCTCCGGATTCATGATACTTCGTTTGGTCATTTCCACACGAACGTCTGGAATGGGTGAAGAAGTGGCTTCTGGAGGAGTTGACGAAGAACATCCAGAAAACAGAAGAAGAAAAGAAAGGGCGAGTGCAGTTGATTTTTTAAGCATAAGAAACAATGAATAATAATTCCAATTTATGTTATTTAACACCAAAAAAATATTATCTCCATACCCCCGTGGGTGTCAATCTGCTTTTCGAATCTTTTTTGTCACATTAAACCCTAAATATTTTCCAAAGAATAAGCGAGTTTGTGCGTCGATTGCAGGAATGGCTCCCATCACGATAGTGATGATTGGAGTGATTACCCATTGCATGATAAGGTAGGCATAATATCGTTTTTTCTTAGGTTTAGGCAGGGTGATAAACGAAAGAAACATGGCAAAAAAGATTCCAAAAATAGTGATTTGAAAGAAAAATGAAAGCATTTCCGAAACGCTGGTAGCATATCCATATGTTGCATATTCTGGGTTCAAAACCCCCGGAAGGGGGGTAGCAAGAGTAACAACAATGGCTCCCACAGCACGAAATACGTGCGATTCCAAAAGCCGCATAAAATGCAAAAACGTCTCAAATGTGGGAACATCATTCCATTTTTTTTCCCACATAAGTAGTACATACGGAATATCTGAAGCTCCCCATGCCCAGCGTCGAATTTGTTTATACTGCGCTTTCATAGTGCTCCACCAAGTGTCATTTTGCACGGCATCTTGATAGATTGGAACAAAAAGAGGCGTGACAGAATAGTCTCCTCCAAAATGGAAATAGGATCTCCAATATTGATGCCCATCTTCCACAATAGTATCCACTGCCCAAAAATCCATTTGTTTCAGTGCCAATAAGGGCTGTGCGTGTGATGCAAAATTATTAAGCCGATAACTTCGAGCACTTTCCACCATAAACACAAACCCGATCGAAAGTGCAATCAGTCGATTGATGGCGGGTACTTCCCAGATATTATTATAAAAAAGCGGAAGTGGCTGATAGCTTTTGTGCTGTCTTTTTTCTGCCGAAATATACGCAAGCGTAAGAGCATTGAAATATTCAGGATCCACTTTGTTATCCGCATCTAAAGTGGTGACCACATAATTTTGCAAATCCACACCTTGGCTTTCTAAAATCTTGGTAATTTCTTTCCCTGCATGGCTAATATTTCCACCTTTTCCGCGCACTTCGCCTTCGATTCCATCTGGGTGCGCAAAGGTATAAAACTCTCCAAATACACCTTTAAATTCTTCCAATAATTTCTGAGCTGTTTCTGTACTTTCTGGTTCCATTCGAGCTTCGGTTGCCAGCACTATAATAAGCTTTTGTGTGTCAAAATCACACGTCTGCAATGACCGAAAAGTGTCATGCAGCACTTCAAAGGGTTCTCCACACGTTGCCACAATAACAACATGAAAAATCTGTGAAGGAAGCAATAATTCATCTGATTTTTGCAGCATTGTGTATTTTTTTGCATACCGAGCAGGAAGTGCAGAAAAATCTGATTCCCACTGTATAAAAATGCGTTTCACATCTTGCGATTTTGTTTTTTTGAAAACAAAATAAGAATAGAGTAAAAAAACAATGTATTCAAAACTTCTGAAAAACCAAAAAAAAACAAAGGCCGCCAGAAAAAAAATGGCAGCGACTGGAGAAAATACCGAAGCAACCACGGGGAAAATAAGGAATATCCATGAAATGGTTGCAGGGATCATTTCATACAATCGTTTTTTGGAAAGCATACAAAGACGATTAGAAAGAAATATCGGCAAATAAGAAATAAAATCCCCATAGTGCCACTATAAGTGCTATACAAAAAACAAATATTATCCAAAATACAGGAATAGCACGGCTATAAATCCATGCTGATTTTTTCACTTGAAAGTATATAAAAATACTGATGGCTAAGACCAAAAAAGTGATAATTCCACTAAAGATAAGAAGAGAAGTTTCCATAAAACCTAAAAAAAACGAAGAACAACAAGCCTTCAAAAAACCTCCTTTGGCGGATTTTCTGCCAAAAAGGAGGTGTGTTTTTATTGCATTATAAGAAATTATGAAACGAATTTTTTAGCTTCTTGAAGCGCATCAATAATTCCATCCAAGTCTTCGGCATCAAACATTACGGTGGATTTTTTCCCCCCTCGAGATTTTTCTGAAATCTTCAAGAGAAATCCGTGACTATTTTCCTTCACGTCCACAAAAAACGTTCGGTATTTGGCCGAAATTTTTCGAGAAAAAACCTCATGAGAATGATCGTCTCCTCCCGAAGAATGAGGGGATTCAGCTCTAGAAGAAGCATAAGAAGAACTTGTAGTTTCTTCGTCAAAATCTGCAAAATGGTCGCTCATACGTCATCAAAATAAAAAAACAAAACCAAGATAATAATACTGATTTTTTCATCCTTCGGCAATTTTTTTTAGGAAAATGGTTGACTTTTATTTTTTTACCAGTAGAAATGTTTTGTAGATTATATTTCGTATGAATATTTTCACTTCTCTTCGACGGAACGCTCGACGAACTTGCCACGTGCAGGGAGCGTTTTTGAAGAAGTAAAAAATTTATTTTGTCTTTCTCAAAAGCCCTGCACAAGATGCGGGGCTTTTTTTATTCTTTTTCTTTTTTCTCATGAAAAATTTTCTTCAAATTTTTGATCTTTCCAAAGAAGAACTTTTACACTTACTCGAAAGAGCAGAATTTTTTCGCCATGAAAAAAATGCAGGAAAAACGCATTTGCAAATTTTACACGGAAAAAATATCGTGATGTTTTTTGAAAAACCATCACTGCGAACCAAAGTTTCTTTTGAAGCAGCGGTTTCATCATTTGGTGGAAACGCTATCACCGTAGACGGAAGAGAGGTTTCGGGAAGCCGAGAAAGCATTGCAGACATTGCCAGTG
>CAZHIF010000009.1:0-41095 GCA_964532505.1 uncultured Candidatus Peribacteria bacterium
AATCAGCTGACTTGAACAAACTCGCTGAGGCAGTTAATATTTTGGATGCACGGACGAAAGGAGGAAATCTCACATCCAGTACCATAACAGCAGTTACGCTTCCTTGGAGTACCAATGTAGAAATTGCTACTATTAGCGTAGATAAAACAGGATGGTATGAAGTAGAAGCCAGCTCTGTGGCCGGGGATTATCCTACTGAGAATCAAACAGGATGGAGCCTAATAACCATAAGTAGCACTTCTGGAACAGTTACCCCACTAGATCCATCACACCAAAAAGCAGTGAGCATAGTGAATGGAATAACGGGTGGCCATTGTTTTTTTGGTGAACAAAAAGTATATTTAACCGCTGGACAAAATTATTATGTCTTTGCACTGCAACAATCTGCAAGTAGAAACTCGGCAACCCTACGAGCCGGTGCAAAAATATACGGAACTTATCTTGGAGAATAATAAAAATTTCCTCTCTACAAAAAACCTTCTCTTTTTTGAGAAGGTTTTTTTAAAAGACAAAAGTCTTTAACACTCACTGGCTCAAAAGAGATGCAAAACTAAAAGTATTTGCTCAAATCTTGGATTTTCTTCTTTCCTTTTTACACATCGAACAATAATTATTCATCCTGAAATGTAAACACTTTATTCCATGGAATTATTTTTGCAATAGACCTATTTTGCTCAAAATCTCCTCCATAAAAAAGAATTCCCTTTTTTGAAACATTCAAAATATCATGAGTAAAATGTTTAAAAAAATCATGAGTAATAGTTTGTGCGGATTTTATTTCGCAAGGAATATATTCCAATCCTTTTTGAATAAGTAAATCAAATTCTCTTCCTCTGTTTTCTCTATAATGAAAACACCTTGGAAATTCTCCTCTATTAAAAAACTCTTTATACACTTCTGCAATAATCCAAGTTTCAAAAATAAATCCTCGCAAAGAATGCTTTGAAAGTTCAAGAGGAGAAGAAATTCCAAGCAATGCACAAACAAGCCCTGTGTCAAAAAAATGAAATTTTGGATGTTTTACAATTTGTTTTCGAATATTTGGCGAATAAGCAGGAAGAGAAAACCCTAAAAAACTTGCCATCAACACAGATGTCCAGCCTTTTATCGTATTAGAAGAAACACCAACATCTCCTGCAATGCGTGAATAATTTAATTCTTGCCCAGTATGCGAAGCTATTAATTGTAAAAAGGTACTAAAAAGGTGAAGGTCTTGAATATTAATAAGCTGACGAATATCTCGCTCTAAATACGTAGTTATATAATTTTTTAACCATACTTGAGTATCAATGCCGTTATTATACACCCGAGGATACCCACCTTTCCAAATAGTTTCCCAAATAGGCAGATGAGTAGCACTCAAAGAAATTTCAGAAAAACAGAGGGGTAGCAAATGAAGCATCGCCGTTCTGCCAGCTAAAGACTGAGATACAGAAGAAGTAATGGAAAAATTTTGAGATCCAGTAAGAATAAATTGTCCCATTTGTTTTTTTTCATCTACGATTTCTTGAAGATATGAAAATAAATCAGGAACATTTTGTATTTCATCAAAAATAGCACCTTCAGGGTACTGTGATAAAAAACCACGAGGATCTGTTTTTGCAAACTCTCGAATATCAATTGATTCCAATGAGCAATATGGTTTTTGAGGAAATGCATAGCGTACTAATGTTGTTTTCCCTGATTGACGCGGCCCTGTTATCGTTACCACTGGATATTGCTCTGCCATTTTATGAAGAGGCTGTAGTAAATTCCTTTCTATCATAAATATGTATTACAGTTCCTTAATTCTATATATTTTTTCATATTTTGTAAATACAATTGCAAAATTATGAATTTTCTATAAATCAGTAAAAAATTATAATAAAAAATCCTCTTTCATTTCTGAAAAAGGATTGAAAGACAAAAGTCTTTAACACTCACTGGCTCAAAAGAGATGCAAAACTAAAAGTATTTGCTCAAATCTTGGATTTTGATTAAAAAATCATTATCTCCCAAAAAGGAGGTAGTCCATCCGCACATTCCCGTACGGATACCTTGTTACGACTTAACCCCAATCAGTGGTTTTACCTTAGGCACGCTCCTGAATGGATAACGCGACTTCGGGCACCCCCACCTTTCATGGTTTGACGGGCGGTGAGTACAAGATCTAGGAACATATTCACCGTGCCAAGGCTGATGCACGATTACTAGCGATTCCAACTTCATATGGTCGAGTTGCAGACCACAATCCGAACTGAGAAAAGTTTTGGTGCGATTCGCTCCCCCTTGCGGGTTGGCTGCGCATTGTACTTTCCATTGTAGCACCTGTGTCGCCCGGGACATAAGGGCCATGCTGATTTGACGTCGTCCTCACCTTCCTCCAGGTTAAACCTGGCAGTCTCGTATGAAATGAACAACATACGACGAGGGTTGCGCTCGTTAACGGACTTAACCGAACACTTCAAAGCACGAGCTGACGACAACCATGCAGCACCTGTCACTGAGCTCCTTGCGGCACTCTTCTGTTTCCAGAAGATTCTCAGGATGTCAAGCCCCGGTAAGGTTCCCCGCTTATTGTCGAATTAAACCAGATGCTCCACCGCTTGTGTAGATCCCCGTCTATTCCTTTGAGTTTTAATCTTGCGACCGTAGTCCCCAGGCGGGATACTTAATGCGTTAGCTTAGGCACAGAAGGGGATTTGAAACCCTCCTACACCGAGTATCCATCGTTTAGGGCGTGGACTACACGGGTATCTAATCCGTTTCGCTCCCCACGCTTTCGATCAAGCAGCGTCAGAAAATGCCCAGTAGCCTGCCTTCGCTTTTGGTGTTCCTTCTATTATCTACGGATTTAACCCCTACAATAGAAATTCCAGCTACCTCTACATATCTCTAGCATAACAGTTTCCGATACGATTCCTCAGTTGAGCCGAGGGATTTAACATCAGACTTATTACGCCGCCTTTGATCGCTTTACGCCCAGTAATTTCGGATAATGCTTGGGACCTACGTATTACCGCGGCTGCTGGCACGTAGTTAGCCGTCCCTTATTCATGAGGTACCGTCAGATCTTCTTCCCTCATAAAAGGAGTTTACGCCCCGAAAGGTGTCATCCTCCACGCGAGATTGCTTCGTCAGGGTTTCCCCCATTGCGAAAAATTCCTCACTGCTGCCTCCCGTAGGAGTGTGGGCCGTGTCTCAGTCCCACTCTGCCTGGTCATGCTCTCACACCAGGTACCCATCATAGCCTTGGTAGTCCATTACACTACCAACTAGCTAATGGGATGCAGGCCTCTCTCGAACCGCTAAGCGCTTTACCCTTACGGGACCATCCGGTATTAATCTGCGTTTCCACAGGCTATCCCTGAGTTCGAGGCAAGTTCCAACATATTACTCAGCCGTCCGCCGCTTTCAAAAACTTGAGCAAGCTCTCATTTTATCACGCTCGACTTGCATGTGTTATGCATCTCGCCAGCATTAATCCTGAGCCAGGATCAAACTCTTTTGTTAAAAAAAGAAATTTGATTCTAAGCAAAAATGCTTAAATATATTCAAAAAAAATAAACAACTATTCTTCAATATTTTACTTCCGGAGAATGTGTCAAAAACCGGAAGTCTTTTGAGCCAATGAGTGTCAAAGAGCGAATAAAAAACTCTAGGAAAACCAGAGCCAAAAGACTGTATCAAAGTTCTCGCTATGGCGTCAAGAGTTTTTTTTTATTTTTTTTAAAACTCTTTCCTTATAGCTTTTAGAAAGGGTTTTATCGTTTTTATTTTTTTGGAAGTGCATACAATTTCAATCAGATTTTTTTGAATTAAAAAAGTGCTTCAAATATCCACGCAATCTAATAAAAAATTGGAGTATTTTTTACATATTTGCTACAGTTCTTCTGGACATATTTTTCATTTTTTATTTTGTATGTTTACTTCTCGAGAACTCCGCAAAAAATACATCGATTTTTTTACAAAACACGGACACGCAGAGGTGGAAAGCTCTTCTACTATTCCTCACAAAGACGATCAAACAGTGCTGTTTACCACGGCAGGAATGCAGCAATTTGTACCAAATCTTATGGGACAACCGCACCCAAAAGGGACTCGTCTTTCTTCGGTGCAAAAATGTGTACGAACAGTGGATATTGATGAAGTTGGAGATAATCGACACTTGACGCTTTTTGAAATGCTGGGGAACTGGTCTTTGGGTGATTATTTTAAAAAAGAGGCGTTGGAATGGAGTTGGCAATTTTTGACACAGGAAGCAAAGATTGACCCTGAACGTATTTGGGTAACGGTTTTTGGAGGAGATAAAGATATTCCACTTGATACAGAGGCAGAAACAATTTGGCTTGATTTAGGAGTGCCAAAAGAACGAATTATTCCCATTGGACCCGACCCTAAAAACCCAAAAAAAGGAAGAGGAGACAATTTTTGGGGGCCAGCAGGGAAAACTGGACCATGCGGACCATGTAGCGAAATGCATATTTGGATTGGAGAAGGACAGCCAAAAGAAGGACAAAATCCAGCCAACGATGACACCAATTTTGTAGAAGTTTGGAATGATGTGTTTATGGAGTTTATGCTGGACGAAAACGGAAATCTTTCTAAATTGGCAAAACAAAATGTGGATACGGGAATGGGACTAGAACGATTAACGATGATTTTGAATAACAAAAAAACGGTGTTTGAAACCGATGTATACGCTGAAATTTTGGAAAAAATTGAAAAAATTTCGGGGAAAAAATATCCGCCGTATCCCTGCGCCTCCGCTCAAGGAACGGAGGCTGAGCGAAGTCGAAGCCAAGGTGGAGACCTCGATGAAAAAAATCCCACAACTCGAGCGTTTCGGGTGATTGCCGACCACATTCGAACCGCAACACATATTATTGCGGACGGAGTTGCACCAAGTAATGAAGGACGTGGATATGTGCTTCGTCGACTTATTCGGCGAGCCGTGCGATATGGTGCAAAACTTGGAATTACAGAAACCTTTTTGTCTAAAATATCATCCAGTTATATCGAAGCCTATTCGTGTTTTTATCCCGAAATTAAAAATAGGGAACAATTGGTGTTTTCTACACTTACGCTCGAAGAAGAGCAGTTTTTGAGAACACTGGAAAGAGGAGAGAAAATTTTTGAAGAGTTAGCAGAAAAAGGAAATGTAACAGGAAAAGATGCTTTTACCCTTTTTGACACTTACGGATTTCCTTTTGATTTGACACGGGAATTGGCAGAAGAACGAGGATTTGTTGTGGACGAAGCAGAATTTGAAGCAGCGATGAAAGAGCAACGGGAGCGAAGCCGAGCAAACAAAAATTTTGATCGAAAAGGATCAGAAAATGCGATTTTTGATGGACTTCCTGCAACGGAATTTGTGGGATACGAAACGCTCAAATGTGAAGCAAAAATTTTGAAAATGGTGAGAGATGGAGAGAGTGCTTGTCAAAATTATCGAATTGTTTTTGATAAAACTCCATTTTATGCGGAAAGCGGAGGACAAGTGGGAGACAGAGGTGTTTTGCAAATAGAAGATTATGAGTTGCAAATTATAGATGTAAAAAAATTGGATTCTGGCGTTTTTGTGCATTATGCCGTAGGGGTGCAAGGTTTTGTGCCTGTGCAAAACGAAAATTCTAATCTTGTACAATTGGAAGTGGATGGAAATCTTCGAGCCAAAACTGCTCGGCATCATTCTGCTGCTCATCTTTTGCAGTCAGCTCTTATAAAAGTGCTTGGAGATCACATTGAACAGGCTGGAAGCTTGGTAGACGAAAACAGAACACGATTTGATTTTACCCATCCAAAAGCCTTGTCGATCAAAGAAATCTTGGAAGTGCAGAAAAATATTACCTCTTGGATTTTAGGGTCTCATCCTGTAAGCGTTAAAACCATGCCTATAGGAGAAGCAAAAGAGAAAGGCGCGGTTGCGTTATTTTCTGAAAAATATGGAGAAACGGTGCGAACCATTGAGATGGGAGAAGTAAGTTTTGAATTGTGCGGGGGAACGCATGTTCAAAACACTTCTGAAATTGGAGCAGTTCAAATTATTTCGGAAACATCAGTATCTTCAGGAATCCGTCGTATTGAAATGGTGGTTGGTCCTGCTGCTCAAGAACTGCTTGATAAAACTTATTTGCGTGAAAAAGAAATTTCGGAACGCCTCAAATGCACTCCCGTTCAGATTTTGGAACGGATAGAAAAATTATTTTCAGAAAAAAAAGAACAAGAAAATATTATTCGTAATTTAGAAAAAACTATTGCCGAAACACAAGCTCAAATGCTATTTGAGCAAGCAGAAAATGGAGTGTTAGAAAAGACACTGGAAGAAACTTCGCTTCCAAAAACGGTGAATATAGCCAAAGCACTAATCGAAAAAGGGCTTGTTCAAGCCGTGTTAACGACTCCTGATGGAGGAATTGTGGTTGCTACTGCAAAAAATGGACCTGATGCTCGGGAAATTTTTAAACAGATCCAAGCAGAACGAGGAGGAAACGGAGGAGGAAGCCCAACACTGGTGCAAGGGAAAGGGGTGAAGATTTAAAACATCATATCTAGCACCGAATAATGCAGAATGAGAAACCTCTTCATTCTTAATTATGCAATGCTTCATCAATCTCAATCTGCTCTTCAAGAAGCGACTCCTCTTCTCGAGCATCCTTTATATCCTCTTCTTCAAGGAGTTTGAGTTCTTTTCCGAGGTTGGCGATTTGGGTGCTATCATTTTTTTTGATAGCTTTTTGCAGTGAAAAAGATAATTTTTCTTTTTTGGCAACTCGTTCGTATCGGAGAGTTTCCAATATTTTAAATCGATTTTCTATCCATCTCCACCGCCGTTGCATCTCCTTTCGTTCGGTAAATCTATCGGAAGGAGCTTTTTTTTCATTTGAAATACGCAACGAATCTTCATCTCCCCATCCGATTTTTTCTAAAAATTCAGCATATCCTCCATCAAACACACTAACGCTGTTTTCTTCAAACACCACCAGCTTGGTTGCCACGCGACTCAGAAGTCTTTCGTCATGGCTTGCAATCACCAAGCTTCCTTCAAAATGTTCGAGTGATTGGATGAGTTTTTGTACCGATTCGATATCGAGGTGATTGGTTGGTTCATCGAGCAGTAGCAGATGATGTGAAGAAAGCATCAGTTTTCCAAGCCTCACCCGAGCTTTTTCCCCTCCCGAAAGAGAAGAAAGTGATTTTTTCACCTCGTTTCCAGTAAAAAGAAGAGAAGCTGCTACATTTCGCGCCTGCTGTTCGGTGACCTTTCCCACTGATAAAAGCTCTCCCAAAATAGTGTCAGACCTCCATTCATTCAGATCCTCTTGCCCAAAATATCCCGCAGTGAGGATGTGATATTTTTTCAGATGTCCTGCCTGAGGATTCAATTTTTCGGCTAAGAGTTTCAGCAGGGTTGACTTTCCTTTCCCATTTTTTCCGATTATAGCCACTCGTTCGTGCGCTCCGATCTCTAGGCAAAATTTTTCGAGAAGTGGATAATCAGGTTCATACGCAAAGCGAAGATTAAACGCTTTGAGTAAATAATCGCCCGAAAAGGAAAGAGCGGGAAATGAAAAATGAATTTGAGGGAGTTTTTCCAATTTTTCTTTAATTTCTTTTTTTTCCAGCATTTTGATACGACTTTGTACAAGTCCTGCCGATCTTGCCCCAGCCCGAAAATGCCGAATGAAATCTTCACTGCGCTCTTTTTCTTTTTCTTGCATCACTCGTGTTTTTTCATACACTTCTTCATCTTTTTCGATCTGATCCAAAAGCTTTTGCGGATTACCCTTAAGCTTTCTAATTTTCCCTCTATGGATAATCGCAGAATGCGTGATTACCTTTTCCATAAAAGAAATATCGTGCGTGATGAGCAAAAAAGAACTTCCCCAGTTTTGCAAAAATCGCTCCAGCCAGCGTAATGAGACAATATCCAAATAGTTTGTAGGCTCATCGAGTAGCAGTAAATCACATTCTGACACCAACGCTTCTGCGAGCCTTATTCGCACCTGATACCCAGAAGAAAACGAAAAAGGACTTTTTGAAAAATCTTCTTCCGAAAATCCCAATCCCATAAGCACTGACTTGGCTCGCCATTCATCGGCAAATTGATGAGGCGGAAGGGAAGAAATCACCTGTGAAAGCACTGTGAAATGTTCAAATCGAAGATGCTGCTCAAGCGCGCGAATAGTATATTTTTCTGGAATTTCAATCGTTCCAAGCTCTGGCATTTCTTCTCCCAAAATAAGCCGAAATAAAGTACTCTTTCCATATCCATTTCGTCCCATAATTCCAATTTTTTCTTTTTCATGCACCGAAAAATTCACATCAGAAAACAAAGTCTTAAAGCCGAATGACTTGGTGATGTTTTTGAGAGAAATCACGAAATAATGAAAAGTTAAAATGAACAATGAAAAAATAATTCTTAACTACTCCCCTCTCTTATATGCATAAAAAAATTTTCCAGCACCAATCGCTTATTCCCATTCGCCTTCAGGTCATTTCTGGTGGAGATAGTTTTCTCCATTCGTTTTTGGAGAAGAACCGATTTTCTACCATCATTCTGTGCAAGAGTCGCCACCAGCTGGGTTCGAAGTACTACAAGATATCGTTCCAAAAATCCAATAATTTGTTCCCATGAATCTTTTGCTAAGGCTTCAGATTTGGTAAACACATCACTCCACGGCAGTTGATCGAGTCGTTCAAGCGCTTCCCACTCTTCTTTTTGCGCCAAAAAATATTCTCTATCTTCTTTCAGTTTTCGGCATTCTTCTGGCCGACCGGCTGCCATTTTGATGATTTGATCGGTTTCTGTTGGAGTTGTGGGGAATGTGAATCCAGTACGCAACTCTTCATCGCTCACAAGCGAAAAGGTTTCTTTTTGTACTCGAGAAAAAATCGTTGGCAAAATGCTATACTCTTGAGATGTCGTCATCAAAAAAATAGTTTTGGCAGGCGGTTCTTCCAAAATTTTTAGGAGTTTATTACTCGCTTCTCTAGTAAATCGCTCAATATTACGGATTAGCACGATCTTATAGCGTCCCTCCACTGTTTCAAAAAGATGATGCGTAAAGCTTTCCACATCATCCACTCCAATGGTATCCGTTTTTTTTTTCTCTTTTTTTCGATGCGATTGATCAAACGTCGAACTTTTGAGATCGTCTTCTTTTGTTTGCCCCTCCAAATAGAGGTGATTCACTTTTACCAACAAGGGAGGAAGCGCATTCGCCGTTCCCAATAATTCGGTGGTGAGGTCTTCCAAAAATCGATATTTCGAAGTCCCTTCAGGTCCAGAAAGCAGCAATGCATGCGGCAGCCTGTTTTCTTTAGCAAGAGTGATGAGCCGATGGCGTACATAAGCATTACCAACCATGATAATTAAGAATTAAGAATTATTTTTTCATTATTCATTTTAACCTTTAGCTTTTCACGCTTAGCTATTTAATTATTTATTGTTACCTCTGAGCTGCTGGTAATTGATGGAATTTTTCTCGTAGGTAAAGGCGTAGTATTTTCCACTTCACTTGGGCTAAACAAAGGCAATGGAGACTCCAAAAGGTTTTCTGTTATACTATCTGGAGTGCTCTTCGGAATTTCTATAACATTGGTATACACTGGCTCTGGTATATCTTTGAGGCTTGGATTCCACAGGAGCATTTTGGAAGAATAGTCTTGTCCAAGTAAGATATAATATTCTCCTGCGCGCCGAGTTGGTGATTCTGGAACCGCTTGAAATGCAAAACTCACTTTCTTCCGAAGCATTGCCACTACATTTTCTGTTTCTGGAGTGGAAACGTATTCCACTGTTGAAACGGGATAGTTTTCTTGACTATTTTCAGCGGTCGAATTGATTCCATACCGTAGTAAATGTTCAGCAACACTGCTAGCAATCCCCTCTTTTTTAGTCGTGTTATACACATGTACTTTTGCAATATCTGCAGAAAGATTCGGGAAATTTGTGACAATGAAATAGTAGAGCTGGATTTGCGCCCATGGATTATTTTCACCTTGAAGATATGGCACCAAAACCGACATTCCTCCATACAGATCACGAGCAGGAGTATAAAGAAACCACCCCATACCCGAACGCTCTGTGTTGGTAATGTTGTATGAAAAAATATGATCTTTGTTGATATTTCCTGCAATATTCACTAAACTGAGCAATTCTTTCCACGAAAGATCTGTCCAAAAATTTTCTTTAATAATATTGAGTATTTCTTGAATTTTGGTAGGACTGGTAAAAACTCCTGATGAAAGAGCTTTATCTTTGAGTGCCACAATCATCTGCTTTTGCCGAGCAGATCTCCCAAAATCGCCTCCCGCATTTCCGTGCCTAGATCGCACATATTTGAGTGCTACAGTTCCAGAAAGAGTTTGGAACCCTGCCTTAAGACGAAAAGGACTATAGGTAAAATTGGGACCTGGATACAATGGATCATTGATATCTTTGAGCACATCCACACTCACACCGCCCAAAGCATCCACCACTTTCACAAATCCTGCAAAATCAATATAAAGAGTATAGTGAATAGGAACTCCTAAAATCTCTGAAACCTTTGTTTTTAAATCATTGCTAGCAAGTGAAAATCGCTCTCCTGCTGTATTAGAATCTTTATACGCCACCATTCCATCTCGAAAGAGTTCATTAATCTTCCCCTTTCTGAGAGTATTATCAACATAAAAAGAAAGATAGAGATCTCGAGGAATAGAAATCATTGTCACCTCTTGCGTTTGATGCTGTATGGAGGCAACAATAATTGAATCGGTCAAATATCCTCCTTCATGCTTTTCCCCTCCACTTCCTATAAGTAAAATATTGGTAAACCCATTGGGGGTTTGCTGCAAATCAGACCCAATGAGGGAAGAGGTGATAGAAAGCGCTGTTTTGGCGACTTGCGATCCATTGGAAGAAAGGTAGACCGCGAAGGCAACGAATGAAAAAAAACCAATTCCAAGGTACATAAATCCTTTACTGTGGGATTTTATTTGTAAACCAATCCACAGTCCTATTTTTTTTACCGATTCTTTCATCGCATTCCACCGAGCAAGTCGTTTTTGTTTCTTTTCCTTTGCATGGTGGACCTCCTTCACATTTCTAGTCTGAAAAGCCATAGTGGCTACACAAAAAAAAGACTAGAACAGTGTACGAAAAAAAATAACATAAAAGCAATTTATTTTTGCCCATGAAAAACAATATAAACACAAATATAATCCCTCTGGTAAAATGCAGAAGGATTATGTTTTTTCAATGATGTAAAAACTATTTTGATCGCTTTTCGAGTTTTCGTTCTAGTTTTTTTTGTTCGTGTGCTGAAGGATCTTTGAATAGAGTTCGAAGCGTACTTGTTGCCAACCGAACCGTCACATATCGATTTGAAACGGGATCAAAAATCCGCTTCTTTTGAAGATTTGGAAGAAATCGTCGCTTGGTTCGTCGAACTGAGTGAGAGACATTGTGCCCTACCGAAGGACCTTTTCCTGTGATTTGACATACCTTTGCCATAGTATAGAAATGCTAAATTCATTAAAACGCCCATGCACTCTATCAAACTCTTTTGCATTCCGTCAAGAAAAAGAGTATTGTCGTCATAGAAATATTTTTTTTAAAAAACATGATAGAAACACTCAATTTCGCAAAATACGAAAATGGACTCATTCCAACCATTGTGCAACACCAAGAAAGCGGGAAAGTGCTCATGCTTGGATTTTCAACCCTTGAATCATTGCAAAAAACAAACGAAACAAAACGAGCAACGTTTTTTTCTCGCTCACAAAAGGCACTTTGGACCAAAGGAGAAACGTCTGGAAATTTTTTGCATGTTTCCGCCATCAAATGGGATTGCGATGCGGATACTCTTCTTTTTTTGGCATTACCCGATGGAAACACATGCCACACAGGAGCCGAAAGCTGTTTTTTTGAAGGAGATGTGAAAAACACAGATGCAGAAGTGTTGTGGGGTGTTTATAAAACTGTTTTGCATCGAAAGCAAGAAAGCCCAGAAGAATCATACGTCGCTTCGTTGCTTGCGGAAGGGAACGATCGAATTATTCAAAAAGTGGGAGAGGAGGCCATAGAAACCGTTATTGCTGCAAAAAATGATGATGAAAAAGAATTTGTAGGAGAATTTGCAGATTTGCTTTTTCACATGATGGTGTTGCTGGTGGCCAAAGACATTCCTCTTTCGAAAATAGTGGAAAAATTTCAAGAAAGAAAAAAATAATGTTTATTGGCAATGTTTATTCTTATTGATATGCGGCCGTGGGCGGAAGATTGGACAGAAAAAGGAAATTTCTTTTCTGTAGATTTTTTGCACGCGCTTTTTCGCAATCATCCAACTGATGTTTTTTTGCTATGGACAACGGGAGAAAAAAACCTACCAGAAGACATGCTCTTTGACGAATACCAAAATACTCGCATTTTGCATACAGAAATTGATTCTAATAATATCATCACCTATATTGATTGGTTTGACGCGGTGGAAATTGATGATCTGGTGGAAACAGATGCCATGAAACAAGGTATAATGCCATGGCTTGAAAAAATTGAAATTGCATTTTTTGCAACGCCTCGTCCTTGGAAGGTGGAAGAAAACTGCTTTTCGGTGATGATGGTGAACGGACTTTCAGCACTACACCAGAATCTTTCTGAAAAATATCTTCAGAAAAAATATTTCCAAAAAGCCTTGGAAAAGGCAAATATGGTGGTGGTGCCTTCGTTGTTTTCGCTGCAAGAATGCCAATATGTATTTGGCACCGAAACCGATCGGTTTTTCCTTTCCTCCACAGGACTGCTCAAAGAACTTATTCCTACCACCTCCGAAGAAAATAGTTTTTGGAAGGACCTTCCAGAAAAATTTTTCTTTGTGAAAGTGGAAGACGAAACGAGTGCCATGATCGTGATCAAAGCGTTTGAGCTTTTTAAAACGAGATTTCCAGAAACTACTTGGAAACTGGTGATGGAAGAAAGGGAAAAGGGATCATTGCATTTTCTCTATCATCATGGGAAAAAAGTGCATATATTAGCTCCTTTGTTGCCAGAGCACCACCGAACAGTGCTTTCCAAGACAAGTGTTTTTATCGATGCATCCAAAACAGATTCGGTGGGGCATGCGCTATTGCAAGCCATGCGATTGGAAATTCCAACCATTGCATCTTCGTTCGGAGCGTTGCATGAAGTGAGTGGAGGGGCTTCGTTGTTTTTTGACCCCACCAAGGCAACAGATCTCTATGCGCAGATGAAAAAGATTGTGGAAGATAGCACTCTTCAAAAAGACCTGAAAAAAAAAGGAAAAGACAGGTCATGGAACGCAAGGTTTTTTCTCGATGATATTGCGATGGCGGTGCTAGACGAAGCAAAAAAACGAAAAGGATAAACCTTCGGGAAGATAAAAAAAGAGAGTTTTTAAAAACTCTCTTTTTTATTTGCTTTATAAGCCCTTTGTTGTAATTTTTTGAAACATTTTGTCAAAAAATACGGAAAAATCGTGTAGAGGGTGGTTGTGGTGCGAATAAAGACAAAATAGAACCACTACTGCACGCAACGAATGGTGAAGCCGTCAAAAATTTTAAAGTTTGTCATTTGTATGTCAATATTATTTTAAAATTTATTTTTTGCAAAAACTTGCAATTCACAACCATTGTATCACAAAAATTTGAAAATTGCAAAAAAAATCTAAAGTTCAATATTTGATTTATTATATCCTTTCTCCCACCACAAAATCGTTCCATGGGGTGGTGGGTAAATCACTGGCTGATGGATATTTTTCGAGAGATTGCACCACTAACTTGGCGATCTGCACATTGGTAATAAGCGATACGTTTCCATCAATCGCTGCTCGGCGCAGCGTATATCCAATAGTTTTTCTTTCATGGGCATAACTTCGCGGAATATTGATCAACAGATCCGCCGATTGCACTTTTTTCACGCACTGTTCTTCTGACACTTTTTCGATATTGATTCCTGCTTCGGCGTAAAACTCTGCGGTTCCTTCACTTCCCATAAGTTCAAACCCCATTCCTTGCAGTGCCGTAATGGAAGGAAGAAGTGCGGCTTTTTGCTCAGCAGATCCAACAGAAAGAAAGATCTTCTTTTTTGGGATTCGAAATCCTGTGGAAATCATCGCTTTCAAAAACGCTTCTTCCAAATTTTCTCCAAAACATCCCACCTCCCCCGTGGAAGCCATTTCCACCGAAAGCACAGGATCTGCCCCTCTAAGCCGAGAAAATGAAAACTGAGGAGCTTTCACTGCGACATAATCCAGATCCAACGTATTGTATTTGGGAAATTCAATATTTTTCCCTTCCGACTTCGCAATCGCCGCTTCGGTTGCTATTTTTATAAAATTATTTCCCGTCACTTTCGAAACAAACGGAAAGCTTCGAGATGCCCTCAAGTTGAGTTCAATCACCTTAATATCATTATTTTTAGCAAGAAATTGAATATTAAACGGTCCTGTGATCTCCAATTCTTTTGCCAATTTTTTGGCAATAAGCTTAATTCGTCGTACTGTTTCTAAGTATGTCTTTTGTGGAGGAAGTACAATGGTTGCATCTCCAGAATGAACTCCTGCATTTTCTACATGTTCAGAAATCGCATAAATCACGATTCCTCCATTCGATGCTACAGCGTCAATCTCTATTTCTCTCGCCCCCACTTCAAATTTTGAAACAACCACAGGTGCTTCTATGGAAATTTTTGATGCCGTTCCTAAAAACTGCTCCAACTCTTCTTTACTCCACGCCACCGCCATCGCCGCCCCAGAAAGCACATACGAAGGACGAACCAAAAGCGGATACCCCACCTCATCTGTAAATGCTTCCAGCTCTTCGAGCTTGGTAAACTCTTTCCATCGAGGCTGATCTATTTTTAGCTGATCAAGGATTTGAGAAAAAACATGTCGCGATTCAGCTTTATGAATAGAAGCTGCATCAGTTCCCAAAAGGGTTACTCCTGCGTTTTTCAGCTTGAGCGCGAGATTATTTGGAATTTGCCCCCCCGTGTATGCCACCACTCCGTCGGGAGCTTCTGCGTCCAAAATATCAAGCACACGTTCTTGCGAAAGCTCATCAAAATAGAGTTTGTTACATGTGTTGTAATCGGTTGAAACGGTTTCGGGATTGTAGTTGATCATAATCGTTTCATAGCCGTTTTCTTGCAATGTCTTTGCCGCTGTCACCCCTCCCCAGTCAAATTCTACCGATGATCCGATGCAATAGGGACCTGATCCAATAATAACTGCTTTTTTTTTCATAAATGCTGGTGAAAAGGTTTTTTTGCCATTCTACACAGAATGTGCAAGGAAAACAAGGCGAAAACAAAAGAGAGTATAACACCTATTGTGTTGCTTTGATAAACCCATCAAACAACGGATGTGGTTTGTTGGGGCGGCTTTTGAGCTCCGGATGAAATTGCGAACCGATGTAAAACGGATGATCAGAGATTTCGATGATTTCCATAAGATTTCCATCAGGTGAAAGCCCTGAAATAGTCATTCCAGCAGCTTCTAATTGTGATTTATAATCATTATTAAATTCATATCGGTGTCGATGCCGTTCTGAAATTTCTGTTTTTTCATAACATTTATACGCCGTTGTTCCCGTTTTTATAACACAAGGATACGCACCTAGTCGCAAAGTCCCCCCTTTTGACGTATTGGAAGATTGATTTGGTAAAAAATGGACGACTTGGTTTTTTGCGTGTTCGTCAAATTCTTCACTGGTTGCCTCCAAAATGCCGCACACATTTCGAGCAAATTCAATTGCCATAATTTGAGACCCTAAACAAAGTCCTAAATATGGAACTTTGTTTTCTCTGCAATATTTGGCTGCCAAGATTTTTCCTTCGGTTCCTCGCACTCCAAATCCTCCAGGCACGCAAATTCCATCGCATTTTTTCAGTGATTCCCAAGCAATAGGATCATTTTCTTCCAATTCTTCTGTGTCGATCCAAGTAATAATTGGTTTCACATAATTCCAATAGCTTGCCGCCTTAATCGCTTCAATCACCGAAAGGTAGGCATCATCTAAATCATTATATTTCCCACAAAGTCCGATAGTCACCGTTTTTTCTGCCGTATCCATTCGCGAAAGCATTTCCTTCCACTGCGATAGTTCTGGAGTTTTTACTGGAAGATTCAATTTTTGCTGTACAATTTCTGCGAATCCTCGCTTTTCGAATTCCAAAGGTACTCGATAGATACTATCCACTGTTTCACATGGAAATACAGACTCTTTTTCCACTCCACAAAAGGTTGCCACTTTATCCAAAATTTCTTGAGGAATTTCAGTATCAGCTCGGCACACCAGAATATCTGGCTGAATAGAAACCCTCCGAAGCTCTCGCACCGAAAGCTGTGTGGGTTTTGTTTTGAGCTCCCCTGATGCTTTGAGATATGGCAAAAGCGTAAGGTGAATAGAAAGCACATTGCCGTTTTCTGCCTTCAGTTGTCGAATAACTTCCAAAAAAGGCTCTCCTTCAATATCTCCCACAGTACCTCCAATTTCTATAATCAAAATATCGGATTCCGATTCCTCTGCTGCTTTTAAAATTTTTGATTTCAGTGCGTTGGTGATGTGGGGAACCACTTGAATAGTTCCTCCCAAATAATCTCCTCGACGCTCTTTTTCAAGCACTTCTGAATAGATTTTCCCCGTAGTGACGGTTGAATTTTTAGTAAGATTTTCGTCGATAAATCGTTCATAGTGCCCCAAATCAAGATCTGTTTCTGATCCATCGTCCAATACAAACACTTCTCCATGCTGAAATGGAGACATGGTTCCCGGATCCACATTGAGGTATGGATCCAATTTTTGAATACACACTTTATATCCTGCATTTTTCAAGAGCATTCCAGTAGAAGCACTCACGATGCCTTTTCCAAGACTTGAACAAACCCCACCCGTGACAAAAATTAAACGCATAATATTAAACTTTAAGGGGCATAATAACCTGCAAAAATCCCTCTTCTTTTTCTGGAAGAATTTTCACAGGGGTGAGGCTTTCGGAGTATTTCATCACCACATTTTCTCCAGAAATCACCTGAAGCGCATCCAAAAAATACGCAGCATTGAGAGAAAATTCTCCATTTTCTCCATCTTGTTTTCCTTCCAACACCGTATCTCCTGATCCAATTTCTGTTTCTGCCGTGCTGATTTCCACCCTTCCTCCTGAAATATTGATTTTAATAGTGTTATTATCAATTTCTTTAGCAAAAATTCCTGCTCGTTTTACTGCCAAAATGCACTCACTTCGCCCAATAATCACACTTCCTGTAGAAGAAACTGGAATAATACGTTGATATTCTGGGAAATTTCCTTCGATAAGCCGAGACGAAAGCTCGGTGCTGCCTGCTTGAAAAACAATTTGCGTTCGAGAAAAACGCACTTCAACCGATGGAAACTTGGTGGCAATTCGACTAATTTCTTGCAAGGCTCTAGCAGGTACAATACACCGATGCTCTCTGTCTCCACTTTCTACCGAAAGAGATTGCTCTCCAAGTCGATAGGAATCGGTTCCCACAATTTTCAGTTGTCCTTCATGAATCCAAAAAAGTGCACCCGAAAGAACCGGACGAGCGCTGGAAGCAGAACATGAAAACACCACATGGTCAATCGCTGTTTTCAAATCATCAGAAGCAATATTCAGTGTGAAATCTGATTCGATTATTGGAATTGCAGGAAATTCATCGGCAGAAATTCCCTTCATTTTTGTCTTAGAGCTACTATTGGAAACAAAAATATCTTCGGCTTCGGAAGAAACCGTTACTAATGCTTCTGGCAAAAACGAGACATAGTTTGAAAAAATTCTTGCAGGAATTGTAATTTTCCCTTCGCGTTCTATCATTGCGGAAAAGGAAGTGGAAATTGCCATTTCGAGATTTGTTGCTGAAAATTTCACAAGATCAGTACTCACTTCGATGCAAATATTCCCCAGCACGGCGAGGGTATTTTGTGCATTAATAGCTTTTTGCACCACAGAAATAGCTTCCTGAAGAACGGATTTTTCACACGAAAACTTCATAGAATAAAAACTCAAAAAAAATTTGTAATAACTATATCGAATATTAAAATACTATACAAGCAACATATTTTGTTGATAAAATTTCTCCCGTTCAGCTCTTTTCTAAAAATGCTTGTTCGGTGTCAATTATTGTAATTATTATATGAAAAAAACCTATCTTATCATCCTCGACGGCTATGGACTAGGGAATCACGATACAGGTGATGCAGTATATCGTGCCGATGCACCGTTTTTGCATCGCATATTGGATGAATATCCTCATGTGCACCTCAAGACCTACGGAGATGCTGTAGGTCTTCCAGAGTTTCAAACAGGAGGATCAGAAGTGGGGCATATTACCATTGGCTCTGGAAGAGCAGTGAAAGCATTGCTTACTAAAATTTCAGACTCGATTGAAGATGGAAGCTTTTTTGAAAACGAAAAACTGAAAAGCCTAATGAAAAAAGCAAAAGAAAAAAACAGAATTCATTTGCTCGGAATGACAAGTGATGGGGGGATTCATAGTTTTCAACCACATGTGTATGGACTGATGCAAATGGCGAAAAATTATGGAATTGAGCATATTTTTCTGCACTGCATTTTAGACGGAAGAGACGTGGGAGAGCGAACCGCAAAAGAATACTTAACACAATTGGAAACTCAAAACATTGGAAGCATTGCCACCATTGGCGGACGGTTTTATGCCATGGACCGAGACAACAATGTGGATCGAACGCAAAAAGCAACCGATGTATTATTTTCTCCAAATGCACATATTTTTGATGGAATGTGGGAAGAATATTTGAATAACTACTATAAAACTTCTACCGAAAGCGATTATTATGTACCTCCTGTGAGATTTGACGAAACTGCTATTGTGAAATCTGATGATGTGATGATCTTTTGGAACTACCGAAGCGACCGAGCTCGGCAAATTTCCACTGAAATAGCAAAACAAATTCCCGCTGATTATTTTGGAATTTTTGGACCATATTCTGAAAAAGCACTTGAAATTTTTAAATTTGAAGAAACCGCTACGCAAAATACCATTGGAGAAGTGGTTTCTCTTGCAGGGCTTTCTCAACTAAGAATTTCGGAAACAGAAAAATTTAATCATGTGACGTTCTATTTCTCTGGGGAATGCAAAAAAGAATTTGAAAGAGAAGAACGGATTTTGATCCCTTCTCCTAAATGCAAAAGCTACGCAGAAAAACCAGAAATGAGTGCGTATGAACAAACAGATGCGCTCATAAACGCCATCAACCAAAAAGACTATTCACTCATCGTTCAGAATTATGCCAATGCCGATTTGGTGGGACATTCTGGTGATTTACTAGCAACCAAAAAAGCTGTGCATGTGCTCAGTGAGTGTGTGGAAAAAGTGCTTCCTATTGCTCTTGAGAAAGGATATGAAGTGTTTATCACAGCAGATCATGGAAATGCTGATCATATGATCAACGAAGATGGAAGCCCAGATGCATCGCACACCAAGGCACCAGTGCCGTTTGTGTGGATGAATAAAAACGCTAAAGCATTGGCAGAAAATGGAACATTACAAGATATCGCGCCAACATTGCTTTCGGTTTTGAGGTTAGAAATTCCATCCGAAATGACAGGGAATGTGGTGTTTGCATAGAAGTTTGGTTAAGAAATTTGCAATGAAAGCAAGAAAAATCTGCTTCAGTGCTGTGTGAGACTAGGAAAATATTGAAGATCTAGAAGTTATCACAATTTTTTTTCAAAAAGCCTGTGGAGTGGCTTGTTTTTAGCCTCATAAGCTCATCTTCTCCTACCAACTCTTTCAGTGGAATCATTACGCTTTCTCTGTTCCAAATTCCATGATGCGGCACTTGAAGGGTTTCTGAATTGATATGTAAATCTCCAAATAATAAAATATCCAAATCAAGGGTTCTATCACCCCACTTCACCACTCTCTCTCGACCAAATGCATTTTCAATCGTCTGCAATCGAACCAACAACTCTTCTGGAGAAAGACCAGTGGAAAGCTGACAAACAGCATTGAGAAATGGATGCAGTGCCACACCTCCCCACGCCTCGTTTTCATAAAAACTTGAAATTTGAGCCATTGGATCAATCGTTTTTAATGCAAAAAATGCACCGTTCAAGATTTCTTCTCGATTCCCAAGATTTGATCCCATTCCAAGAGTAACAAGGGTTTTCATTTTATAAAAAGAAACATACAATACGCCTTGTATCGTATCATGTTTTATTTTCTTCCAAATGCTTTTTTATTCGGTTATTATTGCGTTTCTCATTCCTCTTATAGGGCAGTTTGGAAGGATTTCGATGGGAAGTGGAGGAATTTTATTGCTCGATTTGTATGTCCCCTTGGTGATTTTGCTATGGGGAATTTTCAAAATCAGAGCAAAAGAAAATGTATTACAGCGATTTTTGGCATTTCCATTGTTTTGGCCGATACTTTTGGTGCTAAGTCTTTTTCTGGCTTCTTTGTGTTTCAATGCGTTTTGGTTGCCTTCGAAAGATATTTTGGAAGGGTTTTTCTATTGGATTCGGATTGCATCAATCTTGGGAATAAGTGCAGTGATATTTGATATCGCACAACATGATTCTCGATTTTCTGATAAAAATATTATTTTATGGCTTGCAGGAATTGGGAGCCTGTTTGCAGTATTGGGATTTTTACAATTGTTTTTCTATCCAGATTTTGGAAAGATGGCAGAGCTTGGGTGGGACCCTCATATTGGAAGACTGCTTTCCACATGGTTTGATCCCAATTTTATGGGAAGCTTTTTCTCGTATGTACTGATTATTTTGATGAGCGTAGTGGCGATGGAATGGAGAGCGAAAGTACATTCCATAGCAGACGCAATACAGATTCTCAAAACAAATCGTTTTTTACAGATTCTTTTTGGGGCGATTTTTTTACTGCTTGTAGCCCTACTGTTCACCTATTCCAGATCGGCTCTTTTGGCGTTTTTAGTGCCCGCTACTCTTCTGGGCATTGCGTACTTCAGAAGTGTTTTTATAGTGGCATGTTTGATGATTGGGCTTCTGCTCCCTTTTTCGGACAGGGCCATGCAACGGATTTCAGACGGGGTATCATCTGCATTTTCAGTGGCGAATGAACATTCATTATTTGTACCCGATGCCACGGCTCGGCTGCGTGTGGAAAATTTTCAGGAAGGACTTGTTTTGGGGAATGAACATTTTTTTACAGGGATTGGATTTAATGTAATCAGAACGTATAAAACAGAAAATATTCATTCCTCGGGAGGATTTGATAGCTCACTGCTTACCGTGTTCGTCACAAGTGGAGCATTTGGACTCTTCGCATTTTTATTACTTTTCTGGAAAGCATTTTCTTTGGCATTGCGAAAAACGACTGAAAGCAAAACAGCAAAGATGAAAGGAATCGGCATTGGAATAGTCCTTAATTTTTTTGGAGTATTGGCGCAGAGTTTTTTCATCAATTCATTGTTTTTTCCTTTTTTTATTATCTATTTCTGGGGGCTTATAGCATGGTTTTTGGCACAAAAATCTACGCGATAGACCATTATTCAAAAAAAAGTAAAGTTCTCTTCGTTGTCGAACATATCTCATTTTTGGTACAATGCTTTGAAAACTTCTTTTTTTAATATGTAACACAACAAAAATAAACAAAAGAATTTTCACCAATATACAGTCTCTAACATATTTTTTATGAAAAAATATATACACACTTTACAGCGAGCATTGTTTGCTTTTGCCGTTCTCGGTATCACCGCGATTCCGGTTATTGCTGATTTCACTCCCACATCTCCTGCCTTTCCGCATGGGTTAGGAATTGTACGGCAAACGGGAGGCTGCAGCGCATCCACCGATAACAAATGTTATAATGGTCTATCGTTTCCTTCGTTCAACAACTACACCGATTCAACAATTGGTGGAGTAAGCCACGTCGGAATTACCGACGAACGGAGATTTTTGGTGGCTGCTAATTTGGGACCGAATGGAACCAATACTGCAAACTATGCGAATAGTACTTCTGTAAATGTTGGAGATATTATTCTTACCAGAGCATATATCCACAATAATGCTACCAAAGGGTTAGAATCTGGAAATGCAACCAATGTAAAGATAGGAATGACAGGCTTTACCAATGCAGGATCTGGATATTTTTACTCTACAGCAGGAACAAGCATTTCTTTAAATCAATTTACTTCAGCTGAAAATGCAACTCCTGCAAGTGTTTCTGATGATACGGTTATTACTTCTGCTAATGGTTCTCCAATTAAATTGATGTTTTACGATACAACAGGAGCTATTCAGTCGACTGTAAATCCAAAAACTATTAATCAAGCAAATTTCTTTTCAGGAGGTGCGAACATTGGAACCGTAGCAGGATGTTCAGAAACATCATTTTATGTATATGTATACATGCGGGTTATTTCTGGAGAAACTCCAAAATATGATCTGAAAATTAATAAATATGTAGGGAAAGATCAATCACAAGTGGATGCAAAAACATATACTGGTGCAAACCCTATTTCTTTAAACGTAGGAGACACGGTATATTATCGAATTGATTATCAAAATCTTTCAACATCTACTGCAACCCCAGTGGGAACAAAGATTTACGATGATTATGACGAAACAAAATTGGATATTACGTGGCTTCCTTCTACTTGTAGCAATGATGGCACTAAAATAACGTGTAATGCTCTTGATCTTGCTCCAAATCAATCAACTTATTTGTATTATACCGCAAAAATTAAAGCAGGAGTTGCAGCGAACACTATTGTTCAAAATGCAGCAGAGATTAAGCCAACAACCGACGAAGATATTAACCAGGCCAATGACACCACATATGCGCAAGTAAAAGTTCTCTCTGCTTCGTATGATCTCAAGATTGATAAATATGTGGGAGCAACCCAAGCAGAAGCTGATACAAAAGCGTATACTGGAACAAATGCAAAAACCTTAAAAGCAGGAGATTTTGCATACTATCGAATCGATTATCAAAATCTTTCGACCTCAACCGCTACTCCAGTAGGAACAAAAGTATATGATGATTATGATCAAGCAAAACTTGATATTCATTGGCTACCACAAGAATGTTCGCATGATGGAAATAAAATTACTTGTAATGCCTATGATTTATCACCAGGACAAATACACACTTTTTATTATATTGCTAAAATTAAAACAAGTGTTACTGCTAATACTGTTATTCCAAATAATGCCGAAGTAAAACCACTTACTGATGCTGATACCAACGATGCAAATGATCATACTGTTGCACAGGTGAAAATTATTGAAAGCGCAGTGTGTGGAGACGGGGCAAAAACCTATCCCGCAACCACTACTGCATATCCAGCAGGAACAGTGTTTTGTGCCAAAGGAACCGCAGTGCCAACAACCCCTGCATTCCCAAATCTTGGACAAACCGTCACTTGGACATGTCAATCTACTTCAGGAGGGATCAATGCAACGTGTTCTGCAACTAGGGAAAACTCTACGCAGTATGACCTTAAGATTGATAAATATGTGGGAGCAACCCAAGCAGAAGCTGATGCCAGCAAGAAAGAAATCGTAGCGCAGCCAGGGCAAACTATTACCTATAAATTGCTCTACCAAAACCTTTCCACATCTCTTGCAACGCCTGTGAATACACGGATTTATGATGATTATGACGAAACAAAATTGAATATTACGTGGCTTCCTTCTGGGTGTACCAATGATGGAACAAAAATTACATGTGTAGCATATGATTTAAAGCCAACACAATCACACATATTCTATTATACCGCACAGGTAAAATCAACCGTAGCAAGTGGAGCAACTATTGATAATACCGCTGAAATTAAACCACTCACCGATAATGATACCAATCAAGCAAATGACACCTCTTCCGCTCGAGTGACGGTGAATGCACCCGTAAGTGGAGAATGTGGAGATGCCGCTAAAACATATTTAGCATCTGATACTCAATATCCTCCTTCTAGTATTTTTTGTAATAAGGGAACAGCAGAACCCTCTACTCCAAATTTCCCATTACCAGGACAAACAGTAAGTTGGATATGTAAAGGAATTAGTGGAGGAGCCGACAAAACATGTTCGGCAAATAGGCCAAGTAGTCCAATTGATGTTTCGATTCTTAAATCAGTAACTCCAACCCAAACAACGGCAGGAAGCACGGTTACTTATACGTTAAAATATCAAAACCTAACAGCAGGAACCACTGCCACAGGAACGGTTATTAAAGACTTTTTTGATAACAAAAATCTGGATGCAACAACGTTTCAATTTCAACCCCCAACAGGAGTAACTTGTACTGTAACACAGGATCCAGACCCTTTGGTTGCTATTATTCAAGGAAAATTTATTCAGTGTACTATTGGAAACTTGGCAGCAAGTGATGGTGAAAAGACTATTACTTACACCGCAAAAGTAAAATCTACGACTGCTAATGGGACAAGTATTAATAATATTGCGAAAATTGCAGCAACGAATGAAGATACGACAAAACTCAATAATAATTCAGCTACCGCTATAGTGACTGTAGGAACAGCCCAAACTCCAACTCCAACTCCAACTCCAACGACTACACCCCTTGACGTAACGATTCTTAAATCAGTAACTCCAACCCAAACAACGGCAGGAAGCACAGTTACTTATACGTTAAAATATCAAAATCTTACATCGGGAACCACCGCTACGGGAACAGTTATTAAAGATTTTTTAGACAATAGCAATTTAGATTTGAGTACTTTGCAAATAAATGCTCCAACAGGAGTTACCTGTGCTTTGGTGGAAGATCCTGATCCTCTTGTTGCTATTTATCAAGGAAAATTTATTCAGTGTACTATTGGAAGCTTGGCAGCAAGTGATGGTCAAAAGACTATTACTTACACCGCAAAAGTAAAATCTACTGCCGCCAATGGAACCAACATTAATAACGTGGCAAAAATTGCAGCAATGAATGAAGATGCGACAAAGCTCAATAATAATTCAGCTACCGCTATAGTGACTATAGGAACAGCCCAAACTCCAACTCCAACGACTACACCCCTTGATGTTTCGATTCTTAAATCAGTAACTCCAACTCAAACAACGGCAGGAAGCACGGTTACTTATACGTTAAAATATCAAAACCTAACAGCAGGAACCACTGCCACAGGAACGGTTATTAAAGACTTTTTTGATAACAAAAATCTGGATGCAACAACGTTTCAATTTCAACCCCCAACAGGAGTAACTTGTGCTGTAACACAAGATCCAGACCATTTGGTTGCTATTTATCAAGGAAAATTTATTCAGTGTACTATTGGAAGCTTGGCAGCAAGTGATGGTCAAAAGACTATTACTTACACCGCAAAAGTAAAATCTACTGCCGCCAATGGAACCAACATTAATAACGTGGCAAAAATTGCAGCAACCAACGAAGATCAAACAAAACTTGCCAACAACACAGCCACTGCAACCGTCACTATTACAAACGGGCCTACACCTACACCTACACCCGCAACTCCCACATGTGGAACTGCAGCAGGAAGCTACACTTCAACAACTGAATCATACCCTTCGGGATCAACCTTTTGTAGTGTTGGAACAGTAAGTCCCTCTTCTCCATCATTCCCAGCTCAAGGAAGCTCTGCCTCTTGGACATGTACCAGCGGAACACAAACTGTTTCTTGTTCGGCAAATCGATCAAGCTCTGGTGGAGGAGGAAGTTCTGGAGGAGGAAGTTCTGGAGGAGGCAGTAGCAGAGGTGGTGGAGGTGGAGGTGGATGCAATACCACTTCAACCATTGATCTCAATATTACAAAATATGTGAAAACAAGCACCGGTGATTATGTGCTCGCTAATTCACGAGATGCAGCAGCCCTTATTAACGAAAACAAGCCCAACACGCTCACTTATAAAGTGGTAGTGAACAACACCGGAGATGCTTCGGCCTATGAAGTAGTAGTATCTGACACATTCTCATCAGAATCTGGAATGACGCAAAGTAATGTGAAAACCATTTCTGGAGCAACATATGCCGATGGAAAGTTTAAAATGGTACAACCAGTGGGAGCCAATGGAAAACAAGAGTTCACCTACACGGCAACCGTCAAGGGATCATCTAGCTCTATTGGGAAAAACACTGCGAAAATCGAAGGCTTCTCCCGTTCCTACACATGTCCAAAAATTTCTTCAGAAAAAGGAGTTGGACGAACATCCGTCGCGTATGTAAAAGCAGGCGGGATTATCAATCCAAAAGAAGGGGGGTACCAACTTTTGAAAAGTGTAGATAAGCAAGTAGTGAAAGCAGGTGATATCGTTGTCTACACACTTACGCTCAAGAACACTGGAGACATTGACATGAAAGACGTGGTGCTTTCAGATCGGTTCCCCGCAGAATTCTTGGAGCCAACTGAAGAATTTACATCATTTTTGAAAAATGACAGAATGCTGCAATTTAAGCAAAAATTCTTGCCAGCAAGAGCAGAAATGACGCAAGTGGTGAAGATGAAAGTGCGAGAAAATGTTCCTAAAGGGACTGAAATCAAAAACACACTCACAGCGACTTCTCTTAACATTCCGATGAACGACACAGCGGATGCGATGGTGACAGTAGGAGAGTCGACAGTTGCAAAGCCAACATGTCCTGCGGGATATTCTTGGAATGCTTCCACCAACAAGTGTGTAAAGAAATGGATCAAGGCGACTCCAAAATCTGGACCAGAAGCGCCACTCTTAGCACTCGGAATCAGTCTCCTTGGACTCGCCATCTTTATGAGACGACGAACATTGGCACAATATATTTCTTCTAAATTCTAAAAAAAGAAATGATGAGAGGAGTTCATAATTTTGAACTCCTCTTTTTTTTATAAAGAAGAGAGCCTCTTGCCATGCAAAGAGTTTCCCTGCTATCATGGTCTTACGTTTCATTTTCCTATTGTATTTTTTATGGATAGTCCTGGCAGTATAATGCTTCTATTGTTTTTTTTAATGGCTTGCTCTGCATTGTTTGCAGGAGCAGAAACAGCTCTTCTTTCTCTAGAAAACACGAGAGTGCGTGCCATGCAAGAAAGAAAAGTGGTGGGAGTGAAATTTCTTGAAAAGATTAAAAGTCACCCTAAAAAGCTTATTATCACTATCCTTATTTGGAACAATATCATAAACGTTCTTATTCCAGTGATTATCACTGTGTGGGCAACACAACAATTTGGAAATGAATATTTAGGATTGGTGACGGGGGTTATTTCATTACTCCTCATTATCTTCGGAGAAATCTTACCCAAAAACATCGCTATTGCCCACAACGAACGATATGCATTACTAATCGCTCCTGTGATCTATCTTGTGATGAAAATATCCTATCCATTGGTATATTTGTTGGAAAAATTTTCTGACATGGTAATGCCACCGCACCAACGATCTCGAATTACCGAAGAAGAAGTACTAGCAATGGTGTCGATGGGAGCAGAAAACGGAGGAATTACCAGAGAACAAAAAATGCATATTGGGAATCTTTTAGAATTTTCTTCCATTACTGCGGAGGAAGTTATGACTCCTCGAACCAAAATTCAAGCGATTGAAAACACGCGAACATTGAAAGAAGCTCGTATGATTATGCTCGAAAACGCACATACTCGACTTCCTGTATTTCAAGATGACCTTGATCACATCACTGATATTATTACACTAAGGGATATTTTAGAATCATCGGAAGAATATGAAGACGAAAAGCTCGTGAAAAATCTCGACCTCAGAAGTCCATACTTTGTGCCGATTACCAAAAAAATTTCTGCACTGTTTAAAGAGTTTCAGCGTCAAGGAATTCACATGGCGATTGTGGTGGATGAATATGGAGGGACAGCTGGGCTTGTGACAATGGAAGATATTTTTGAAGAAATTTTTGGAGATATTCGAGACGAAAGCGATGAAGAAGACGACACAATGATCAAAAAAATTGAAGAAAAATCTTGGAGAATTTCACCTCGAATGACGATAGATGAAGTATTTGAAAACACAGGAGTTTGGATTACAGAAAAGGAAGAAGATAGCGAAAAAAGCCTTTCCTTGTTCCTCTTGGAAAAATTGGAACGATTTCCTAGAAAAGGTGAAAGCCTCGAGTTTGGAACATGTCAATTGATTATTGAAAAGATTGGAAACAAAACAGTCGAATTGATCCGACTTATTGCCAAGTAATTTTTTTCCTCAAAAGTGCAGCATAAACTCTCTTCTTTTTTGGCGGTTTGCATTATAGGAGGACTTTTGTATATTGTTTTTTTATTCTACTATATAGGGTATGAAGTATTTCAAGTGCAAGCCACAGAGCAACTCATAGCTTCCAAAGAAGCAGAAGTGCGAAATTTGGAAAAACGAAGAAACGAACGACTGCAAACGAAATACATCATGCTCTCTCCGCAATACCAAGATCGTATTGCTAAAGAAACGCAAAAGAAGCTAAATACCGGGGAAAAGGAGTTTGTGGTACCCAATGGTATTATACATTCTACAGAAAATACACCTCCAGAAAATCCATACAAAAAAACACCAGAACAGTTAGAACGAGAAAAAAGCGTGCAAGAACAATGGGCTGATGTTTTTTTTGGGAATAGAGGATGAAAAAAAAAATCTTAATCTTTACCGCATCAATGGGGTCAGGACATATTACCGCTAGCATAGGACTACATGATAGATTTATAAAACAAAAATATACTGTTGAAATCATTGACGTTCTTTCATGGAATATTTTTGGGAAAATGAGCCGATGGATTTTTGGATTTTTAGGAAACTATTTTCCAAAAATTTTAGAATTTATTTTTCACATTTCTTCGCAGTCAAATCCTTCTTGGATAAGCAGAATATTATCTAAAGGATGTATTGATAGCACAAAGCTAAAAAATATATTTCAAAATACTGAAGACATAGAATCAGTCTGGATAACTTTTCCTGCTATTTCTTTGTTTCTTCAAAAATACTGGAAACAGGAAATTCACGTGCAGATTACCGATTATACTTCTCCTCATCTTTCGTGGATTTGGGGAGATAATCTGGTTGTTCACGCACTTGATCAAGAATCAAAACAATATATCAATGATCATAATGCAACGAAAAAAGTGGTGGTAGACCCTTTTCCTCTTCCTCAAAAATTTCATGAAGCATCAAATTATTCAGACCTCCAAAAGTCAAAGATTCGAGAAAAACACCACTTCAAACCAAACGAAAAGATTTTTCTTTTCTTTTTTCACCATGTGTTGCTGGGAGAAGAAAGAGAATTGGTGGAAAATTTTTTACAGCATCCAGAGTACGCAAACCATACGGCGCTGATTATCGCAGGAAGTCACCAAAAATCTTTTGCGAAGTTCCAAAATAACCCTCGAGTACGTATAGAACAATGGGTGAACGCCATTTATGAATACTACTCCATTGCCAGTGGGGTTTGTGGAAAATGCGGTGGAGCATTTATTTCAGAGGCCATGATGTTTGGGCTTCCTTTGTGCATTGCAGGAGTGTTTTCTGGGCAAGAAAAAGGAAATAAAGAGTTTTTAGAGAAGTATTACGCAAAGAACCTTATTTCTTTTTGATGCGCCATGATTTCCACTCTTCTTCATTGGTATGCCGAAGAAAAGCGCTCCTTACCTTGGAGAGAAACACATGATCCTTACAAAATATGGGTTTCTGAAATCTTTCTTCAGCAAACACAGGCAGGCAGGGTGATTGATTTTTATACTCAATTTTTGGAAAAATTCCCCACAGTTCAATGCCTCTCAAAGAGTTCTTGGGATGAATTTTTACCATATTTTCAAGGATTGGGGTTTTATAGCAGAGGGCGCAACATGCTCAAAACCGCAAAAATAATCACTGAAAATTTTTCTGGAGTTTTTCCAAATGATGCGAAACAACTTCAAACCCTTCCAGGAATTGGAGCATACACCGCTGCAGCTATTCAAAGCTTTGGATATGGTGAAAGCGTTCCAGCGCTCGATGTCAATCTTTTTCGAGTGTTGGGGCGAGTGTGGGACTTGGAAAATCAAAAAGAAATCACCAAACGAGCAAAAGAATGGTATGCAAAAACTCCGCATGGCGATTTGCTCAATCATGCCTTTATGGACTTAGGATCATCACTATGCCTTTCCAAGAGAACACAATGTGCTGATTGTCCGATCAAAAATTATTGTGCATTTTTTCAGGCTAAAAAAACGGTGGAGGTAAACACCTCCCCTAAAGCACCCGTGCAAAGATGTGAAGAAATCGCTGTGATGGTGCTTCGAAACGAAGGAAAGGTGTTATTGGAGCACACAAATAACGCATGGAATTTCCCAAGTTTTCAAAACAAAGCAAAGCAAGACCATCGGCATTTTTTGCAAGAAAAAGCGAAAGAAGTTTGGGATATTACCATTTCAGTACGTCCACCATTTTTCACCATGGTGCAGCACGGCAAAAGATACCGATTTTCTCGATGCCAGATTTTGCAAGGAGATATTCCCATTGGCAAATGGAAACGCGCCGAAGAAACAAAAGATTTTGCATTTACTTCAGAATATAGTGAGGGATTTTTGGAAAAATGGAAGAAAATGAGAACGTAAACGGCTTTGTGCTGTCATGGGGTTTACAATCCATTGCAAAATGATAGTATCTTCTCGTATTTTCATTCTTCATTTTTTTGTATGCCTCTCATCACCATTGGTTCATCAGTCCAAACAGGATCTACTGTACAGATCAACACTGCGATGCTCAATCGACATGGAATTATTTCAGGAGCAACGGGGACAGGGAAAACCGTGACGCTGCAAGTGCTGGCTGAAAGCTTTGCCCGAGAAGGAATCTCTGTATTCACAGCAGACGCCAAAGGTGATTTGGCAGGAATTTCGCAAGCAGGAACGGCAAATGAAAAAATCGAAGAACGCGTGAAAAAAATTGGACTTTCTGATTTTACGTATCAAAAAGCGATTACTACCTTTTGGGATATCTATGGGAAAAATGGACACCCTATCAGAACAACTGTTTCAGAAATGGGACCTATTCTTCTCAGTCGACTGCTCAATCTTTCGGAAGTGCAGGATGCGATAATACACATGGCGTTTCATATCGCCGATGAACAAGGATTGGCATTGCTCGATTTAAAAGATCTCAAGTCGATGCTGCAATATTTGGCAGAAGAAAAGAAAACACTTTCGGTGCAATATGGAAACATTTCCGATGTGACGGTGGCGTCCATTCAACGGCAAGTGTTGATTTTGGAAAATGCAGGAGGAAATTTATTTTTTGGAGAAAAAGCCTTTGATTTGAAAAATCTGTTACAAAAAGATAGTTCTGGAAAAGGGATTGTATCAGTTTTAGATGCGCAAACATTGGTGCAAGACAATCGGATTTATTCAACTTTTTTGCTGTGGTTGCTTTCGGAATTATTTGAAGAATTGCCAGAAGTGGGAGATACAGAAAAGCCGAAGCTGGTGTTTTTCTTCGACGAAGCGCATTTGCTCTTTGAAGATGCGCCCGATATTTTGGTGGAAAAAGTAGAGCAAGTAGTTCGACTCATTCGGTCAAAAGGAGTAGGAATCTACTTTATCACGCAAAATCCTTTGGATATTCCAGAAAAAATAAGAGCACAGCTGGGAAACAGAGTGCAGCACGCGCTCAGAGCATTTACGCCAAAAGAACAAAAAGCCGTGAAAGAAATTGCCGAAACATTTCGGGCGAATGAAGGAGTAGACGTAGAAGCTTTGGTAAGCCAAATGAAAGTAGGATATGCGCTTATTTCGTTTCTCAACGAACATGGAGAGCCAAACCCAGTGGAACATACGATAATGAGCCCTCCAGAAAGCAAAATCGGACCGATTGGCGATAATGAACGGGAGGCGATTATTAAAGCATCTCCATTTTTTGGCATATACGAAGAAGTAATCGATCGAGAATCTGCCTTTGAAATTTTGAAAAAACGAGCTGAAACGGTTCCAAACAATCCTACGACAGAAACCTCTTCTGGAGGATTTTTGGAGAGTGTTATTGCTGCATTCACAGGGGGCAGCAAGCGCCAAGGATACGCTGAAACCTTCGCAAAGCAAATTATTCGCAGCGTAGGAAGCCGGCTTGCAACGCAAGTGGTGCGAGGAATTTTAGGAAGTATGAAAAAATAAAAATCTTTACGTTTTTTATGAACACACGTTTACGCCTTGCTAAAAAAATCGGCTATTAATCGTTCAATTCTCGTCTGCAAACGAGCAGGATTCCTTATGAATATTGCTTTACCAACTTCTTTTATCATTTGTCAATTTTTTCATGGGGTTTATTTATAACAATGATGGCTTTGTGTGCGAATGGTGTGGAAACACTGTACTACCTGCTCCAAAAACATGCCGAAACCACTGCCCAAAATGCCTAGCTTCCAAGCACGTGGACAAAAGCCTTCCAGGAGACAGAGCAGCCAAATGCGGAGGAAAAATGGAACTGGTACACATTACACTCACCAGTGATGTGCAGTATATTCTCACGCACCAATGCAAAAAATGCGGAAAAACCATAAAAAACAAAGCTGCCGAAGACGACGACCAAGAGGAGATTTTTAAGCAGTGGAAAAACATTCATTCCACAAGCAAGTGATAGGAATTATTAAACAAGTTGAATGTTTCCATTCTTACTCTCTAAATTTTTCATTTTTTCTAGTAAAATTGTTATTCTTTTTTTTAAAGCGGAAGCCGAGCAAAATCATATTGTGAAAATTGTTCTTTCGGAACCATTGTAATTTTCACCCTATTTCCATACTCAGCTTCAATGCATGGAATAACTCCTGTTTTTGAATCAAAAGGACCAAGGGCATACATAATATGGTTAATCGTGCTTCCATTGATCCTTCCTGCTGGCAAATATAAGATATCTGCTGCTTGCACTTGACTTGGGGAAATAGAAGAAGATATTGCATGTATTCCAGAAGCAGTTGGTCGCCCCTTTATAATATTCTGTCCGGGTAATGCACGAAGCGCAGCAACCCCCAAGCCAGAACAATCAACACCACCTTCTTCTTTGCATTCACCTCCCCATACATAAGGATCGCCTAAATATTCTCCAAGATTGATAAGTATTTGTTTTCGCAGCGGATTCTGCTCTGCATCAATCATTCTTTTCATAAATGCCATTTCATCAGCAAATCCTTCTACGTGATGTAATTGCTGAGGCTCTGCAGGCGGTTCTTGCTCTGCTCTTTTATAAAAAACATCTCTCTTGTTTTTAACATCTTTAGGAATACTGCCTGCCCTATCAGTCGCTTTATCTAATACAGCATGTGCTTGAGGAGAAATCGAAGGAGACGCTCCTCCGCTTCGAAAATACACAGTACTCCCCATTACAGTAGCAGGGAAATAACCATCTAAAATAGGTTGAGCTGTTTTTTGTGCTGATTCTGCATTTCTTGATGCAGAATTTGCGTTTTTTTCTAAGGCGTCCCTTGTATTTACAAGAGAGTTTTTCAATTCTGCCGATGGTAATTTTTCTGCTGTCATACCTCCACTTGGGAAATGATTTTTTCCGCCCTTTCCTCATCCTGCTGCTGTTTTTTCGCTTCTTGATACTTTCGGTCTTCTTTTATGAGGGTATTATAAAAAATGGCTTCACGCTCTTTTTCATCAATAAACGCTTTCAATTCATTATCCGTCATGGTAGAAAAATCTGTTTGAGTCATTTTTTTATTTGCAAAAATTCGTTTCATTATACCAAAAAAGAACTTTGATGCGCAACATTCTTTTTTTTGATACACTCACCTTCGAATATTCTGGATATATTCTGTGAAATAATCATTTATTCATTCATTGATTACACATGCCCCTTCTGTTTGACCAACGCTGGAACGATACGTCTGCACTTCCCAAATTGCAAATCATCGAAAACAATGCTTTTGAAGAAATAACTCTACAGATCAATCAACCGTTTTATATAAAGCTTTCAGAAAATTCTACACTGCAGTGTGTGGGGAGCAGAAAAAACGGGAATTATACTCCATGCCCCACACATGCCAAGGGATCAAAAAAATGTGAGCTGTGCAAAAAGGCTGAAGACTACTTTCCTTGCCAATTTTGCAATGGGTTTAATTGCATGCGATTTTCTCCTGAAAAAATAGAAAATTGCGATGCCGAACATATGGTCTATCTTGCGCTGTTTTCGGAAGATATTGTGAAAGTGGGAGTTTCTAGGATTTCAAGAGGTATGGCCCGACAATTTGAACAGGGAACGCACATGGCAAGAATTTTTGCCAAGGGCATTTCTGGAGTGCAGGCAAGAAGAATTGAAACAAACCTGATAAAAGCAGGATTTCCCGATAAAATCCCTGCTACACAAAAAAGAAACATCTTGTTTCCAGATATCACGCCAGAAAACGCACGCACATTGCTGGAAGAAAAATATAAATACGCGAAAGATCATATCATCGCCATGATGCCCGAAATGAAAAAATTTTTGGTAGACGATGAGGTGTGGGATATGCGGAGTTTCTATGCAGGCAATGAAACCCACTTTGAAAAGCTGCAAGCCAGCCCAAAAGCTATTCATTTTCTCAAATTAAATGCAGGAGATTCGGTAGGAGGGATTCTTAGAATGGTCAAAGGAAGCTACCTCATCATCGAAACACCCACAGAATTGGTGATTGTTTTGGCGAAAGATTTGGTGGGCGAAACCATTTTGCTCGATCCATGTGAAGATGGGATTTCTCTCGCATCAGGAGGGTTTCAAGGGGCGTTGTTTTAGAAGAAAAGATTGCAAACCTTTCATTTTTTATATAAAATAAAAGGAGAACCTTTCATTTTTTAATAAATATGCAAGAAATAACTCGTTTTTTTCAAAGGCAGATAGAAAGTTGGATGTATCAAAAAAAAATAATTGTGCTCTATGGAGCCCGCCAAGTCGGCAAAACAACGCTTTGTAAACAGCTTATATCCAAACATAATGGGGTATATTTTAATGCAGAGCGTCCAAATGTCAAACAAATGCTCGAAGAAAAAAATATTCCTTTGCTTTTGGCATCGTTGACAGGAAAAACATTTGGAGTAATCGACGAAGCCCAAAAAGTGAGGGGGATTGAAGAATTGCTCAAAATACTCATTGATGAATACCCTCATATTCAATGGATAGCCACAGGATCTTCTAGCTTTGATTTGGCAAACGAAACAGCAGAGCCTCTAACAGGAAGAAAAATCACCTTCACCCTTCTTCCTCCTTCTCTGCAAGAGCTTTCTATTTCCCCTCTTTCCCTCTCTGATTCCCTAGAATCACTGCTGATCTATGGGTCATATCCTGCCATCGCACTAGAAAGCAATTTTTCGCATAAAAAAAAACTTCTGCTGGAGCTTTCAGGGGATTATTTATATAAAGATGTTTTAGAATTTGAAGCGTTAAAAAAACCAAATATCCTCTCAAAACTATTGCAAGCTCTTGCATTGCAATTAGGATCAGAAGTGTCCCTGAGGGAATTATCCATAATGCTTCAAACCAGCGGAGAAACAATAGAGCGCTATCTTTCACTTCTCGAAAAATCATTTGTTATTTTCCCACTCTCTGCCTACTCAAAAAACCTTCGTAATGAAATTGCACGAAAGAAAAAATATTATTTTTATGACGTGGGAATTAGAAATGCGCTATTGCAAAATTTTTCTCCTATAAAGCTTCGTGGAGACATCGGTGCACTATGGGAAAATTTTTGCATCATAGAGCGAAAAAAACGATTACAATTGGATGAGAAAATAAAAAATAGTTATTTTTGGAGAAACTATCAACAAAAAGAAATCGATTATATCGAAGAAGAAAATGGCGCATTACAAGCATTCGAAATGAAATGGAACACAAAAAAAACAGCAAAACTTCCTAAAGATTTTGCTGTTGAATATGGCATTCGCCATGAAGAGTTTGGAATTATTTCTCCAGAAAGTGCACATTCGTTTCTCTTCAAATCATAATAAGGACTCAAAATTTTGAAGCCTATAAAATCCGATTCCTATCCTTCCGCACCCTTTCGTCGTTTTGAAATTCCAGCCTTTTCCATTACTTCTTTTTGAATAGATGCAAAAATTTCTGGATTTTCTTTGAGAAAGTTTTTTGCCTTTTCAGCCCCTTGCCCTAGTCGAGTTTCTCCGTATGAATAGAACGCTCCTGCTTTTCGCACAATCTCCAAATCAACTCCCACATTGATAAGATCTCCTTCTTTCGAAATTCCTTCGTTGAACATAATATCAAATTCAGCTGTTTTGAACGGAGGCGCGATTTTATTCTTCACTACTTTCACCTTCACACTATTTCCAACCGATTCTTTGTCGTCTCCCGTTCCGGTGTCTATCTTGCTTGTTCGCCTGATTTCGAGCCGAACAGAAGCATAGAATTTGAGAGCATTTCCTCCTGTTGTCGTTTCTGGACTTCCAAACATCACTCCAATTTTCATTCGAAGCTGATTGATGAAAACAATGGTACACTTGGTTTTTGCCACCACCGCCGTAAGCTTTCGAAGCGCTTGCGACATCAGTCGAGCCTGCAACCCCATGTGAGAATCCCCCATCATTCCTTCGATTTCTGCTTTTGGCACCAAGGCCGCAACAGAATCGATAATAATCAGATCAATAGCTCCTGATCTGGTAAGAATTTCAGCAATTTCCAAAGCCTGCTCTCCAGAATCAGGTTGCGAAATAGTACAGTTCGCAAGATCAAGTCCGATCCTCTCTGCATATTCAGGATCCAAAGCGTGTTCTGCATCGATAAATGCTACTCGACCTCCTTGCTTTTGACATTCTGCTGCCACATGCAGGGTAAGGGTTGTTTTTCCTGAACTTTCAGGACCATAAATTTCCACAATTCGACCCTTTGGAATCCCTCCTCCCAGTGCAAGATCAAGCCCAATAGAACCTGTTGAAATGGTTTCAATATCAAGAGATTTAGTCTCTGAGAGGTTCATAATAGACCCTTCTCCGTATTGTTTATGAATCTGGGCAAGAGCGTTTTTCAAGGCAAGGTCTTTAGCAGTATCTGCCATAATATAAAATATTTAAAAGTACTTTTTCAGTCTATCAAAAACCCATCTCCTCGGAAGATGAAAAGGGATTGAAATTTTATTTTTTTAAAGTATAGATTGTTTTGCAAGATATTCTAAAAATCTGAATCACTACCAAGAAAATCCATAGAATAAAAGAAATAATAATTTTTCCATCTTGAGATCAATTTGATTTTTGAAGTAATCATTTCAATAAATAAACTCGCGTCTTACCCATTCCATCATCCTCTCTCAAAAATCTGATCCATTCTATCCGGTGGAGCCAATAAAAAATCTACCAACACCAATGCCACCATACTTTCGAGCACGGGAACCAGCCGAGGAGGAATAGTGGGATCATGCCGCCCTCCAATCACAAAATCTTCTACAGGACCATCAACCGTTTGCACTGTTTGCTTTTGCGAAATAGAAGGGGTTGGCTTCACAGAGACTTTTATAACAATATCATCTCCTGTAGTAATTCCTCCTGCAATCCCCTCTTTCCTTTTATTTTGATCAGACCCTTTTTGAGCTTTCGCATTTTTCCCAATCCCATATTCAAAACTACGCACTGCTCCGCATGATAGAATTGCCCGAGCAAGCTCTCCTTCCAGTTTTCCAAAAACAGGAGAGCCAAGGCATGTGGGAACGTTTTTTATGATAATTTCTATTTCGCCTCCCACGCTTTCAGAATTTTTCTTTGCTTCTATAACGGCTTCTTCCATTTGCACGGCCGCGATAGCATCTCCACACCGCACCATATTGGTTTCGATAACCTCTCGATCAAATCGTTCAGGATCAGCAGAAACTCCTGCCAATTCGCTAACATGTCCAATAATTTTGGTTCCAGCAATGCTATAGAGCAATTTTTTAGCAAGACTTCCCCCAATCACTCGGCCGATAGTTTCTCGACCAGAACTTCGCCCTCCTCCACGATGATCTCGGTGATGATATTTTTTTTGCCACATTTCATCGGCATGTCCTGGGCGAAAAACGGTTTTCAGCCAATCATAATCTCCTGATTTTTGATCTTCGTTACGCACAATGCATGCAATAGGAGTTCCAATTGTTTTTCCTTCAAAAATTCCAGAAAGAATTTCCACTTGGTCTTTTTCATTTCGAGGTGTTGCCACAGCACTTTGCCCCGGCTTTCTTCGGTTCAGCTCTGATTGGATTTCTTCAGCAGAAAATGAAAACCCTGCGGGGCATCCATCAATTATCGCCCCTAATGCTATTCCATGACTTTCTCCAAATGTCGTAATTCTAAAGTATCGCCCAAAAGTGTTCATATATTTTAAAAAAGAAAAAAATGGTATCTACAAAAAATAATTGTGAACTGCAAAGGTGTATTGCTCAATAAATATTTTTTTGAAATAGGAGAAATTATTCTGCTCATAAAAAAGAATACTCGCTTTTTTATATTCTCCTTCATCCACTGCTCGATACGACATGGGAATACTTTGGAACGACAACAAAACAGCATTCGAGGACATTCTGGCCGTGCGTTTATTTCCATCTTCAAACGCCTGAATATAGGAAATAAGCAACAACAATAAAAATGATTTTTCAAAAAACGACTCCCGTGAGTTTACGAGTTTCACCATTTTTTCAAATGCTTCCGAAATTTGATACACTGTATCCAAGGGGCGATAGTTGGTTCCAATAATCCCAACAGGATGCGACCGAAAATTGGGAGTAATGGAAAGATCTTTCGTCAATACTCTGTGAATATATTCAATATCCTGTTTTTTGAGAATACAAAACGACTCTCTATTTTGCAAGATTTCATTGAAAGCGTCTTTATGATTCAAAATCATTTGTGTTTCTTCTCTGCTTTTCCCCAATTCTGGGATATTTTCTCGAATAAGTCGTTCGGTACTGAGGAGGGAATAGGTATTGCCTTCGATTTGTGAAGACTTCCAAGAAAATTCAATCAAAATACGCTCAAACTCTTTATTGATAATAGTTTGGCTTGTGTATTTGGAAAAATTTTTTATAAATTGATGGTGTAGTAATTCTAGATCTTTTTTTTCCTCTGAAGTGAAAATTTTAGTATCCATCATTTGAAAAATATCAAAATTGAAAGATGGAATAATATCTCTTTTTTCAAATCGGGTTTTAAAATACTCTTCTACATCAATTGGAATCGCCATTTTATAGTGCCGAGAAAGCATATAGTGTACTCCTCGACCTTCCCCTTGTTTTTCCAAGATTTTTTCTTTTTCCAATAGGGCAAGATCTCGAACAATAGTAAGACGAGTCACCGAATATTCTTTTCCAATCGACTCAAAAACATCTTTCGCCTGAAAAAATGACTTGGTGCGAGCAAATTCGATGATAGCCTGTCGTCGCTTGTTGTTGCTCATGGATATTAAAAATGATATATTTTCGCAAATAATTGTATCATTTTGATACAAAAACACAATGTAATTGTATCATTTTTCCAATAATTGTATCATTTTTGATTTCTCCAGCATATTATCATTGCTCACCCATGTAGCTTACGGTGTTTTTATTTCAAACCTGTATTAATAGCTTTCAATAATTCAGCATACGGTATTGTTGCCCTATTATTAGCAGAATCGCCATCGTACTCCCCTTTCCCATTCGGCCCTTGAAAACATGCCCATTCCTGACGTGCTGCTTTAGCGGCAGCAGCTTCATCAGAAGATTGCCCAATAAGATAATTATAGAGAGCAGGTCTCTTTTCTTTTAAAAGATATTCCGCAAAAATATAATCTTGCATAACATTATCAAATTTAGCATTTTTATCTATATTCAATGTATCTACCGCACCATTAAGAGTCTTGGGAATCATTTGATACGCCCCAACTGCAAAAATCCTATTGGGATCACCCTCAGACAATGCCTGCCTTTTCAAAATTTCACCAATAGTCATACTTTGAAGATCAACTCTTTCCCCGCCCGCACTTCCTGCACTTCCTCTATTAAAAGCATCATATGGATTATTAAATCCTGATGACTCTCCTTTGATAATTAAATTTCTAAAATTTAAAAATTTACTATATTTTTCACTCATGGGAGGATAATATGTTTTATCAGTTTCAACAGAACGAATAGAAAAATGAATATGTTCATTATTTTTGCCTTTGTCTTCAATAATAGCCTTGTACTCAATTCCTCCAATTATTTTTTTATATAAAGGATTTCCTTTCCAGCTCCCCACCTCCCAACCATTTTCTTTGGTACACTTTTCTTCAATAGCCCGCATTGCATTGCTTCCAGCTTCTCCTCCTTGATTTTCTTTTTTTGTTCGAATATCAATCCCTCTTCCGTCATAATGAGAGCTCCCATTGCTATGCTTCCCATCACAGCAAGATGTAATAACCAATTCATCCGTAATTCCAAGAATATTTCTAAAAAATTTATTTCCAGATTCCAAAGTAGCAAGACGCACGCCATCAAAAGAAACTTTCTCACTTGCAGGCTTGAAATTATATCCTTTCGCTAAACCTAACCCCTCTTGATGAGATAATTTTTTAAAATCAAATTCTGGTTTTTCAGCAGCTCCTCCGGAAGAATTATCAACACCTCCAAATGGCCCTGGGGGAGGCAGTTTTCTAAAGTCGATAGACTCTTCTTTTTCACCTTCTTTTTCTTTTTCATCTTTTCCATTCATAAACCCTAAAAGCATAGGTCCCAAAAAAGGAATTTTTTCTAAAAAAGATGTAACAGTATCCCACAAAGAAGAAGCATTTGTTTTTAGCCAATCCATCATTTTTCCTATCTGCCCTTGAGTCTTTCCATCAATTCCCAAAAACGCTAAAAAAGGATTTTCCTCCGCTTCTTCAGCGGACGCCTTTCCTTCAGTTTCTCCTTTTTTTCTTATTTCTTCTAATTTTTTTAAAGCATTGGTGTCGGCAAATTGCTTTGCTGCTTCTGGAGAAGATTTTGCACTAAGTGCAATATTATAAAACTTATCCCACTCTGGGCGGATTTTTGCTTTTTCTGCATCGGTTGCATTATTAGAAATAGCCCACATTTCAAATTGAGGAGTATTTTGTGCTGAATCTGCAACTGTTGACGCTGCACTAGCAAGTGTAGCAGCAATTCCAACAGCAGGAATGGCATTCGCAAGAGTGCTAGGTGATTCTGCAGGAGCAGGAGTAGCAACCTTCTCTGTCTTTTTAGAATCAGAAGGT
>CAZHIF010000009.1:41195-45091 GCA_964532505.1 uncultured Candidatus Peribacteria bacterium
TGATTCTGCAGGAGCAGGAGTAGCAACCTTCTCTGTCTTTTTAGAATCAGAAGGTTTTTCTTCTACTGGTTTTTCCTCATCTGGGCTTGTAGAAGTGGCAGATTTTTCCGTAGTTCCATTTTTAAGCTTCGTTTCTTCCTCGGCAGGAACAGGTGAAGAATTTTGCTCACCCGCGGGAGAAGCATTTGCCACATCTACCTTTAATGCAAGAAGCTGAAGATTTCCTCCACTATTCTCGTTAACCTGTTTAAAAAACCCCTGAAGCCCTTCTTTCCCAGTAGAAGGTGTTTCCGCTTTAATCACTTCATTTGCCATATGTTTTGATATTATAAAAATATTTTCGTTTCATGATACCACACAATCCAGCAAAACACGAACTGTTTTTTTTATTTCGCCTTTGGCAAACTATTTATATATTGCATGGTCTTTGCATATTCTTCCGGCGTTGCCTGTCGAATTTGATCTCGAGGCAGTTCTCCATTCCCCATTTCGGTTGGCGTCATCAAAAGTCCAATAGCACCCAGTCGAGACCCTAGCAACCCAAGAGCTCTGAGAGCAGTGGAAGATTCTGCCATCAGCGGAGCGATGCTTTTTCCTGCGATGTTACTTGCTAATTTTGCACCAGCAATGGCGCTGACTGCTGTTGCCTCGGGAGAAGCAGTGGCTCTGATGATTTTATCCTTCCCCCATTCTACCACCAATCCTTTCAATCCATCTTTTTTATACGCTTCTCTTTGGGCTTCAGAAAATCCTGCAGCTTGTAATACCATATCCATAAGAGAAGCGTTTTCTCCACCACCCGCCATAATACTATTTACAAATCCTGTAAATGCAGCAGAGGAACCCCATGCAACCAATGAAGAAAAAATAGCTCCTATTATTTTTGGATGTTGCTCTGCAAAGTGGAAAAGTGTTTTGACAATTTTAGTAAGCACAGCAAACGCATTGGCAAAAATATCCTTCATCGAAGTCAATAATCCATGCCCTTCCTTTAGGCTTTCGCGCACTTCTGTTTGAAGTGCTTCTCCTGCCTTGTCTTCTGCTTCCACAAACACTGGCATTTTACTTGCAGTTTCCCCCATTGTCTGCACTGTTTCTTCGGGAGTTAATCGTTTTTTCAGATCCAACATTAGCGAAATAACCTTTCGCATCTGCGGAAGATCGAGCATGTCCTTTGGCATGGCCTGGATTTTTTCATATAGCTCTTGAGCTCGAGCGTCTAACGCATGCAATTTTGCAGAATAGGCATCAAGAGACTGAAGAGAAGATGGCGTAAGGATTTCTGGAGAAGAAGACATAATGGAATGGTAATGTTTATATAGTGGCAAGAGAATGTGTGTGGAAAATGAAAAACTGCAAGAAAAAGCTATCGAACCAAAAAAGATTGATATTCTTGTTCCAAGCTGTTGAGAGTTGCTTCCTGAGTGGCACATTCCGTGGCAAGGAGATCGAAAAAAGAGGCATCATACGCCTGATTGACTGTATTCGTGTAGTTTGCAATCGCAGTATGAAGACGAGTTTGAATCACCTCAAACCTCTTTAATAATTCTCCTGCACGATCAATACTGCATTTTCCATCATGCACTTTTTCATTCAAACTTTCGGCAAACGATTCTCGCGTATCAGGAGATAAAAATGCAAAGAGCATAAGCACCTCATCTTGGGTCAATCCTTCCAGCGCATGAGAATCTTGCAAAACCGATCGCATAGTAGAATGCATAAAAACACAGAATTATTATCAAAAAATTTCTCCAATCTTATTCATTATTCATCATTCACTACTCTCCCAATGCATAGAGATCAGGTGTTTCTTCCAACATTTTTTTAACCGTGGGGAACAAATCTTCCATTTTTACAATTTCTTGTCTTCCCTTAATCATATCTCGCAAAAGTGCGTTTCCATCCCGCACCTCCACTTCTCCAAAAATGATACAAAGTGGAGCCTCTGATCTGTCTGCCATCTTGAGCTGGGATTTCATCGAAGATTTTCCCATCGCTCCAATGGCATGATATCCCATATCTCGAAGCTGAGTGGTCACTTTGATTGCTGTTTTTTTTGCCTCCTCTCCCAATTGTGCCACAAAAATATGCACACCATCTTTAGAAGGAGGAATAATTCCTTCATCTTTCATATGCCCAATAAGTCGCTCCACTCCAAACGCCATTCCCATTCCAGGCACGTGATCCCCTCCCAAAAGCTCTGCAAGCCCATCATATCGACCTCCTCCTCCCACGGCATTTTGAGCGCCCAACGACCGATCCCAAAATTCGAATACGGTATCACAATAGTAATCAAGCCCTCGCACAAGCCCTTCGTTTTCATAAAAAGGAACACCTAATTCGGAAAGGTATTCTTTCACGGTTTGGTAAAACTCACGACTTTCGCTGTCTAGAAAATCTTTGAGTTTCGGTGCCATTGATGCCAAGATCTGATCATCTTCATCTTTTGAATCTAAAATTCTAAGAGGATTGGTTTCGAGTCGAGTTTGCGATTCTGGAGAAAGATGTCGTTTTTTATCCCAGAAAAAATCTTTGAGAGCCTCCGCATATTTTGCTCGAATTTCTGAAGACCCAAGGGTGTTCAACTGCAAGTCAAACCGATGAGCAATTCCTAAATCTTCCAAAATTTTGTAGCACATGTGGATAACCTGTGCATCAATCGATGGATCTTTCACCCCCAACACTTCAAAATCCACTTGGTGAAACTGTCGAAATCGACCTTTTTGTGGGCGATCGTATCGAAATTGTGGTTCGATGGAATAGAGCTGCACAGGCTGTGGAAGGCTTTGCATACCATGTTCGAGATACGCTCGCATAATTCCTGCAGTTGCCTCTGGCTTCATAGTCATCGATTTGCCTGATCGACTTTGCATGGAAAACATTTCTTTGCTCACCACATCGGTGCTTTCTCCAAGGGCTCGGCTAAAAACTCCAGTGTGTTCAAGTATAGGGGTTGTGATTCGTCGAAATCCTGATTGTCGGCCTCTATGCCTAGCTACTTTTTTAATCAGCGTGTAATAATCCTGAAAATCAGGAAGAAGATCTTGAAACCCTCGAAGGGTTTGAAACTTTTGCGCACCGGAAGGCTGCTTTGGCGTAGTGCTTTCTTCTGACATAAAAAAAGAAAATAAAGTACACAAAGTGTAGCAAAGCTTTTGCAAAGCTTCAAAGGAAAAAAGGAGAAAATACTCTCTATATTTTTCACTTCATCACAACATAACCCAGCATAGCAATGCAGAATTTCATCTATGAAATTCTTGGAATCGTCTCCCAAAACACCGAAAGCGGAAACCCCATCACATTGGCAATGCTGCCCTCTAGGCGAGTAATAAAAAATCCTGAAACCCCTTCAATAGCTATTCCTCCGCACTTTCCTTCCCATTCACCAGTATCCAAAACCCAATTGATTTCCTCTTCGGTCATCTCCTTCCAGTGCAGCATTGATTCTTCAAATCCTGTGTACACAAAATCTCCTTTTATAAACGCAATTCCAGAAACGAGTCGTTCTGTTTTTCCAGAACGATTTTTCATCATTATGTAAGCATCTGCTCTATCTTTTGGTTTTTCTAAAAGTTTTCCTGATGGATTGATTTGAATAGTGTCGCAGCCGATAACCAAAGCGTTTGGATTGGTTTTTGCAACTGCTTGCGCTTTGGCAAGAGCAAGATGCATGGCGTTTTCTTCTGCCGAAAGGGATTCTTGAAAAAATTCTTCTGCATCACTGGGAATAACTTGAAAATCATATCCCAAATCTGAAAGGATTTTCTTTCGAGAAGCGCTGTTGGAGGCAAGAATAAGCATGAAAAGAAAAAAACTACTTGTTTTCCCTCTTCAAAAGAGGGAGCATAGACGCATACGCAAAAAAGCCCGCCACCAAGTGAATGATGACAAGCTTA
>CAZHIF010000010.1:0-18948 GCA_964532505.1 uncultured Candidatus Peribacteria bacterium
AAATGGCTTATAAAGCAAATAAAAAGAGAGTTTTTAAAAACTCTCTTTTTTTATCTTCCCGAAAAATGATCAGGTGTTTGTTTTGTTTACCCTCTTCCTCTCAATTCTAATGCTTTTGCAATTCGTTGAATGGCGAGTACAAAAGCCGCTTTTCTCAAGGAAACGTTGTGTTCTTTGGCAAATCGAAGAATATCATGAAAGGCATGAAGCATTTGTCGTTTGAGTTTTTGCTGTACTTCTTCGGCGTCCCAATAGTAGTTTTGGATGTTTTGTACCCATTCGAAATATGATACTGTCACCCCTCCCGCATTTGCCAACACATCAGGGATCACAACACAGCCATTAGATTCAAGAATAGCATCAGCTTCTGGCGTAGTTGGTCCATTCGCAAGTTCTAGGATTATTTTTGCTTTTATATTTCCAGCATTTCCTGCATGAATTTGCCTGTCGAGTGCTGCCGGAATAAGCACATCACAATCGGTTTCGAGAACTTGCTCATTCGTCACAAAGCTTGCACCTGCTAGCTCTTCTGGGGGAATAAAGGCAAAGGTTTTATATTTTTTCTTGAGTTCAAAAAGATGCATTGGGTCAAGTCCTTCTTCATTTAAAAGACCAGAAGAAGAATCTGATACTGAAATAATTTTATAACCTAATGCATGCAAAATTCGTGCAGCATGAAATCCCGCATTCCCAAATCCTTGCACTGCTGTTCGCATTCCTGATGGTGTTTTTCCAAGAAGTTGCTCGATGTAGTCTTCGAGCAAAAACACTCCACCTTGAGCTGTTGCAGTATCTCGTCCTTTTGATCCTCCAATTTCTAAAGGTTTTCCAGTAATCACCCCCGGCTCATTTCGTTTGTGAATTTTCTCAAATTCATCCATCATATAGCCCATAATTTGTGGGGTGGTGTACACATCTGGGGCGGGAATATCTTTATTATCTCCAATGATATCACTCATAGCCTGCACCCAGCCTCGAGAAATTTCTTCAATTTCACTTTCTGAAAGTTCTTTTGGGTTACACTGCACTCCTCCTTTTCCTCCACCTAATGGAATATTGACCACCGAACATTTAATAGCCATTAAAGCAGCCAAGGCTTTCACCTCCTCAATATCGGCCTCTGGATGAAAACGAATTCCTCCTTTATAAGGTCCTCTTGCGTTATTAAACTGCACTCGATAGGCTTTAAAAGTCTTTCCTGTGGAAATCGTAATATCTTTTTCTGCAATATTATTAGGAGATTGCAAAGCTTCCAATACTTTTGGAGAAAGGCTAATAATTTTTTCTGCTTCGCCGATGATTTGCAAATAGTTCTCAAAAGGTGAATTCATACCCAAAAAGTAAAAGAATACTTACTTCAAGGTATCATAATGGAAAATTATTTTCCAAATGAAAAAATAAAAAATTTGTATTTCATTAGAAATAGCGTAATCTATTTATAGCTATTGTTTATTATGCAAACAATTCTTGCAATTTTTGATACTTTTAAAAAACACGCATCCGCCAAGAAAACATTTTTTAAAATAATATTATTATGAACCATTTTCCTGCTTTTTCTTCCCGCTATATTCGCATTGATCGAAAAGATATTGATACGGATATTATTATTCCTGCTGATTTCTTGAAAACTACAATCAAAGAAGGACTCGGGAAAAATGTTTTTTATTCACTACGCCTGAATGATCCTGATTTTCAGATGGAACATCCTGATTTTAAAAATGCTAAAATTTTAGTGGCGGGTTCAAATTTTGGTTGTGGATCTAGCCGAGAGCATGCACCTTGGGCTCTGAAAGATGCGGGAATTGATGTAGTGATTGCTTCTAGTTTTGCTGATATTTTCAAAGGAAATGCGGAAAAAAATGGAGTACTTCCGGTTATTTTGCAAGAAGAAGTGGTGCAAAAAATGCTTTCTCCCAAAAATCCTTTGGAAGAAATTTTTGTAGATTTAGAATCGCAAATTGTTCGATTTGAAGAAAGGGAATATGCCTTCTCTGTGGCTGATTTCGTGAAAAAACGGTTTTTGGAAGGGATGAATGATTTGGATTACTTGCTCTATTATGCCCCAGATATTCGGCACTTTGAAGCAAAAAGAAAAGAAAAGATTTTCGGATTGTAATTTCTTATTTTTATCCACTTCTATGCGTTCTTCTCTTGTAGCACTTCTTTCTGACGCACTTTCTCAATGCTCTTTGCCGATTGATGCTGTTGACCTGGATGTTCCTGAAAATTCTCAATTTGGAGATTTTTCGTGCAATATTGCCATGAAGCTTTCAAAAAAAGCAGGAAAACCTCCTCGCGTGCTGGCTCAAGAAATTATTGATGCGATTCCAGCCAATAAAATCATCGAAAAGACAGAAATAGCAGGACCGGGATTTATCAATTTCTTTTTAAAAAATGATTTTGTAATCGATAGTTTTTTGCAATTTTCTCCCGAAAAACCGATTGCTAATAAAAATCCTAAAAAAATATGTGTTGAATTTTCCTCTCCTAATGTTGCAAAACCTCTTCATTTTGGACATCTGCGAAGCACGGTCATAGGAGATAGTCTTGCAAAGATATTAGAACATTCTGGAAATATCGTTATTCGGGAAAATTTTTTGGGAGATTGGGGGACAGGGTTTGGCAAATTGGTTGTTGCCATGGAAAAATGGGGGGATATTGATACTATTAAGCAAAATCCTATTGCAGAGCTGGGAGTTTTGTATCAACGTTTTGCAGTGGAGGCAAAAGAAAATGAAGAATTAGAAGATGAAGCACGAGAGGCGTTTCGAAAGCTAGAAATAGAAAATGACCAAAGTATTCGCCAAAAATGGGAATGGATTCGAGCAGTTTCGATTGAGCAAGTGCAAAAATTTTATAATTTTCTCAATATTCCAGAATTTGATTGGACTTTTGGAGAAAGTTTTTATGCAACCCTCACTGATGATGTTCTTCAAAAAATTGAGAAAATAGGAGAAATAAGCGAAGGAGCGTTAGTTGTAAAGTTTTTGAACGATGTAGGAGAAGAGGAAATGCCTCTTATTTTGTTTCGTCGTGCTGATGGGGCAACGCTCTATCAAACCAGAGATGTGGCACATATGCTCTACTGCGCATCTCAAAACATAGATGAATTTATCACTGTGGTTGCCAATGAACAATCATTACATTTTCAGCAAGTTTTTACTACTGCAAAACGTCTTGGTTGCTTGATGCGATGCGAGCATGTAGCTTTTGGAATGGTGTTGGGAGCAGATGGAAAAAAATTCTCAACGAGAAAAGGAAATGGAGTGGGGCTTGAGGAAGTGTTTGAAGAAGCAAAAGAAAAAATATCTGGAATTATTTCAGATCGAGTTTCTGGTTTTACAGAAGAAGAAAAAACAAATCTTATTGAACAAATCGCTGTAGGTGCCATTAAATTTAATGATTTATCACAAAATAGAAATACTGACATTGTTTTCAATTGGGAAAAGATTTTGAGTTTTGAAGGGTTTTCGGGTCCTTTTTTACAATATTCTTATGCGCGGGCGAAGAGTATTTTGCGAAAAGTGGAGATACATTGCAGATTGCAAATGACCAATGAAGAATTATTAGAAGAACTTCCGCTAATGAAAAAAATGTTGGAATTTTCTTATATCATTCAGATGGCGGGAGATGCACGTCGTCCAAATATTTTGGCAGAATACCTTTTTCAGTTGTCAAAATTATTTAATGGATATTATCAAAACACTCCGATTTTGAAAGTAGAATCTGAAGATCTAAAAAACGCTCGACTTTTTGTGGTGTCTGCATTCGCCAAAACTCTTAAAACTGGGCTTTTGTTGTTAGGAATTTCGGCACCAGAAAGTATGTAATACATTTCAAATGACTCATTTTCAATGATGAGTTATCAGGAATTTGCTCATAAGATTAAAAAAGAGTAAATTATTCAGGGGGTTGCTGCTTTATTTATTTTTCATTATTTTATGGAAGATCCTTCGTTATTGTCTTTTGGATATTTTGATTTTACTGTCTCCCTCCTTCTTGCAATGATAGGCGGAGCAGGGGCTATTTGGATTCTCACTCGCACGGCGCACGAAAAAAAACTTTCGTTGCGGTTTTTGGGTGATCATCTGAACGTGTTTTTTTTCACAGGTCTGATTATTGGTCGCTTTGGAATTTTGCTTTTGCCGTTTTCGGCTGCAGTGGCAGAAAAAGTGCTTTTGGCAAATCATTGGTATGAAAAAGTTTGGGTGTATGTTCAAAGTTTTTTTTCATTTTGGCATGGCGGGATTGATGTGGTGTGGGCGATTGCTGGGTTTTTGATAGTATTTCTAGTGTTTTGCGCGCTCAAAAACGAACACCCCATGGCGTGGATGGATGCTTTTTCGTTGCCTACTATTTTCTTTCTCATCTGGTATTCTATTTCCAATTTTTTTTCAGGCACCAATTACGGTCGTCCAATTTCTGAAGATTCATTTATTGGCGTACACTACAATATGATTGGAGTGAAATATTCTGGAGCCATTCATCCTGTGCAGATTTATGAAGCCATTTTATTTTTTCTGATCTTTTTTGTAGCGTGGAAGCTTTGGGATCGAGTGATTGAGCATAAATGGCCAAATGGAATTTTTGGAGGCATGACATTGTTTTCTTTATTTTTCACATTAGGGTTATTGGAGTTTTTTAGGTGGGATGCCGCCACAGAAATCACTTTTGGATTTTTGCCGACCCAATCATTAGTATTGTTTTCCCTTTCTTTTGCTATTTTGTTATTTATGGTTTGGAGAGGGCATTTTTGGGTTTTTTCTCGATTTAAAAGTATTATTCCAAATTTAGAAAAACATGATGGGCGCGGGGAGGTATAAAGACATTTTGAAATTAAGAATTTCAAATTTTAAGTTATTTTTTCATTATTTATTCCTCTCATATGTCCTTTATTCTTTCCCTTATTGGATTAATTGCTCCATATTTTCTAGTGAAGTATCGAGATAAAATTATTGAAATCACTGGAAAATTTGGATGGGCAGAAAAATATCTTGGACAAGGAGGGAGTTATACAGCTGTGGTTTTATTTGCTATTTTTCTTTTTCTTTTTTCTTTGTTATATATAACAGGAAATGAAGGTATTTTATTTAGCTGGATAACTCCGTATGTCGCACATTAATCTGCATTTTCTATTGCTTTCATTTGAAGAAAACTCATCGTTTCTGCTATAATAAATGCAACTTTTTGTTTACAAAAAATGTCAAAATATTCTCTTCCGCAATCAGTAAAAAATGCGATTTGGTGGCAAAATGCAGAAAAAATTGATACAGAAAAAGATGCGAAAATGCTGATAAAAGCTATTTTACAAAAAGGAAATTTTGAAGCAATGATGTGGATGAAAAAAAAATATCCATTTTCATTATTACAATCAGTGTTTTTGGAAAGCTATGAAACCGAATTCTCGCCAAAAACTCTCAATTTTTGGAAAGTAGTTTTGCACACCACGCCAAAATATTCTTCTCGAACAGAAAAGATTTTATCACTTTAATTTCTATGTATTTTAATGTTCTTGATGCAAAACGGCAAAATATTCTTTCTCTTTTTTCAAATAATTTTTCTTCGTTTTATTTAGCTGGAGGAACTGCATTGGCACTTCATTTTGGACATAGAAAATCCATTGATTTCGATTTTTTTACAGTCCAAAACTTTGAAAGTACTGTATTGCAAGAAGAAGCAAAAAAAATATTTAAAAATCACGGCTTTATCGTGCAACAGCAAGAAAAAAATACACTTTCTTTTTTGGTAGATGGCGAAATTCAAATAAGTTTTTTCTCGTATCCCTACCCACTTTTAGAGCCTCTTTTGAAAACAAATTTTTTTGATGTTGCATCGGTATTAGATATTTCAGCAATGAAATGTTTAGCGATAGTACAAAGAGCTACACAAAAAGATTATATTGATATGTTTTTTATTCTTCAAAAACTTTCACTTTCAGATGTTTTGAATGCTGCAAAACAAAAATTCCCAGAAATTTCGGAAGAAGTTATTTTACGAAGCATGGTGTATTTTGAAGATGTAAAACCCGAAAATATTGAATTTTTAGATATTCCTCTCTCTTGGGAAACAATTCAGAGTTTCCTTGAAAAAACTGTTTCTCATTTTTTTCAAAAGTGACCTCCTCATCCCTCCACCTTTCAGCCTCAAAGCTCCACCAAAACCTCAATTTCTTCCAAAAAAATTTTGAAGTCCGAAATTATCAAAATGTAAAATAAGATTTTATATATTTTACTTTTAAGGGGAAATGTAAAATAAGGATTTTTATATTTTACTTTTCTGTGATATTCTTTCCATAATTTTTGTTTACAAAATATGAAACTGGAAGAATTTGTATCAGGGAAATATTATGTCGGAAATCAGTATAAATTTTTTGTTCCCAGCACCATCAATCACGAATGGATTATTTCGGATGTGAAAATTCAAAAAAAATTAGAATCTGCGTCTTTTCAATTAGGGGGACTCAATTCCTTTGCAAAATTCATCCCCAATATCGATTTGTTTATCCAATCGTATGTGATGAAAGAAGCCGTTACTTCCAGCCGCATTGAAGGAACAAAAACCAATATCACGGAAGCTTTTGGAGAAGCGGAAAATCTTGATCCAGAAAAAAGAGATGACTGGAGCGAAACCATTCAATATCGAGAATCTCTCAATTTTGCTTTGCAAGAACTCAAAAACATTCCGCTTTCCAATCGCCTTTTATGCGGAATTCACAAAATCTTGCTTTCGCATGTCCGTGGAAAATACAAAACTCCTGGAGAATTTCGGCGAAGTCAAAACTGGATTGGGGGAGCTTCTCTTACCGATGCGGTTTTTATTCCACCTCATCATGAATATTTGCCAGAATTACTTTCTGACTTGGAAAAGTTTTTGCATAACGATGATTTTTTTGTTCCACATTTGATAAAAATCGCCATTGCTCATTATCAATTTGAAACCATACATCCATTTTTGGATGGAAATGGACGAACCGGAAGACTTTTGATTCCTTTGTATCTTGTGGAAAAAGGGGTTTTGGAAAAACCACTTTTGTATATTTCTGATTTTTTTGAAAAACATAAAACACTGTATTATGACAATTTGACTTTTGTGCGAGAAAAAAATGATTTACGACAATGGATTTTGTTTTTTTTGGAAGGGGTGGAACAAACCGCAAGAGAAGCGGTTTTGTCACTGAGAGAAATTTTGGTATTAAAAGATGAGATTGCAAAAAACCGCATTTTGAAACTGGGAAGAAAAGCAGAAAAAGCACATCAACTGCTTGATATTTTATTTCAAAATCCTGTTATTTCGGCAAAAAAAGGAGCAGAAAAACTGAGGGTTTCGCCCAGAACCGCAAATGAATTGATTTCTCATTTTTTGGAACTTGGAATTTTGAAAGAAACGACAGGACACAAAAGGAATAGAAATTTTATATTTTTTGAATATTTGGATATTTTGCAACGATAAAAATGACCTCTTCATCCCTCCACCTCTCCTCTTCGGCGTTGCACCACAACATCCATTTCTTCCAAAAAAATCTTTCGCTGGGCGATGTGGTGTGAACTGAAAAAAACTCTAATGAAGCTAAATCATTTTTCAAAAAAGCGACTTCGTATGTGAGTTGTATGCTGGGGAAGGTGAGATAATTATTCTTTTTTTATCCTGTAGTAGGTGGTGGATTCGTAGCGGGAGAAGCGGGTTGTGGTGCAGCAGGTGTTGTGGCAGAATTCGCAGGGTTCGTTGCCGTTGCTGTTGTTGTGTTGCTTGCAGAACTTGCAGTAAGCCTAGCACCAGTTGGATTGAAGAGCCTTGTATACGTCGCATCATTTAGAATACTGTCTTCTTTTCGCTTCGATCCGTGATTTAACATTTTATACACTTCTTCTAAGGTGAGTACGTTTTTAGTGATCGCTTCTTTAATAGGCAACATTTCTCCTACAAGTTGATCCATAATTCTTTCTGGAGTTGCGTCAGGAGCTTTGAAAATATTGTTCATTTTATCTTTTTGAGAAGAGAGGGTGTCGATTACATTTTCAGGATTTTCTAATACTCCTTTTCCTTTTTCATAATTTATTTTATTAAGTACCAAGTCTTCATTGGTGGTAGCATTTGCAATAACTGCATCTTTTGAATCTGGAGCTAAAGCATCTGGTTGATTTTGGAAATATCGTGCAACTGATCCTAGGCCATTCTGACCAAAGATGTTTGCCAGAGAGGCGGTTTTAACCTTTCCATCACTTCCCATAATTGGCATCCATTGCATATACATAGGTGCGGATGCAATTCCTTTCATAAAATTATCTGTTCCGTCTGATATTGTTTTAATAATACCATTGAAGAATGTTCCTTCTGAAATTGATAAAATAGCAGCTTTGCTTCCTATCCACATAACACCAATACAGAGTGCGTAATAAAAAGCTTGGTGAATAGTGGCGATTCCATTGATGAGAGGACCTTGCATGATAAATCCATTACTAATATCTCCCATCATTCCATAAGAATTTCCTGCTTGGATAAGAATAAATCCGATTACCATTGGAAGTCCCATAATAACGGGTGCAAAAATACTTTTTATCAAAGGATCTATTCCCACATATTTCCCTTTCATTTTATCAAAAATTCCTCCAAAAATGCCTATTTGGGAAAAGACCCAAAACGGAAGCACCATAATGTTTACCCAAATAATAATAATTCTAAAAATTAGCACAATAAGCATCATCAAAAACAGTACAATCATCATAACCATCACCACCAGTGCAATTACCGAGTTGATCAGTAGTGCAATCCATCCATTATCCACAATATTTGTTTCGGCATTGATTGCTTCTTTTAGTTCCGATGATTGGGTGGCAATCATTGGAAGTTTTTGAATTTGCATTATGCTATAGGCAAAGAGAGGGGCAATTGTTCCGCTGTTAAATTGTTCATAATTGAAATCATCCCAAAAAATGGTAATGGCTCCATAGTCCACAATTTTTGCAGTATCTATTTTTTCTATGCTTTCTTTTTGTTTTTTCAGGCTTGTTAATATAGCATCATATTTTTTTTGATCAGCCTCTTTTGTTGCTTTCGCTTTTTCTGCTACTGTTTTTGTTATTTGATCGTTGAGGTTTTTTATAGCATTATCTTTAGTGCTTTGTGAAGCTTGTGAATATTGATTGTTTCCGCTTTCGGTTTTAAGTGTTTTAAAGTTTCCTTTTGGGTTCACCAAAATGTATGTTGGAGAACAATTTCCTGTTTGGTCTACATGTCCCTTGTCTGATGTAATGGTGCATGGATTAATAGTAGCTGCTTCTTCAAATGCCTTGTTCCCAGCAAAAACAGTTTGTGGGAGGGAATACACGGCATGGGTTGCGACTTCCGATGCGTCCATGATCACTCGCACTCCAAACCATGTAAGATTTACCATCACTGCTGCAATTATGATTTTCCCAATGCTTTTTTTGAGATCATATTTTTCTCCAAATTTTGGAATAAGTCCCATCACTGCAGAAAACATTACTGCCGCCATAATGAGATAATTTACAATGCTACGGCTTATATTCCACACTTCATAGAGTAATTGGGCAATATCATATCCTCCTGTGGAATTATTCCCGAGAATATAACTATCGGTCATCAATGATGAGATAAGCTTGAGCAAAATAGCGATGAGGGGAGTGAAAATGGCTATCACAATGCTCGCCCATTCTGCCATTTTTTTTAATGTTTCAGATTGCCCTGCGATAACATCAGAAAGATTGTTGGCATTTTTTACAGCACCATCGGCGGTGAGTGCATAAGCATCGCCCATTCCGAATAGCCCCATCATTACAACACTTCCAAACATCAAAAAAAACATTGTTTTCCATTGTTTTCTAGGATTTGCCAATGCTGTGAATATTGTTTTTATATTACTGTAAAAATTTCAGAGTATTTTATCACATCACTAGGTGCTTTGTCGACTCATTTCTTCAAGTTTCGCATCGCTGTTGTTTTGCGCAATGATATGCAGTGCATTGAGATGGGCAAGTGGATTATCTTTTTCCACCACAGAAACTCCGTTTTGCACCCGAAGTCGTCCCATCATAATCTTCATCACCTCATATCGCACTTTATTATCGGCTCCTTTTGTATCTAATTCATTCAAAAACTCATTTTTGGGCAAAGTTCGTCCATCGGGAGTTCTGTAAAATTCATGAGGCATCATAAAAGCAAGATGTCCTCCATCTCTGAAATGATCAACACAAAGGTTCTTTCGAAGGGCTTTTTTCTCTCGGCTGCCCATGGGTTTTCCTTGCTCATCTTTTTCAAATCCATCTCTCTTGGTTTTTAGTTTTCCATCTGGTGTTTTAATCGATTCTTCCTCAATTTTTTTGAGGGCATTAGAAAATGTTTTTTTATCAGGAATCACTATTTGATTTGCGAATGATACTTCCCAAGGGTTTCTGAAATATTGAATATAGGATTTTGAACGAAACGCTTCTCTCATAATTCCTCCTGGCATGTCGTTAGGATTCATCATTTTATGCCATGTTCCATTGTAGAGCAATTCTCTTGGGTATGCATAGGCAAATGCGGCAGCTCCCAAAATGGGGGCTCTCGCTATCATCCCATCTACAAAACTTTCTTCTTTTGATGCCGCCAAGGCATTCCCCACAAATGTTGCAGCAGCCCCTCCTGCTACCACAAATTCAAAAAAAAGACTTCCTGGGGTGATGAGCCCAGCGCCTGTGGCATTAAGTACATTGAGTCCAAGATTCATATTGGGTCCTGGCACAAAATGCCCATTCCCTGTTGCCTGTTGTTCCAATTGTGTTTTTGGAATATTTCCTGTAATATTCGGATTTTTTGCAATAATACTGCTGGCGATGTTTGCCATTGCCAATTGAAAATTATCCATTCCTTTGCTGGTTTTTGGAGTCATTAGTCTTGAAATATCATCAATAAAGGATTTGCTAGAATCTCCCCCTTGAGATCTTTTATTTTCTTTCTGAATCATTCCATCAATATTTTTTTGTAATTTTTCTTTCCTTTCTCTATTTGAAGGGTCATTTGCTTTTTGAACAAGGATTTGATATTCCTCAGGGCTTAGGGGTTTATTTTGAAATCCTTTTTGCAGAGCTGAATAAAATACTGCATCTTTTTCTGCCAAATATTTATAGTTTTCATCATCAAAATGATAGAATATATGCCCAGATAATGAGCGAATATATTGATCTGCTGTGGTGAATGTTTCCAAATCTTCACTTTGGGGATGTGGAAAATTAAATCCATTTTTCGCACTTGGATATTCTTGTGTTGGATTATATCTAAACTGAGCTTTTGTTTGCGCTATAATATTTGCTTCCTGCTTCAAATATTGCTCCAGTTGTGGGGGTGTGGGGATGCGGTATTTATTAAAGAGTGCATGCATCGAATGCATTTCTTCTTCTACCACTCCTCCGACTATCTGTTCTCTCTTTTCCTTCGAGCTTGAGGCTTCTTGGAGTTGAGGGGTGAGGGTATTAAACTTTGCACTTATTTCGCTAAATTTTTGTAAAAATTCTTGTTTTGCCAGTTCTCTTTGAGTTTGGTCTGGCAGATACTTGGCTATATGATTATCAATATGCTCCCAGCTCGAAGAAAATCCCATGCGTGCAATATTGAGAGTATTTTGATCAATTGATTGCGGTGGTTTTCCATTGCCTTGGCTGTATGCTATTGTCTCATTGTATATTCTTTGAGCATTAGTGTTGTGTGTTTGCATCTGTATTTCATCCATTTGTTCTACCTGCAATCGTTCGAATTGCTTTCGATGGTCGACACTATTTTTTAGCATTTCTGGTGCAGAATTAGTATAATTGTTTTTCATTTTCCAAGTCCCGTCTGAACGAATGTTCCAAACGGCTTGAGTTTCTGTGTTAACGTTTTGAGCTTGAATACTCATATTTTTATAATTTAAGCACTCTAATAAAAGTATCGGATATTTTTTCTTCTCTGGTTTCGTCTTCGGTGATATATTCTTTTAAAATTTGCTTAATGATGATGTGTTGATTGGGTGGAATTATAACCGATATTTCTTCTTCCGAATGCAGAATAAGATGCAACACAGGGGGATGGTTTGGAATTTGCAATATCCAAAAACTTTTTATTTTTTTAAACGAATACTTCCATTTTTCTCCTCCTATTTCGTTTTTTGTAATTGTAATGGTTTGGCATTCTGGTTCGTTTTTGTGATGCACCACATACCAAATTCCAATACTTGCTGCTAGTAAGCCCATACTTAATGCGTTGGTAAAAATACTTATCAGAATAATTATTCCAATAAGGGAAAAGCTTATTATTATCCAATATTTCCCCCGCTCATAAAAAGGCCATGTTATGGCTTCAAATGATATAATTTTTTCATCAGTATTCATTTTTCATTTCCAAATAAAAATATTCTTTTCATTGTCTCATTTTTCATAAAAAATTGCAAGGAAAAGAGAAACATGATAAAATGTAATGAAAAATGAATAAAGAGTAGTGAACAAAAAATGAAAATCTTTATTCTTTCTTCATTTTTAATTATTCATTATTTTTTTATGTTGAGTTTTAAGCAGGCTTGGGAGGCGGTCGTGACTGGAAAGGTTTCGGCACAAAATGGAGGAGTGGCTGTGGACACTACCGAAATGCAGCAGCAGGAAGAGAAAAAAGAGGGATTAGCGAAATCCTCTCTTCAAATGCCCACTTCCGATTCATTTGGAATTTCTTCTTCCAATCCTAATCCTGACCTACTTCCTGATGAAAATACTATCACTGATGATGAGAGGGTTTTTGCTGCACTGTCCTATTTTCCTTTTATTAGTTTTTTCGTCATTGCCACTCGAAAAGATTCTCTCTTCATTCTCTATCATGCATGGCAAGGGTTTGTGAATTTTGTATTTTTTGTGGTTTCTTTGCCCATTTATTGGCTCTTTGGCTTTATTCCGGGATCTGGGCTTTTGTTTTGGCTTTTCTATGTATTGCTTTTTGGGTCTGGGTTTTATGCTGCGTTTATGGCGTATTCTGGAAAATATATCACAATTCCGCTTATTTCTTCTTTTGCCCAAAGGCTTTCTGGAACTATAAAAAATTCGTAATCTTCACCGTTTCTTCAAAATGGCTCTTTCGTTTCTCAAACACACCACCATCACCACCAAGCGGCTTTTCCACTACTATTTGGGAGCCTTCATTTTTTCCTATATCTACACGATTTTCACTTATTCAATCGTAGTATTTCTCATCGAAAGCTTTCCTGATAATCCCAATTCTATATTTTTTGCGGGAATCCTTTTGGGAATGGCGAGTTTTTTGGGGCTGTTTATGAACGGGATTTGGCAATATTTTCAAAAGGTTTTTTCCTCTCGTGCGCTGATGGAAATGGTGGTGGGAGGTCTTTTGTTTTCCGTCTCGGTTTTTTTGCTCGGAAAATATTTTTCTCAGGATTTCATTATTCCAGCCCTGCTGATACTCGCAATTTTTTCATATATGTGGGTGTATGATCTTTCAGAAATTACACTCAATACGCTTATTATCAGAAGGTCTTCTTCTGAAACACAGAGCAAAGAATTTGCACAAAAAAAAATAGCACAAAGTGTGGGGATGCTCTTTGGGATTATTACAGGAGGGGTTCTTTCGTTTTTTGGTTCTACCATTTCACAGTTTTTTTTGGGAGTGGTGTTGTTCTTTGCGTTTTTCTTTTTTCGAAGTCATTTTGAAAACCAAGAGGAAGATGTTCCGCTCGAGTTTTCTTCGGATTCGGTGAATTGGAAAGAGGTGATTTCTCATATCTCAAATCCTGAAACAGTGAAAGAAAAGCTGAAAGGGGCTGGAGAACTTCTTCAAAAAAAGGTGCTAGAGGTTTCCCAATCGGTTTCGGAAAAATTAAAAATGGAAGTACAAGAACTTGCTCAATTATCTGCGCATGCACCAGATCAAGTTTATCATGTGGCTGAAAAAACTAAATTAATTCTCAACGAAGCGCGTCTTATTCTGATAGACCTCCTTGCCTCCGAAAATGAAATAGTGAGAGCTTCTGTACCGAGGCGAAACTTTCGTATTCGGGAAATTTTTTCTGAGATGGGAAAGGGGTTTTCTTTTCTTTCTCAGTCATTTAGCCTTTCGGCGAGGTATGCGCTGTTTCTTTCGTGCCTCATGGTGATTTTTTTTAGCTTTTGGGACACCATGGCGATTACCTATCAACCGCTTTTTTTACAGCGATTTGATGCTAGTCTTGGAATTTTTTCCGCTCTTATTCTTCCGCTCTTTCTTTTTCCTGTTTTTGTTTTTCAATATCCATTCGCGTTGCTGGCAGAAAAAATTGGCGCTCATGTGATGATGGTAGTAGGGCTTGGAATTTCAGGGGTTTCTCTTATGATTCTTGGAACACTCGATACCATTTTTGATAATTCTATTTGGCTTCTTATTCTCGCTGGGATGGGAAATACCACAGGATATGCAGCCGCTTTTTCTGCGGCTCAGGGAAAATTCGTAAGTGAAATGCGGTATAAGGCATCTTTAGAAGGGAAAACTATTGATGATGGTATTTTTGCTTCTGCGCTACAACTTGCACTTAATGTTGGGAATATTATTGGACAACTTTTTGGAGGAATGATTTTTTCACTGTTTGGATTTTATATAGGATTTCTTCTCATCGGAGTTTTCTTAACAGGGCTTTTTATGATTTCTCTCTTTTTTGTGGGTTCTATGAAGACTCCAAAAAAAATAAATGATGAAGGTGGACAAGAGGTGGGTAAATAATGAATAATGAAACAGTGAAAAAATAACGTAAAACTTACAATTCGTAATTTATAATTTGTAATCCGCTATGCTTTCTTCTGTTTCTCGAGATTTTTTTCTATCGGCTTTGGCTCTAGTGCAAGAAAGGACCAAAAAACTTTCGGAAGTGGCTGGATACTTAAAATTTTTCTTTGTCCCAGATGATCAGCTATTGGTTCGTCCTGAGCTGTATATCCATGCCAAAATGGGAACGGATGCAGGCACTGCAAAAGAAGCGCTTGAATTTTCTTTGTCGGTGATCAATGCTTTGGAAGGGGGTTGGTCGCTCGAAAACCTCAAAAATACTTTTATGGAAGCTATCAAAGTGGCAGGATATAAAAATGGATTTGTACTTTATCCGCTTCGAGTTGCCCTCTCTGGGGAAGAATTTTCACCAGGAACGTTTGAACTGCTGGAGATCTTTGGGAAGGAAAAATCTCTAAAAAGGATTCATTCTGCAATAGCTCAACTGACCACCAGTAGCTCAGGAACAAAGAATAGTTAAAAACTAAAAACTAAAAGGTAAAATGAATAATGAAAAAATAATTTGAAGCTTGTAATTTGTAATTTGTAATTATTATGCGTGTCGCTACGTTTGGCTCTCTCACCGAAGACCTTTTTGTGGCACCAGAAAAGACGTCGCTTTTTGAGATGACTTCTGAGTATGAAAAGCAAAAATATATGCTTCTTCCTTATGGTGGTAAATTGGGGGCGTCCTATATCGAATCGCATTATGGGGGTGGCGCGAGCAATGTGGCGGTAGCCCTTGCAACTCTTGGGTTTGAAACCATGGCATTTGGGGCGATTGGAGATGATGAAGTTGGAAAGCGGATTTTTCAAAATTTAAAACAAAAAAATGTTCAAATTGATGGGGTTAAAATATTACCTTCTGTTAAAAGTGGATTTTCTGTGATCCTCACAATGTTTGATGGGGAGCGTACCGTTATTTTTACCCCCGAGGCCAATCAACAATTTTACGCGTTCAATCCTCAGGCTCTTGATGCTTTTGCTCCAGACTTGTTACATGTCTGCCATCTTTCTGCTCTAAAAGATGCAGAAATTAGAATATCTCTTGCTAATTATATTTCAGGTCATTCCGATCTTGTTTTTTCTTGGAATCCTGGGAAAAGTGATATCGCCATGGGTCTTGACTATCACAAAAAATGGCTTTCTCGATGTCAATTTTTGTTTCTTAATGCAGAAGAAGCGGAAGCGTTTTCTGGAATTTCTAGAACGACTTCGTATGCAACTATTGGTGATCACAAGCGAAACACGACGGTAGTGCATGAAATGGCAGATTTTTCTCAGGTTGCAAATGTGTTTTTGAATGCTGGAGTGCAGGTAGTTATTATTACAGATGGGCGAAAGGGTGCAGTGGTACACTCTTCTTCAGATTCTTTCTTTGTACCACCCAATGATTCTCCTCGGGTGAGCACCTTGGGAGCGGGTGATTCATTCGCTTCAGGTTTTTTGGCGGGCTGGCTGGAAACAAAAAACTTGCACATTGCTGGAAAATGTGCGAGTATACTCGCCGCATCGGTGGTAGGGAAGAGAGGTGCACAGGAAGGGCTTCTTCATAAAAATGAGCTTTTTTCAAAATAATGCGCTTGCGAATACTGGATGTATTATGATATAATATTTATCTTGTTTTTTATTTTTTTATACTATGGAACAGAAACAAAAACTGGACAGTCTGAAGGACATGATTTCGAGTATTGAGCGAACACTTTTTGCGGCTCGATCTATTATTGCTGAACTTTCGGGGGACACGCCTCTGTTGACACATGATAAATTAGTGTCTGTACAGGCTTCTGGAGGAGTTCGGGTTTCTGAAGAGGGGAAAGTGGTTCACGGAGCTTTCAATGGGGTAAACATGGAAGACGAAAATGGGAATGAATATCCCGTGCCTGCCAACTATGCTTCTAAGTCAAAAATTGTGGTGGGAGATAAAATGAAATTAACAATCTTGCCTGATGGGAAATTTGTGTATAAGCAGATTGGTCCAGTGCCTCGACGAAATGTTCTTGGTCCGCTTGTTCAAGAAGATGGACAATATAAAGTGCTTTCTCATGGAAAAGAATATAAAGTGCTCATGGCTTCTGTGACGTTTCACAAAGCATCAATTGGAGATGAAGTAAGTATCTTACTTCCTGAGGGAGCGGATACAGAGTGGGGGGCATTTGATGCAGTGATTCCAAAGCTCGAGAGTGGAACGCTATAAATGAGTGTATTTTGAAAAGAGGTATTTTGGGGGAAGAGGGTTGTTTTTTTATTGAGAGGGCGGAAGACAGTGCTTTTTAATTCGTTCGTATGAATTTTTCTTTTCTGCAAGAAAAAGCGAAATCGCTTTTATATGCATTAGGAAGATTGCTGAAAGAAATTTTATTTCATTCATTTTCTCATTTTAAAAAATGGGCATCGATTGAAAAAAATCTTACTCCCGAAGAACGATCTGTAAAAACTTCGTTTTTTTTCTCTGCATTTCTCATAGGAGGTGTCATGTTTTTTATGACTTCTGTTTCAAGTGCGTTGGAAAAAGAAGATGTTGGATTTTGGCCAAAATCGGAAATGGATGAATATGATATACAAGGGGCTTCTTTGGCAGAAGAAGGCTTTTTTGCAAAAACCAATACTCCCACCTATGCTGAAGTGGATCGAAGCAGTGTGGCAACGATTACAAAATATGAAGTGCAGCCTGGGGATACGCTTGAAATGATCGCCAATCGATTTGCTATTTCTACCACTACTATTCTCAATAATAATACAATTTCTAATCCAACAGCTCTTGAATCGGGAATGGTGCTCAAGATTTTGCCAGTGAATGGAGTATTGTATGAAGTTCAATCTGGAGATACGATCAATTCTATTGCTCAGGAATATGCGTTGGACGTAGACGTTCTCACAAAGCAAAATCAGCGAGGAGGGGATGTGCGGCTGATTGCAGGATCTTTCATAATTCTTCCTGGAGTGGAGATTGTTCATGAAGATCCTACTCCCACTCCTTCTTCTGTGCTGGTAGATGGGAATGCCAAAAACATTCCAGCTCCTACGCCCAAGAAAAAACTCACTATCGCAAAGACTAATACCCCGACGGTTCCTGCCAAAAAAACAACTACTACAAAAGTGCTCGCTACTCCAAAAAATGGTAAAAAATATGTGTGGCCTGTGGTTGGAGGAGGGAGTGTTACACAAGGGTACCATCCTGGTCATTATGCTATTGATGTTTGGGGGGCTGATAAGCCAGGGATTCTGGCAATTGCTTCTGGAACTGTAATAAAATCAAGTGCAGGCTGTGGTGCTTTTCAACGTTCGTGCAATGGAGGATATGGGAACGTTATTATTATTGACCATGGTAATGGGGTGACGTCATTATATGCGCATAATACGGAACTCTATGTTTCCAAAGGAGATACGGTTTCAGCTGGTCAACTCATTGCGAAAATGGGAAATTCTGGGAATGTGTATGGGAAAACCGGTATTCATTTGCACTTTGAACTCAGTATTGGAGGAAAAAAGAGAAATCCTCTTTCATATTTATAAGCTCTTTAATTTTTTTTGTGCGTCTTTGTAAATCATACACTACAGCGGGAGGATATAATTTGAATAAGCTCTATGAAATGCTTTCTGAAATGGGGAAAGTGCAGCTGAAAAAAGATGTTATTCATTTTGTGAAGCCAGAAAGAGAAGCTTTTTTCTTTAGCTTTGGGACCGTGGTCTTTTGGGGGTTTTCGTATGATGAAATTTCTGAAATGCTGGGGAAATTGACAAGTGTTTCGGTGCATATTTTACCGAAAGAGCATCGTACAGAGGACGAATTTGATTACGAACATACCAATATTGTACAGGTAAAAATTCATCAAGATCAGATTTTTTTACCCGAAGATGATGAAGGGGGGCTTTCTCAAATATCTCTTTCTTATGCCATTGCCCAGTCTGTTAAGCTTTCGGTATTTGAAAATACCGTTTTTGACATGATTGAAAAAACCAATGATATTCCTCGAATGCTTGCAAGCACCGGAAGTACTCAGCTTTCAAAAAATGCTATTTCAAAGCTTCGGGGAGAACTTTTTCTCACGCAAAGCTCTATCAATCTCAGTTTTGATCTTTTGGATACTCCCGATTTTTTTTGGGAGCATCCAGAGGCAGAGCCCGTATACCAAAAAATGGCGAGATATCTGGAAGTGGTTCCTCGAATTGAAGTGATGA
>CAZHIF010000010.1:19048-26763 GCA_964532505.1 uncultured Candidatus Peribacteria bacterium
GTATACCAAAAAATGGCGAGATATCTGGAAGTGGTTCCTCGAATTGAAGTGATGAATAAAAAGCTTGAAGTGATTCATAATCTCTTTGGGGTGCTTGCAGAAGAGCAAAACCACAAACATTCTGCAAAGCTTGAATGGATTATTATTATTTTAATTGTTATAGAGGTTATTATCACAGTGTTTCATGATTTACTCAAGTGGTTTTAATGTTCTCTTTATTGAGAACCATTGAATGTTATGCTATCATTATAAATGATGTATTTTTTTTATATTTTTTTATGCATACATTTGGTCGAATTCTTGCCTCGTTGTCAGGTCTTTTTGTTACAGTTTTTGGAGCTTGGGGTGTTTGGCAATTTGTGGCAAAGGTAAAAGAAGCAATGGATTTAAATCCTCAAATCACTTTTATGGATATCCTTTCTCAAGGTGGAGGAATTGAAATGGCTTTGGTACTCTCTTTGTTGCTTCTTGGATTGAATCTTTTTATTCCAAACTGTGTGTTGTTTCGAATGCTTTGCAAAAAATCTTGTGCTGGAGATACTGGTTGCAAAAAGAGCGAAGCTGATGTGGAAGTAGTGAAGGCGTAATAGCCCTATCAAAACATTTGTTTTCTCAAAGATCCTTCTTCTTTTGAAAAATGAAGAAGGATTTTTTTCTATTAATACTTCAAGGATAACACCGATTTGTATTTTTTATGTTTTAGCTTTTATAAATCCCCGATACCGATTTTTTTTGCACTACGTTTTGGATAACATTTGCCAAGAGAGGGGCTGTAGAAAGCACGGTAAGCCCTGGAAATTGGTTTTCTTTTGGAATGGGAATGGAGTCTGACACTACTACTTCGGTGAATCCTGCCTCGGTGAGTCGGTCGATTGCGAATCCAGAAAATACCGCATGAGTGGCACATAAATACGCATCTGGGTTTGCTCCTTTGGTCATCAGTGCTTTTCGCGCAGCACTCACCGATCCTGCCGTGTCCACAATATCATCCACCAAAATACATGTTCGTCCTTCAATATTTCCCACCACTTCTATAATTTCTGACTGGTTGTGTGCGGGGCGAGATTTGTGCATGATTGCCAAATCTACTCCCAGTGCATCGGCGAATTTTTTCGCATACTTGGCCCCTCCTGCATCGGGCGATACCACTAAAAAATGAGGGTTTTTTTTCGCTTTAAAGTAGTCCACAAACATTTTTTGCGAACTTACATTGTCCACTGGCACATCAAAAAATCCTTGCGTTTGATCGGAATGTAAGTGCAAAGTAATGACATGATCAGCTCCGCTTTTCACCAGTAAATCAGCCATTAATTTAGCAGAAATGGTTTCTCTTGGATCGTGGATTTTATCCTGCCGAGCATATCCAAAATGAGGAATTACCACATGCACGCTTTTGGCGAAGCTTTGCTTGGCAGCAGAACATAGCAAAAAAAGTTCCACAAAATCATTGTTCACATTTCCTGTTCGGATGGTATGAAAAATGAATACATGCTTTCCCCGAATGCTTTCTTCATATCTCACATAAATCTCTCCACACGAAAATGTGGAAACTTTGAGAAGGGAAAGCGAAACTCCAAGAGAATCGACCACTCCTTGCGCAAAGCCCATTCCGGCCTTGCTAGAGAAAAATCTGGTTTCGTTGATATCAAATTCTATGCTCATAAAACAACTAATAACAAATAATTTATATTGAATAACTCTCATTTCATTTGTCATTTGAAATTCGTCATTCATAATTTTTTACTTCAGTCTACTGGAATGGCGAAAAAATCCAATACCTTTTTTTTCTTTTTTTTGCTATACTTGGTGCAATGAAAAAATAAATATTATACTTTTTATTTTCAATTATTAATATTTCATTATTTTTATGGAAATGTATAAAATCACCGCCGATGGGAGTATTTCAGCAGAAGGGGTGAATAAAAAAAAATTAGCAGAGGAATTTGAGATGCATCCACGAGATTTGCGTCCTGTATTTATGCCAAAACAGCTTTATACCGTATCTGTTCGGGGGCTTGGGATTGTGGTAAATATGGGAACTATCAAAATGTGTGTTGGGAAAGATAAAGCCTATTTTTTTCATTTGCCTTCAGAAGAAGATCAGGTGAAAAATTTTGTAAATGAAGTAATGGTAAAAATTTCAAATACTCCTCCAGAGAATACAGGTATCCCTTTTGAATTTTTAGTACTTGAAGTAGGGTTCGAATTTGTTATTCAAGGCATTTTAGCACATTTTGAAAGCTTCGAAAGACGCCTTGAAAAACTTTTAAGAAAAACATCCGATCTTCCCACCGAGGTAAATTTCGAAAAGCTTCTTTCTATGAAAAAAGAAACTTCTCGCATTGCCCGTTCTGTTCAAGAACTTCAAGCTTCACTGGACGAAGTATTGGATGATGAAGATGAAATTTTAGCACTGCATATTTCTAAAAAAGAAAAAGCAGAAATCGATACCGAGGTTATCGAATCTATTTTGGAAAATATATTAGAACAGATCATGGAGATTTCTCATAAAATAGAAGAAAAAAAGGAAAATATTGATGATACTCTCGAAATTGTCACGCTCAAAATGACAACTATTCGAAACTCTATTATTCGTTTTGATCTTCTTGCCAATATCTCAAGTGCGGTATTAACATTTGGAGCATTGCTGAGTGGATTTTATGGAATGAATGTTCCAAATCATTTTGAAGAAAATCCATATATGTTTTGGATTGTTGTGGGTAGTTTTTTCTTATTTACGATAGTATTCTCAATATGGTTTTTCCGATATCTCCAGAGAAAAAAGATTTGGACATACTAGGGATAATTTTTAATTTTTAATTTTCTCGCTGGGCTTTGGGTTTTTCCTTCCAATTGAATTGTTATCACTTTCAACACTCCAGAGTACGTTTGCAAAAACACTTCTGCCCCTTCTTCCCACATTTCTCCGACGTTGAAAGTTTTGATTTTTTCTACTGGCTCCAATTTTGTCCACTTTATGCGTTTCCCATCTTCCAAAAAGCTATACAATCCGGGCCACGGGGTGTATGCCAAAAATTTTTGGTAGATTTCTGATGCTGTCATTTTTTGTGGGATTATTTCTCCATCTTGTTTTTCGATTTTTTTGCAAAAGGTTGCTTTTGTTTTGTCTTGAGGAATGTGCGGATATGCATTGTAGTGCGTAATAAATTCCACCATGGCTTTTCCTCCTACTTGGCTCATTTCTTGCAGGCATTGAGCTGTTGTTTTATGTGCTATATTATGAGGGATTTGCACCACGATATCTCCTGCATCCAGTGCTGGAACGATTCGAAAAATAGTGATCCCAGAGCAAATGTCTCCGTTTACAATAGCCGCCTGCACAGGGGATGCTCCTCGATATTTGGGCAATAGAGAAAAGTGTAGGTTATAGGCTCCTTTTTTTGGAATGTCCAGAAGTGTTTGCGGAAGGATTTTTCCATATGACACGACGATAAAAAGGTCTGCAGCATATGACTTTAATGTTTCTAGAAAATCAGGATCCGAAGCCGAAGAAGGAGTTAGCACAGGGATATGATATTTTTCTGCGAGCATTTTTATAGGGCTTGGGGTGATCACTTGCTTTCTTCCTACGGGCGCATCAGGATTTGTCACCACGGCTTTCACAGTGATGTTTTTTTCTGCCAATATTTTTTCTAATACACTGCACGAAACTTCAGGCGTTCCGAAAAAAACGATATTCATATTTCAAAAACAATAATCATGAAGTATGATATCAGATTTTACATCGAGTTCCAAAATGCAAGGAAAAATTAAATTGTTTTTTCTTGTAGTCTTTTATATATTCGTCTTTAGAACATTTTCGGTTGATTCAGCGTATTTCATATTATGTCGTCTTCATTTGTAAATACTTTTTCGGTGGTAGTGTTTCTGGGGATTCCCGCTATCATTCTTTTTTTTAGCTATCGATATCTTCAAAAGAAAAATGAGGAATTGATTGAGGCAAAAAAAGTGCCGTTGTGGCGAAAAATGTTGAGTATTGCCACCACTCCGTTTCATTTTCACAAGCTGTTTTCCAAAGAAGAGCATACCGAGAAAGAGAATTTTCTTTTTCGGTGGTATATGTGGTTCACCAGATTTTGTTCTCGGATCCCATTTTTTCACTTTCTTCCCAAGTTTTTGGTGGCGTTGGGAGCCGAAACATTAGTGATGACGCTTACAGGGCAACGGGTGTTGGCGGCGGTGTTGGTGCTTTGGTCGTTCACTTTTTTCTTGCTGATCTATTGGGTGGAGTCTGGAAAAAAAATGGATGAAGACCTTATAACTCATGCTAATAAGCTCTTTTTGTGGACGGTTTCCGTGGCAGCCTTGTTCCTCATTCTTATGTATTTGTTTGTCTGGGATGCCGCCAAGCCATATTTCAATAGTTCATTTCTGAAATGGGTTGGAAATGCTGCGCATAATCTCAATGAATCTATTGCGTTTGGAGTTACATGGTTTTTTATCGATTCTCCTTGGTGGATCAAGATTTCGGTTTTTGTACTGTTACTTATTTTTATAATTGCTAATTACCGAATTTCTAAGATCGAAGAAAGTCAGAAGAAAAAAGCGAAAGAAGCGAAGGATAAAGAGAGTGAAACGACGAGAATGTGGAATGAGTTTTTGAAACAGCAAACGGGGAAAAATAAATAGAGAATAATGAATAATGAAAAGATATAATGAAAAAATAACTTGTAATTTGTAACCCTCATGTCTCCTCCTTCTTCTTCTTCTTTTCTCTCTCGTCTTGCCAAGCTGAACGAAGGGCAGCAAAAAGCGGTGATGACGATCGAAGGACCTGTGATGGTGATTGCTGGCCCTGGAACAGGGAAAACTGAAACGTTGGGTGCGCGGATTGCAAATATTCTCCAAAATCAGGTGGATATTAAGCCTGCAAATATTTTGTGCCTCACCTATACGAACGCTGGTGTGGTGGCGATGCGAAAACGACTTTTAGAATTTATAGGTTCCAGTGCGCATTCGGTGCAGATTCACACATTTCATAGCTTTTGCAATCAGGTGATTCAAGAAAATCCTGAAATTTTTGGTATAAAAAATGCAGAAAACATTTCAGAGCTGGAGCAGCATGAGCTGGTAGACAATATCATCGACGGGCTTTCGACTTCGAATCCTTTGTTCAAAAAAAGTGGATACCATTACACAAAGCAGCTTTTATCTCTTTTTTCCACCATCAAAGCAGAAAACTGGAAAAAAGAAGATATTCAAAAAAAAGTGCAAGAATATTTAGACGATCTGCCAAATCGGGAAGCTTTTATCTACAAAGTTTCAAGAGCTGGCTACAAAAAAGGAGATGTGAAGCAAAAAGACATTGATGCAGAACATGAAAAGATGAAAAAATTGCTTTCGGGAGTTGAGCTTTTTGAACTCTATCAATCGGCTTTGAAGGCACGTGGCGCGTATGATTTTCAAGACATGATTCAGTGGATTATTCATGCTTTTGAAACGAATGAAATGCTACTGGCTCGCTATCAAGAACGGTTTTTGTATATTTTGGTAGATGAATTTCAAGACACGAATGGATCGCAAAAAAAAGTGGTAGACCTTCTCACATCTTTTTGGGAAAGTCCAAATATTTTTGTAGTGGGGGATGATGATCAGTCGATCTATCGTTTTCAGGGTGCAAACATGCGTAATATTGTGTCCTTTTGGCAACAGCATTCGTCTGATATCGAAGTGGTGAGCATTGATAAAAACTATCGCTCTTCGCCTAATATTTTGGCATTGGCGCAGCACATCATCAGCAAAAACACAGAACGCTTGACCCATGAACTGCCGACTTTACAAAAAAATCTTACGGCGTGCCATCATCGATTTTTAAATACCGAAAATCCACCCCCCAACCTCATTTCGTATGCGAATCCTCTTCAAGAAACCCTTGGTGTTTTTCAGCACCTCAAAGCATTGCAAGAATCTGGGGTAAATTTGAACGAAGTGGCGGTGATCTATCAAAATCATGCACAGGTGGAAGATTTGCTCAAGATGTGTTCGATAGAGAAAATCCCTGTGCGGGTGAAGCAGGAGGTAAATATTTTGGAATTGCCGATTGTCAAAAATCTTATCACGATGCTCGAATATCTTTGGGAAGAGCATAAAAATCCTTTTTCAGCAGAAGATAAGCTTTTTGCCATGTTCCATTTCCCATGGTTTTCAATTTCTTTTTCCGAGATTCAGCATATAGCACTTGCTCGCCGAACATCAGAATGTCCTGTTTTTTTCAAAACGCTTTTGGAGCAGAGTCCACCTGAAAGCTCTTTGAGAAAGCTTTTTGATACGATTGCTTTTTTAGAACAGGAATTGTTTTCTTCTTCTTTTTTGGGCTTTTTGGAGGCGGTTTTGAAAAAAACCAATATTTTGAACTATGCACTAGAACATGAAGATCGTTCACTTTTTTTTCGCAGTCTTCAATCGTTTTTTTCATTTGCCAAAGACATGCTCCAAAAAGATCCAGATACTTCTTTGGGAGATATTCTTTCGGCGCTTTCTCGGATGAGGCAGCATTCTCTCAAGCTTTCCATCCAAAAAACATCATCTTATGCCGATGGAGTGCAGTTTGTAACCGCTCATTCTTCTAAAGGGCTTGAGTTTGAGCATGTGTTTTTGGTGGGTGTGGAGAAAAAAATATGGGATACTTCGCGCCGAAGCGATGGATTTTCTTTTCCTGATACACTTACTCTTTCTAATGTTGGGAATTTTTTGGAAGAAAAACGTCGGCTTTTTTTTGTGGCGATTACACGGGCCAAAAAATATTTGCAGATTTCGTATTCAGAAAATGATTTAAACGGTGCAGAAAAAGATCCTTCGGTTTTTATCTCCGAATGTTCTGAGCTCATTTCTCCTGTTCCCCATCATTTTAGCGAAGAGGAGGTGATGGATATGCAGGCTCGTTTGTTTGAGGAAAATCCTTCACGACATTCTTCACTACTTTTTGATAAACCCTTTTTGGACACCCTTCTGGAAGGATATGTAATGAGTGCCACGCATTTGAATAAGTTTCTCGCATGTCCTGTATCCTTCTATTATGAAAATCTTTTGAGGATTCCTGCTGCAAAATCTCAGCATTCGAGCTTTGGAAGCGCAGTGCATTCAGCGTTGGAACAGTATTTTAAAAGTGTAGAAAAATCTGAAAAAGTTTTCTTGGAAGCTTTTGAGATAGCTATGGAGAAAAATCGATTTGGATTTTCGCCAGAAGAATATAAAAAGTTTTTGCGGCATGGAAAGGACGTGCTTCCTGTTTATTTTCACAAAAAACTTACTTCTCTGCCTCTGGAAGATTTTAAAATCGAATATTCAGTAAAATCTTATTTAGAAGGGATTCCTCTTTCTGGACGGTTTGATCGAATTGATTTTGTGGAGCCTAAAAAAATACGAGTGATTGATTATAAAACAGGAAATCCAAAAAAAGCTGCGGATAAGCTTGCAACGCCTTCTGAAAAAAATAATTTTTTAGGAGGGGATTATTGGCGACAAATGGTGTTTTATGCTATTTTGCTCGAAACGGATGTGCGGAATGTTGGAACATTTTCTGAAGGAGTATTTGATTTTGTCGAGTCATCAGATGGCTTTGAAAAACGATTTTTTGTGAGCGATGAAGAAAAAGAAATCGTAAAAAACCAGATCAAAACGGCGTATCACATGATTATGCAAGGGCAGTTTTTGGGCTGTGGAAAGGAGGAGTGTGAATGGTGTAAAGTGGTGGG
>CAZHIF010000011.1:0-22579 GCA_964532505.1 uncultured Candidatus Peribacteria bacterium
CAAAGATTTGGAGAATAAGGAGGCATAAATTCCAAAGAAATTCCCAAGGATTTTGGGGTCTGTCAAATAATTTGTGTCTAAAGTGGGAAAAATCAGAGGGTGGAAGGGATTCCGTCTTTACAAAAAATTTACTCTTTTATTTCTTTTCTTGTATTATTCAGATGCTACTTTAATTGATAACTTTTTTGAAACTATGACTATAAAAGAAAAAATTATTGAATTAGCAAATACCTATTCTAAAACTCTAAAAGAAAAAATGGATGAAAGAGTTGCAGAAATGGAAGAAGATAATAATTCTCATTACTTGCTTTATAGAATTTTAGGAGTAGCTACAAACGAGGGAAAACTTATTGATGTTTATCAAAATAAAGGTCGTTTTCTTTATAAATATGCTGGTTCATTTTTAGAAGAAGCAACAATTTTATGTTTTGAAGAAAAATTTAAAAATGCTCAAAGAAAAGTAAAAATTCCTAACAAAATTGGAACAAGACCAAATACTTTTGAAATAGACTGTCTAGTAAATAATAAGGCTTACGAAATTAAATGGAGAGATGCAACAACAGACGGAGATCATATTACAAAAGAACATACTAGAGTTCAAAATATTAAAAATGCTGGATATAAGCCAATTCGTATTATGTTTTATTATCCAAATAGAATTCAATCAATAAGAATACAAGAAACATTAAAAACTGTTTATGCAGGTGTAGATGGAGAATGTTATTTTGGAGATGGTGCTTGGAATTTTATCAAAAAAGAAACAGGAGTTGATTTATTACGAATTCTTGAAGATATAGCAAAAGAAAAAACAGAAGAATAAATGTATTTCTAAACTAAATAATTATGCTAATACATGGAGATTGTAAAACTGAATTGCAAAAAATAGAGCAAAATTCTGTTGATTTGATATATCTTGATCCGCCTTTTTTCACCCAAAAAACACAAACTCTTAAAAATAAGGAAAATAAAAAATATTCTTTTGAAGATAGCTGGGATAATATAATTACTTACAAAAATTATATTCAAGAAAGGTTAGAAGAATGCAAAAAGGTTTTGAAAAATACTGGAAGTATTTTCCTTCATTGTGATCGTTCAGCTTCACATTATTTAAGAATTGCTCTCGATGAAGTTTTTGGAACTGAAAATTTTCAAAGTGAAATTATTTGGTCATATAAAAGGTGGTCTAATGCAAAAAAAGGTCTTTTAAATGCTCATCAAGTTATTTTCTTTTATAGCAAAACTGCTGATTTTAAATTTAATCCTGTTTATACCGACTATTCTCCAACGACAAACCTTGACCAAATTTTTCAAAAAAGAATGAAAGATGAAAACGGGAAAACAGTTTATAAGACTTCTGAAAATGGAAGTGCTGAGCTTATGGAAGAAAAAAAAGGAGTCCCCCTTTCTGATGTATGGGAAATTCCATATTTAAATCCTAAAGCGAAAGAAAGAGTTGGCTACCCAACACAAAAACCAATTCTCCTTTTAGAAAGAATTATTAAACTTGTTACAGATGAAGGAGATATGGTTTTAGATCCTTTTTGTGGAAGTGGAACAACACTTGTCGCTTCACAAATTTTAAAAAGAAAATATATTGGACTAGATCAATCAGAAGAAGCGATAGAACTTGCAAAACAAAGACTAAAAAATCCTATCAAAACAGAGTCTAATTTGTTGAGAAATGGAAAAGAGTCTTATATAAATCAAGATCCGAAAATTACAGAAATTTTAAATCGTTTACATGTTATCCCCGTTCAAAGAAATAAAGGAATTGATGGGTTTTTAAGAACAACAACATCATTTAAGCCAATTCCCGTAAGGATACAAAAGGAAAATGAAACTTTAGAAATTGCAATAAAATCTTTACTTCAAGCCTGTGAAAAAAATGGTTATCAACAAAAAATCCTTATCAAAACTAATAATTTAAAAACAACTCAACTTTTTGCTTTTTCCGATCCTAGAACTGATGACAACATGATTATAGTAGATAATCTTGATAAGTTTTGTGAGGAAAAAGAAAGGTTTTTAACCGTTTAACGATAGACGCAGAGGCTCCCTTTGCAGAAACCGACTATAAATACTTTTTCAAAAACCTCCCTGTATACGATTCGGCTTTTTTCGCAACTGATTCTGGGGTTCCTGTCGCTACTACCGTTCCCCCTCCTTGCCCTCCTTCTGGTCCAATATCAATGATATAATCACAGCATTTCAATACGTCTAAACTGTGTTCGATAACGAGCACAGTATTCCCTTTTTTCACAAGTTCTTGCAACACTTCTAAAAGTTTTTGAATGTCCTCAAAGTGAAGCCCTGTTGTCGGCTCATCGAGAATATAAAATGTTTTCCCTGTAGATCGTTTGGAAAGTTCCGTGGAAAGCTTGACCCTCTGCGCTTCCCCACCCGAAAGCTGAGTAGCACTTTGCCCAAGCTGCAAATATCCCAGCCCAACATTTTCGAGTGTTTCCATTTTTTTCTTGATGGAAGGAATCTTTTCAAAGTATTCAACTGCCTCTGAAACCGTCATTTCCAATACTTCTGCAATATTTTTCCCTCTCCACTTCACCTCCAATGTTTCGGTGTTATACCGCTTTCCGTGGCACACTTCACATGTGACGTACACATCTGGCAAAAAATGCATTTCAATTTTTTTTGTTCCATCTCCTTGGCAGGCTTCGCACCGCCCTCCTTTCACATTAAACGAAAACCGACCAGATTTATATCCTCGCAATTTTGATTCGTTCGATTCTGCAAAGAGATTTCGAATATCATCAAACACGCCTGTGTAGGTGGCAGGATTAGATCTTGGAGATTTTCCAATCGCACTTTGATCGATCACAATAACCTTGTCTAAATGTTCTACACCCAAAAGCGCATCATGCTCCCCCACTGGCTGCTTTGCCTTATTAAGCTGATTGAGAAGCGATGGAGCCAAAATTCCGTTAATAAGAGAAGATTTTCCAGACCCCGAAACTCCAGACACTCCAACAAAACACCCCAGCGGAATATCCACTGAAATATTTTTAAGATTATGATGCCGAGCTCCTTGGATTTTCAATTGTTTCCCATTCCCCTTTGATCGAGTGATGGGAAGCATTATTTTTTTTCGACCAGAAAGATAATCAGCCGTTGTGGAATCAGTGTTTTTCAAAAACTCTTCTGGCACACCAGCATTCACCACTCTTCCTCCTTGTTTCCCAGCTTTTGGTCCAATTTCAATCAGATAATCTGCCTCTTTCATGGTATCTTCGTCATGCTCCACCACAAGCACCGTATTCCCCAATTGCTGCAGTTCTCGAAGGGTTTCGATGAGTCGTTCGTTATCTCTTTGGTGTAGGCCAATCGATGGCTCGTCTAAAACATATAAAACCCCTTCCAACTTTGATCCAATTTGCGTAGCAAGACGAATCCGCTGTGCTTCTCCTCCCGAAAGAGTATCAGCGCTTCTGTTAAGCGTGAGATACGGAAGTCCTACTTTTTTCATAAATGAAAGCCGTGCAAGAATTTCTTCCAAAATTGGATTGGCAACAACGGCTTGAGAGGCAGAAAGAGTGCTAGCAACCGATGAAAAAAACGTGATACATTCATCCACCGAAAGTGCAGTCGTATCAATAATATTTTTGTCCTGAATGGTGACACCCAAAAACTCTTTCCGAAGCCGACCTCCATTACACGCAGGACATTCTTTTTCTTCCATAAATTTTTCCAACGCTTTTTGCACGTGTTCTGAATCGGTTTCCAAATATCGCCGTTCGAGGTTGGAAATTATTCCTTCATACCTTGCCGAATATTCCCCTTCAAATCGATCAGTCAGCATCGTCACGTCGTAGGTCTGATCACCCGTTCCATAAAAAAGCACATTCATCTGTTCTTCAGTGAATTTGCTAATCGGTGTATCCAGCGTGAATCCATAACTTTTCCCTACCTGATCAAGAATCCGCATATACCAGCTTCCCGTGTTTGCCATTGCCCAAGGCACCACCGCACCTTCAGCTAGTGATAATTTTTTGTTGGGAATAATAAGTTCGGGAATTGCCTGCAATTTCTTCCCCATTCCATGGCAGTCAGGGCAGGCTCCATAAGGAGAATTAAAGGAAAAACTTCTCGGTTCAATTTCTGGAATAACAGCGCCATGCTTCGAACATCCAAAATTTTGAGAAAAGGTTTCTTCGGTGTTTTCATCTACATTTAAAATAGTGATAAGTCCCTCTGCTTTTTTAAGACAAAGCTCCACAGAATCCGAAACCCGAGCCCGATCAGAATTTGGCACTTCGATTTTCTCACCAGAAGAGAGCTCTTGAAACTGCTCCCCAAGATCAGAAACAGCAATACGATCAACGATAATTTCAATAGTATGCTTTTTTTTCGGATCAAGTTTGGGAGGATCTTGCGCTACAGTAAACAGCTCTCCATCCACTCGATATCGCAAAAATCCATCTCTCTTAATATCTTCAAACACCTTGGAATGCTCCCCTTTTTTCCCTCGAATTAGCGGCGCCATAAGCATCAGCTTGGTACCAATTGGAAACTTGGCAATGAAGTTAACGATTTCAGAGGCGGTTGTTTTTTTTACCGCTTCACCACAATATGGGCAGTGCGGAATTCCAATCTTGGCGTAGAGAAGGCGAAGATAGTCATAGATTTCGGTAGTTGTTCCAACAGTCGATCGAGGACTTCGGGAAGCAGTTTTTTGCTCGATGGAAATGGCAGGCGAAAGCCCTTTGATATCCTCCACGTCTGGTTTTTCCATTACCCCCAAAAACTGCCGAGCATACGAAGAAAGACTTTCCACATATCGTCTTTGCCCTTCAGCAAAAATAGTATCAAACGCCAAAGAAGATTTTCCGGACCCCGAAACTCCCGTAATAACGGTGAGAGTATTTTTAGGAATTGATACATCAATATTTTTCAAATTATGAGTCTTTGCACCCTTCACGTTAATATATTCACTCATGAAACCATTTTAGAAAACACGTAGAGGGCAAGGTATCAAAAAAAAATCATAAGAGCAAGAAAATCTATTCTTTCAAAATTACAAATAAATTCTTTTGAAAAAAATTAAAAAAACGATACAATAAGAATGCTTACTGTAAAAAATTATATGGCAGACGATATAACCACAGGCGCTACCGCCACAACACAAGACCCCATTCAGGTTATCATTCCTGATGAAACCAAGACCCGATTCCCCGACTTGACGAAGATGATCTTGGAAAGTAAATCGATGAACAACCAAGAGCGGAATTATTGGCTGCAGGTACTTCCCGTTATGACCGAAGAACAAGTGACAGAACTGAGAAATATCTTGGAAACAGAGGTGAAAAAACTCGCAGAAATAGAAGCTAAATATGGAGCAAAGCCAGCACCTGTGCAGCTGAGCGAAGCAGATATCACCCGACTGGAAGAAGAAAAACGAAAAAGACGAGAAGAAGCCCAAAGGGCGGAAGCTCAAGCGCAGGCACAAATCAACCCTGATGATATTTTGGCACAACTTTAAAAAATATATTCAAGCATAGAAGTATATAATGAAATTTTCTAGCTATGCTTTCTAATTTCTATATGACTCCTGAAGTGTAAAGGGTTTTAGACTTTTGAACCTCTTTATTGATCTAAAATCTCTCAAAAACACCTATTTTGCAGGAATGAAGACAAAAAAGAGAGAATATTTGTACATCCCCTCTTTTTATAAAAAAATTAGTGTGCTTCGCAGAGGCTCCTTAACTATAATTATATGATTACAAATTTTTCATTTTCCTCTTTCTTCAAAACAATTCTTCGTTTCCCTTTCGAAACACTAGCCGGAGTGATTTTTTCTGTTCTTGGAATAATTGCTGTAGAAGCAGAGAGTTCCGAAGTATTCCCCTTCTCCTTGGTGCTTTCGGCAGTGCTGCTCTATGCATTGCAGCTGTGTGGCTCGGCAATAGCAGAGCAGTATGGTAAGAAATTTCATTGGCTGCATTGGCTGTGGATCATTGCGTCGTTTCTTCTGGCAGCGGTATCGGCGATGAGTCTTTGGAATGGTCAGCAAGGAAGTTTTTTGTTTGTACAATATGCCATTTGGACCCTCAGCCTTCTTTTTTGCTCTGTTGTTTTCGGATTTTCAAAAAAAGAAGAACTGATTAATCGGCTTTGGAGGGTAAGTGAACAAGTAATTTTTTCAATACTGGCAGCTTTTTTTTCTGGAGCAGTTTTTTTTATCGGAATGATACTGCTATATGCCGCACTAGAAAATCTTTTTGGGGTTTTTATTCCAAGCAATCTCTATTCACAAACATGGTTTGCCATTGTGGGAAGCATTTCGAGCCTTACATTTCTTTCGTTTTTCCCAAAGCAAAACATTGATAACAGTTCTCTTACGCCTTCTTCCTTTGGAAAGATTTTTTCACTGTATATCTTGCTTCCGCTTTCGGTAGGATATGTGCTCCTAATGTATGGATATACTGGGAAAATTATTTGGGAACAAGCGTTGCCAAATGGATTTTTGGCAGGATTTATTGCAGGATTTTCAGCGCTCGTACTCTTCATGCTCTACATGCTGGATTCACTCAGGGCAACCCATTCGTGGATTGCATGGATTTCGAAAGCATTTTCTGTTCTCTTGCTTCCGCAGGCAGTGCTTATGGCATGGAGCGTGTGGATCAGAATTGATACATATGGAGTGACAGAAAACAGATATTTTGGGCTTATGCTTGCTGTTTGGATTTTTGTGGTAGCAGCATTATGGGGCTTTCGAAAAATTTTTACTATTCGGATTCCTGTAGTATTGATCGCATTGCTCTTCACGCTGGGAAGTTTTGGACCGTGGGGAGCAGAAAATATTTCTCTCACTTCTCAAACGAATAGATTTTTGGAAGTGTTGGCAAAATATAATCTTGTTGAAAATGGAAAAGTTGTATTCCCCAATGAAAAGCCCAAATATTCAGAAGATGATATTTCGTTTCTGCATAATCAAATAGGGTATTTATTTTATGATCACAGCCTGAAAACATTGAAAGATATTTCAGCGCTTTCGCTTGATGAAAATTTTGGAAAAGATCTCCAAAATCCATATGAGTGGGATTACTCCCTTGAATATAAGGTCAAATTGGGATTATTAAATAAATCAGAAATCAATGTAAATAAATGGGGAGAAAATACAGAATCTGTTTGGCTTTATAGAAATGAAGAAACGATAAAAACATGGGACACTGCATCATATAAACATATAGCGCATATAAAAAAAAGTTCTAATACATCTTGTCGAGAAATTCTACAATTTCGGGATGATAAAATTTTCTTAACACTAAAACAAGATCTTCAAATTGATATAAGCGAATACATGAACTCCATTTCTAATAATTCTATTATTGCTTCTGAAATAGATGGAACACCTCAAGCGCAACCCCTTATTTCTCCAGAATATATACAAATAGAAAATGAACAAGGAAAGATACTTTTATATCTTTTAAACTTCGATGGAGAAAAATATAATGGGAAACTGCAAACCTGCAATGCACTAGAAGCCATTGTGTTGTATTCGGAAAAATAAGAAAATTCATTATTCTATAAAAATGTAAAATTTATTTTATTATTGCAGAACCAAAATATACCCAATTTTACAAGAAAAAATCGATTCCCTCATCGCACACAACCCTCTCACCTCCAAATTTCAATTTAAAATCAGCAACACTAGCAAGCTTATGGCGTTCATCATCTTCCGGAGAAATACCTAAAAAATCATAGACCTTTGCGCCCCGCTGCTTTGCCCATTCCATTGCTTTCCACTGAAGCAAATAGGGCGCCATATACTGCCGGTTTTTTGAAGACGACGCGCCATAGTTATACACTGCGAATTCATCAGCAATGGTAAAAATCTTACTAGCGAGCAAATCACCTTCTGGCGAAAAAGCACTCAGAAGCAATGCATCTTCTCTAAAGACTTTGAGAAGATCTTCATAGGTGTGCTTTTTGCACGAAGTAAATCCATCACGCTTGGCAGTTTCCTGCATCAGTTTCCAAAAATTTTTAATATCTTTTTCTTCTCGAATCACCACTCCTTTTTTTTCAGCAAGACGGATGTTATAGCGTCCTTTCGGCTTCATCTGAGCAAGAAGTTCATCATTCGACAAGGTGAGATCAAGCATCAGTGTGTGGATTGGAAAAATCTCTGGCGCTGTTTTGATCTGAAGCCCTTGCCAAAACGATTCAGAAAACCGATCCCACACCACATCATTTCCAAACGGCGGATACACCCTCACCCACAGCACGCCATTTTGAACGGCTGCATCAAAAACCATTTTGAGCAATGCTTCAAAATCTTTGAGTGACCCAACGGGCGCACGAGGAATTTCCCACATGGTCTTTTTCCAAAACTTGAGAAAATGTGGTTTTCGTTCGATTACCAGAGTGGAAGCACTCCTATTTTCAAATCGAAACGTTCGACATCCACTTTCTTGTTTTGCCTTTTCCCACAGCGTGCTTTGCCAATAGTGATGAGGAAATTCCTCCCGAAAACCAGAAGATATAAAGTCAGAAATCTGCATAATATTCACAAAAAAATCACCTCCACCAAAAAAAATCCACACTTTCAAAAGTCTACAGATTTTTGAAAAATTGGGAAAGAGAGAATATTGGATTTTTTGAAAAAAAGGAGTAGAGTCGAGCAGGATAGAAAAAAATCTCGAAAAAAGAAGAATCTGATCATATTTTTTCACTATTTTCGCAGAGTCCCTTACATTTTTATCTTATATATCCATATGCCTTCACTTAATTCCACCGTTTCTGCACTCAAGCCTTCTGGGATTAGAAGATTTTTTGACCTCGTGCTTGCAGCGGGACCCGATGTCGTTTCTTTGGGAGTTGGGGAACCCGATTTTTCAGCCCCTTGGAATGTTTGTGAAAGTGCGATTTTTGCACTTGAAAAAGGATTTACGTCTTACACTTCCAATGCAGGACTTTTGGAATTGCGCGAAGAAATCAGCAAAACAATGCCACAAGCCTCTTGGGATCCTAAAAGTGAAATTCTTATCACCAATGGAGTTTCAGAAGGGATGGATTTGGCATTCCGAACATGTGTGAATGAAGGCGACGTGGTGCTTGTGCCAGATCCTGGATATGTGATGTATGAACCACTTATCACCTTGGCAAGAGGAAGGGTGGAGCTTTATAATCCGCTTAAAATTCGAGAAATTACTATTCCTCAAAATACAAAAGGAATCGTACTCAATTTTCCTGGAAACCCTCTTGGAAACTGTTTTTCAAAAGAAGATTTACAACATATTGCAAACCTTGCAATAAAGCATGATTTTTTCATTTTTTCAGATGAAATTTATGAAGCTCTCAGTTTTTCAGCGCCACATGTCAGTATAATGGATATTGAAGGAATAAAAGATCGAACTTTATATTTTAATGGAGTTTCCAAAAGTCATGCCATGACAGGATTTCGAATTGGATGGGCATGCGGACCAAAAGAGATTGTTGAAGGAATGACAAAAATTCATCAATATGCAGCGCTGTGTGCATGTTCGCTTTCTCAGCTTGCCACAGTGGAAGCCATGCGACGAAGCCAAAAAGACGTGAAAAAAATGGTAACAGAATATAAAAAACGACGAGACTATTGTGTGGAACGGCTTTCGAAAATGCCGATTTCGTTTATTCCTCCGCAGGGTGCGTTTTATATTTTTGTGAATATTTCCAAATTCTTTGCAGATGATGTGCAATTTTGCGAGGCTATTCTCAAAAAAGAAAAATTGGCAGTGGTACCAGGAAGCGCTTTTGGAAGCAACGGGAAAGGCTATTTCAGAATGACCTATGCCGCCAGCATGGAGCAGCTGAAAGAAGCAATGGATAGGCTGGAAAGATTTCTAATCGATACCCACTAAAAAACTTTTATCCTTCACCTATTACCACCCTCTCATCCCTCCTCGGCATCAACGAAACCGATTTTCAAGTATTTCGATTTCTCAACAAAATGGGAGCACTTCCTGCTAGCTCCATCGCTTCCAGACTAGGAATAAATCGAACGACGGTTTTTTCGTCTCTCAAACGATTACAGGAAAAAGATCTCATATACGCCATTCCCAAAAAAGGAGGAACTTTTTTTGCAGTGTTCGACTCCCAGCAGCTGGAACATAACGCGAAAACAAAACTCAAAGCCGAAGAGCAGCGATGTACTCAAATGATTGAGATGGTGAAAAATCTTGAACAGGAAAAAGTCTCAGGAGGAGTTTTGCCAAAAGTAGCCTTTTTTGAAGGAGAAAACGGAATTATTTCGCTATTCAGAAAAACACTGGTGCCAAACACAACCCAACAGGCTTTTTTAACACTCGAAAAAATATCTCCCCAAATTTTGCACTTTCTGCAAACCGAATTTATTGAAGAAAAAAAAGCAAAGCATGTCTTTTCCAAAGTCTTAATTCCAAAAACACAACGAACAATGCACTATCAAACGCTTGATACAGAAAGCAACCGAGAAACTCGTTTCGTTCCCAGTTCTTCAATGTTTGAGACAGAAATCATTATCGGTCAAGACTCCCTTGCCCTTATCGATTTTCGAGAAGGAGGGCTAGGAGTGTTTATCGAAAGCAGGCCTTTGACAAACACACTTCGATCCGTTTTTCAATTGCTTTGGGATACAAACGCATTGTAGGAATATTCATAGTTGCCTTCTCCTGGCATATAATGCACCGAAGAAAGACATAAAAGCACCGCATTATCCGAAAAACTATCAAATTCATGCCAGCATAATTTCCCCACATAAATCGCTTTGGTAGGAGTATCTAGCCAAATTTCCTGTTTCCCAGACCCATCAGCATCAATCCATGCCCGGCATTTTCCAGCAATACACACAAAAATTTCTTCTTCCACATGATGACAATGTGCTCCTCTAGTCGTATTTTCTGGAGTTTTAGTGAGGAAATATACCCGATTGGGAACAAAAGGAAGACTTTCTGTGAACTCAATGGGAACAAGCATTCCTCTATCATCAGAATAAGAAGGGAATGTGAGAAAAGAAAAATTCATAAAATACAATTATTTTCTCCTAGAAATAGCTCTCTGCACTCGTTTGTAATCGAAATATATTTGATAGCCAGACCACAAAACAAAGCCCAGAAAAACTAACACATGAATCGCCCAAAGAATTTTCAAAATATTCTCAGAAAACGCTTCTTCCAGCATAGCCCATAAAAAAAGAATGGCAATAATCGAAAACCACCAAAACACTTTTTTTCGTTTTTTTAGGTGTTTTCGCCACCATTTGAAAGCATCTTTATGCTGATCAAAATACCAATTTAGCGCAGAAAAAAATACAGCAAGAATGATAACAAAAATTCCGTAAGTAATCATAAAAATATAAAAATATTAATTTGATTTAATAGACTTGAGACATATTGGCATTGCAGTAAATGCTTACATTTTAATGATAAAATACTAGAGAAATTTATGAAAGTAAAATGTATAACGAATATTCTGTAAGGTACTTTATGCCATTTCTGAAATAGCTTCCTTACATATTACTCACAACTTCCCCCACAATACTTCGCCTTGTTCGCTTCATGCTGCGTATCGGTAATGGCATAATAAATCTGTTTTTGTTTGTCATGCAAATAAAATAAATATGAAGTGCGAGCAGGAGCAGCGGCAGCCAGCAAAGAATGTTCTCCAGGATTAGAAATAGCGTGCGGTGGCAGTCCTTTATTAATTCGAGTATTGAATGGATTATCACTTTGCAATTCGGAAACCTTCAAGGCATTAGTCGGATTTTTCAAACCATAGCGAAGTGTCGCATCAGCTCCTAGCGGAATACCTTGATCAATCCGATTCCATAAAATTCCAGAAATCATTTTCGATTCATCTCCTTTGTGAGATGATGATTCTTTTTCGATAATAGACGCCATAATAACGAGATCTTCTAGCGAACGCTTATTGTTTCGCAATCCAATAATTTCCATTTTTTTCTGGAACATATCGAGCATTTTCCCAGCCAACACCTCTGCCGATTTTTCATCGGGCATCATTTCATAAGTCGATGGGAAAAAATATCCTTCTAAATGTTCTCGATTTTCTGGCAAAAAAGAATATTTTGAAAAATCACACGTCTTTTGTACGCAGAGCAAAAACTCCCCTTTTCGAAATCCATATTTATTCGCCAACCGTTCATCCATTTCTTCCAAGTTGAGGCCTTCTGGAATAGTGATTTTTTCAGTCTGCAGAGCAGAAGTGAGGATTTGCATTATTTGAGGAATAGTCATGCTTGAGGAAATATAGTGAGTCCCCGCTACCAATTTTGTATCTAACTCATTTCGAGAAAGATAGGTTTTGGCAGCCCAAGAAGACACTATGAAATTATTCTCCTCAAGACGCTGAAGCACCGATGAAAGCGTTGTCCCTTTTTCTATTTCAAATTTTTCTCGAGGCCGAGATTCTTCGGAAACTGTTTTGGAAAGATTTGAAGCATACGTCCATTCATACGATGCATATCCGATGAGAGCAATTACCCCAAATACAATAACCCAACCAATGCTAGAAGAAAAAAACAATGAAGATGAACGAGAATGCCGAGAATATTTTCTGGAATAGGTTCCCATTTTTTTTTCAAAAAAAATCATATAGAGTATAAAAGAATGATTTTTTTTTGGAAAGCATGAAATTTGATTGGGTAATAGATCGGTGTGATACGTTTCTCAAAGCCAATCCTACAGGAGTTATTGTGGTATTAGGACCTACAGCTTCTGGAAAAACATCACTTTCGATTCTCATTGCCAAGCACTTGAAAAATGCAGAAATTATCAATGCCGATTCAAGACAAATCTATTCAGGTTTACCAATCCTCACCGCCGTGCCAACAGAAGAAGAGCGACAAGGGGTCCCTCATCACTTGTTTGAAAGCATATCCCCAGAAAATCCCATCAATGTTTCACAATGGAAAGAAATGGCGGAAGAAAAAATTTCAGAAATCCAAAAACGAAAAAATGTAGCGATTATTTGCGGAGGAACTGGGCTTTGGGTGAATAGTTTGACAAAAAATTTTTCATTGGGAGTAGAGCCCGATGAAGCCTTTCGAGAAAAAATGCAGAAAAAATCAAATGAAGAATTGTGGGAACTCCTGAAGCAAACAGACCCAGAAGCATGCAAAGCACTCCATAAAAATAATAAAAAATACGTCATTCGTGCACTGGAAATTTGCAAAGCAAAGGGGAATAAATCAGAAAATGCGAAAGAGGGAACCCCTTCTTATTCGTTTTTGATGATTGGAATCACCTATCCACGAGAGCAGCTCTATGCGCGCATTCATGCAAGAAATGAAATAATGCTAAAAAACAGCGTTGTAGATGAAGTAAGAGAATTTTTGCATCAGCATCCAGATATGCCAAAAATGGATAGTGTATTTATTTCACACGGAGTGCCAGAAATTTCAGCATACTTGAAAGGGGTAATTTCTTTAGATGAAGCCAAAGAAAAGATGATGAAGATAACCAGAAACTACGCCAAGCGCCAGCTCACATGGTGGAGAAGAGATAATCGAGTGGTGTGGATCTCCGGAGAAACAGGGGAAAAAGTGGATATTCAAGAAAAGCAATGGTAATCTACCTTGCCATGATTTTCCAAGCTCCGATGTTTTTTAGAAAATTACAAAAAATACTACTGTGTTTTTACAAGGCTACTCTTCCCTTTTCAAAATACTTAAAAACGCTTCTTGTGGAAGGTTCACTTTTCCCAAAGCCTTCATTCGTTTTTTCCCTTTCTTCTGTTTATCAAGGAGTTTATTTTTTCTCGTCACATCTCCTCCATATAAATATCCTGTCACATCTTTTCGAAGCGCTGAAATAGTTTCCCTAGAAATAACACGTGCACCAATGGATGCCTGCAACGCAATGGGAAACTGAGCCTTAGGAATTACATCTTTCAGTTTTTTCACAATAGCAGTTCCTGCAGAAAAGGCTTCGTCTTTATGAATAATTTGAGAAAGAGGTTCGGCAACGTCTCCTGCAATCAGAATATCCATTTTCACCAACGCATCTTTTCGCATCTCCAAAAATTCATAATTCATAGAAGCATATCCCTGCGTTCCACTTTTCAAGCGATCATAAAAATCAACTACCAAATTTGCCATCGGCACTTCTGCGGTGAGGATGGAACGGTTTTCATCAATATATTGCACATTTTTAAAAATCCCTCGAGATTTGGAAATCAAATCCATCACCGTTCCCATATATTCCTTTGGAAACAAAATTTCTACTTTTGCAATCGGTTCGGAAATCGATTGCACTCGGCCCATATCGGGTAATTCAGCTGCAGAAGAAATAGTGATTTCTTCACCATTACTTTTCAAGACAACATACCGAACACTAGGCGCCGTCACAATCAAATCAAGATCAAATTCACGCTCCAATCGCTCTTGTACAATTTCCAAATGCAAAAGTCCTAAAAATCCACACCGAAACCCATGCCCCAGTGCTCCAGAATTTTCTGGCTCAAAAGAAAAGCTAGAATCAGACAAGGAAAGTTTATCTACAGCATCTCTGAGCGCTGGATAGTCTTGCGCTTCACTGCAAAAAACACCAGAAAAAATCATTGGCTTAGGGGGGTTGTATCCTGGAAGTGGTACCGGATTTTCTTCCATTCCCGAATAGACCGTATCCCCAACTCTTGCTTCTCGAGTGGATTTGAGCCCTGTCACAATATATCCCACTTCGCCTTCGGTGAGAACATCTTTTGGAGTTGGCTTTGGTGCAAACACCCCCACCTCAAGTGGGACAATATCTGTCTTCGTTCCAAGAAATCGAACTTTCTGCTTCTTTTTGATTTCCCCAGAAACCACTCGCACATAAGCAAGTACCCCCTTATAAGGGTCATACACCGAATCAAACACAAGCGCAAACGTATTCACTAGAAAATTTAAAAAATCTGATATTATTACCGCTCTTTCACATACTCCCCTTTCACTGCCAATACACCTCAAACTTCAAACTGATTATAAAAAGGAAACAACAGTGGATTTTAACATATCTTGAATATTATATTCTTTTGTCATAATGCAATAAATAAATGCCATCCCATAGTATCATAATCAAGAAAAATCCGCAAAATTGAAAATATTATTCAATAACACCAAACCGCACATCTCCTGCCAAATCGGCATGAAAGAAAATCTGTCTTTTGGGAAAGTGTTTTGTCAGAATTTTTTCAAGTTCCGATTGCTGCGGTGGATGAAACTCGAATGCACAAAAGGCGAAAACATCAGGAAGAGTTGCGAAAAATCGACGATAGAGGTCGAGCCCATCTTCACCAGAAAAAAGCGCCAAAGCAGGGTCTCCATTCATCACCTCTGCATCTAAAACATCCCCTGAAGGAATATACGGAAGATTCGCCAAAATTCCAGAGGATTTTAACTCTGCAGAAGAAACAGCAAAAAGTAGATCAGACTGCCGAAAGCTTATAGACGAAAGCACCGCATGCTTTTCCGCATTTTTTTTGGCAACCAATAAGGCTTTTTCCGAAACATCCAGAGCAATAATTGGCGTATCTCGATACGCTGCCAATGCAATAGAAATGCAGCCAGAACCTGTTCCTACATCTATGAACCGAAAAACTGTTCGATTGTAATTTCTTGCAAAATCTACCAAAAACTCAGTTTCTGGACGAGGCGTAAGCACGTCATTCGTCACATCAAACGAAAGTCCATAGAAATCTCGTGTTCCCAAAATTTCAGAAACCGAGTGTCCATCTTTTCTTTGCAAAACCATCGTTCGAAAAACCAATTCTTGATCTGCTGAAATTTCACGATCCGAATAAATCAAGAGTTGTTCTTTGGAAAGAGAAAAAGCAGATTCTGCCAATATTTTGGCATCCAAAGACTGAATATGTTCTTTTGCCCAGCGAAGAAGAGAAGAAATAGTCAAAAAAAGCTCAAGAGAATACGAAAAAAGGCTACCAAAAAAGAGTGAGAAATGATAGAATGATATGAAAAATTACGAATTACGAGTTAAACCATAAAAAATGAATGTATTGAAAAATAAAATTGCTGGGATTTTTTTTCTTTTACTACTGTTTTCTTCGGTATCGCATGCAGAAGAGGCGACCCAGCAAGAAGATGCGATTGGCGATAAGCCAAGCATAACCGAATGCGAAAAAGAAATGGTAAAGGCGTTTAATACAGCCGATTATGAATTTCAAACGCATTATGCCCAGCTTTTGGAGTTGCCAGATATGACTGCTGTAGCAAAATCGAGCACGGGGAATATCGAAAGCTATATCAATACCTATCAATGCCATTTAGACACCATTTGCCCAACTGTGATCAATGCCATGTATCAACATCTCGATCAAAAAGTGTCTTTCCTTATCAATCAATGCGAGATGAATGGGAAAACAGAATTCAGCATCAATGATGTTTCGCAAATGTTTAAAGCAGATCTTTCCAAATGTGCGCTTGTGAACGAAACACAAGAGGCTTCACAAATCGCCGAAAGGTGTGCAAGAATGCAAAGTTTGAAAAAAAGCTTCACCGAAAACTATGCAAAAAAAGAATTAATCAAAGAAGAAAATTTGGAAAACAACAGCTTTATCAGCCTTAAGCTACTCGATATCAATAAAAAACTCGATACTCTGATCGAAAAAGTGCAAACCTTTATTGTTCATTTTAAAAAAGTAAACGATGACATTTCGTGCATCAATCCTGACAGCACTGGCGCTCGGTAATTTTTTAACCCTGCAAAGCCTAGCGGTAAGCAATTCAGACCCAACACCAGATTATTGCTATGCGATTCAAAACGAGAATCCGTATTTTAAAGAAATCGAAAATGACAAAAAAGCAGGAATAGGCTTTGCAGAAACATTTTCTCGTATTTCGGATACATACCATTCCTTCATCAAAAAAACATTTACCGATAGCATCAAAGCACTGGAAAAAGCAAACACCAAAAGCGACACCGTACAATGCGCAAATGTGTCTATCATTCCAGCAACTTTGAATAGTATCACTATACTCAACACAACACAGCAAGAACTTCGGAAATACGACTGTGCGTTGCAACATCTCGAAAAACATCCTCAGCTGGGAGGCTCTGAAGTCTCTATGCTTCAAGGAATCAACACATTAAAAAATATCAAAGACCAAGTGGAACAAGAACGCATTATTAGTCAAAAATTATTAATATCGAGTTTTCAGCTTTATGAATACTATTACGAGCTTTATCCATTGCATAGCCAACTCCTTTGCTTGATTGGAGAAATAAAACCATTCAATCAAGCGTTGTGGGACTTTGTGGATAACGTCGTCATCATTCCTTCGAAATTTTATAACTATGGATCAACACATCAATAAAGCATTGGCTATAATAGGAATGATAATGCTTGCATTCACCCTATTTTTTCATGCGTCGGCCGAAACCACAAAAAACACCGCGGCCAACCAAACTATCGATTTTGAGAATTTATATGAAAGTCTGCATACAGATTTTAAAAATAATTACACCGCACTCGATTCGATAGCGCAAAAATATGTGGGAGGAAATTTGGGAGCAAGTGCTACCGAAGTGCAAAAAATGATGACAGAAGACCCAAGTTCTTGTGGGGATACTTGCCTACTTAATAAATATTGTCCAAAAAAAAGCAATCTCTTTACCGTTCAAGAATGCAAAAAAATGATTATTTCGGAAGTGGCAAAGCGAAAAGCCCAGCTGATAACCGAAAAAGAAATGCATGACAACACCATCGCATCTCAGGCATTTATGAACGGAACACTGCAAGATACGGGAAACAAGGCGTATGACTTGGTTGTGGATTTAAATATTATCGATCTTCTGTTTTTTGGAGATAAGATGAGTGTTCCTACCAATGGATCCCCTTTTTTGCCAAAAGATGGGAATGAAGGGAAAAATCCTTCTGGAGAGCCTAGTTTGTCCCTTTTGCCCACCACCTCCGAAGGTGCGCATCCTAGTCCTTCTTCATCGATCAGCAACACTCCAACTCCTAGCTCGTCCTCTTCTCCATTTCCTAGCTCGTCCACCTCTCCACTTCCTTCGGGATTTTGCATGGTGCCAAATAGTTTTTCTGGAAAAGTGGATACAACGCTCAAAGACGGAAATGGATCAACTGGGAACTCAAGCGACACAAGCCTTGGGTCAAACCTTGAGACAAGCCTTGGGAATATTGTGGATGATCGATATAAATTTCGAGGAGGAACGTATCCAGATCTCAGAAAATACCAAAATAAGAAAAAATGTGGCGCTGGAGAAAAATCATTTTTCTATGGACGGATTTGCATTCCAGAATTTTGTAATGAAATGATTTGCGTAAAAATCGATATGAAAACAACGACAAAACCAGCAAGCGTTTCAAATCTTAACTGTACTGAATGCCACATCGATCGGGCAAATACGGCACTTGACAAAATGATGGGAACACTGGGACAAAACACGCCTAATGTAAACCCTATGGAACCATATTTTTTGCGCGCCATTGCCAATCTTTTTAAAAATGTGACCAGCCGAATTACAATTATCGCAAAACCCCTTCCGTTTTTAGTGTATGACGAAGCACTCATTGCCGACAAAACCGAAGGCGAAAAAAGCGACGAACAAAAGGCAAAAGAACAAGAGGACCAGCGAAAAAACGATATCGCCGAGAGGAATACGAATCTCTACAATCAAATTGTGATGGCGTGCCCAGAGGCGTTGGAGCATTTTCAATATGAAGAAGTGTCTAGTGATTTGCTCACCCAGTATTGCTCGAAAGTAGATGCAGAGCGTGTTCAACTGGAAGTGACAAATCAAATAAACACCGAAATAGCAGAAGCTAAAAACGAACAAAAAAGCATTTCATACAATAACGTACTTAAGCCGTTTTATCAGCAAACAGCTGCAAAAATTGTGACAATCAATGAACTTTTGAAAACCATCACCGTAGAAGAAATTATGAAAACAAACCGAAACTGTAAAACTACCATTCAATGATAAAAAAAGGTATAACACTAGCATTGGCATTTTTCTTGACACTTGGAACATTTGCTGAAAGTGATCCTTTTGCAAGCGTGCAAGCCAAAATTCAAAATCTTTCGCAAAAAATTGCAGAGAGTGGAGTGGACCCCGGATGTTTCAACCTCTATGGGAAAAACATGAATGCATATTATAAAACCTTGGTAAATACACCCCGTCAGCAAGATCTAGAAAAACGAGAAAAAGATCTTTCAGTACGATTTAACAATCAGAGCAAGGCGTGGGATGATGTCATTTTTAAAAAGATTGTAAAGCCATTTTCTCAGAGCAAAATGGCGTGTTCTGAAGAAAATGGAAAATACATAGAGCAAGAATTGAAAACCATTATGGATGAGAAAAACGCACTTTCAGAAAAAGTGTTATCAGATCCAATGCTCTATCAGCAATACGGAAAAGAATATGATCCGCAGAGCAAAGAATCGCATATTTTCACCGAAACCCAAAAAACTTGGGAAACTCTGAAAGAAAAATTTAAAGCCATTTCCAGCGCCATCGCAGAAATGAAAATATCTTCTTCTTCGATTCAAAATCCCTTTAGCCTTTCTGCCCATAAGCAGCAAAGTATTTCAGCTTCTGCCGCCTCTTCGGCACAAATCTATTACGATGAATTTTGGAATAGTGTGAGCGATGCACTCTTTGTACCACTCTATGAAGAAAGAAGTAGTGTCTTAAGGAATCTAAAAGGGCTGCCAAACAACCGCAGCAAATTCACCACCGTGTGGATGGGGTATGGCATTGGCTCGTTTAGTAAAAATGCACAGCAAAATATCGAGAAAAAAAACACCGATTTCGCCACGGAAGCAAATAAAATCCAGCCAGTGCTGTTGAACCAAGGGGTGAAAAAAAATCAAGCGATAGAAGAGACTGTAATAGAATATAAAAAGCAAATAGAGAGCAATGCTGTTATCAGAGAATATCCAGAAGAATTTTCATATCCATACACTAAAAGTGTGACGAACACTCTCGACCCCGCCATCAGCAGTATTTCGGAAACCACCAAAGCACTGAAGCCTGCAACCAAAGCACTGAAAACCAGAAATGGAAATCAACAAAGATAGTCTTGTTTTTCTAATGATAGTGTGCGACAATGCGTTTGAGGTGGTTTTTGGGGAGAGGGTTGTACAATTGATTTTTTACTCAGTCTTTATAGGATGTTGCATCAAAAGAACTGAGTCATAATTTTCTTAAGCATCATCGGTATTTTTTTAAAAAAGCATTTTTAAATGCCATTTTTTGCTGGAATACAGAAATCTTATTATTTTATATCTTTTATTTTTTTATGGATAAGTTAAGTCAGTGGATTGGACAAGTGACAAAGCCAAATAATGCGATAGAACCGCCCAACGCCCACACCAAGCCAGCTGGAGAATCCCAGCAAAAAACAGAGCATCACCCTCACACTACTCACCAAATCAAATCACGCCCTCACGCGCAAAGTTCTGGCGCATCACCAAATCATCACACACGCCATAGAAAACACTTTGGAACAGAGCAAAAAAAAACACACGCTCAAAATAATTTGGAGGAGAAAAGTGAAAAAAACACTTCTCCGTCTTATCAGACCAGGTCGCGAAGCATTGATAGCACCCGAGGCGGAAATAAGGCAAAAATTATTCAAGAACGAAAAACTCCGAGCATCCCTTCAAAACCAATGCCCCGAAAATCGGTTTCAGTGAGGAGTCAAGAGCGGAAAGAACGTCCACGTCCGATGAGTGGACATGTGAGCCGAGAAGTAGCTTCTCGAAAATATGTGCAGTATGAAACGCTTCCATCAGGAAACCCTATGCGCATTATTCCAATGGGAGGGCTCAACGAAGTGGGAAAAAATTCCATGTGTATCGAATTTGAAGGAGATTTGCTGCTTGTAGATATCGGATTGCAGTTTCCAGAAGAAAACATGCCTGGGATTGATTATGTAATTCCAGATTTATCGTATGTTCTTGAACGGAAAGATAAACTTAAAGCAGTACTCGTGACGCACGGACATTTGGATCACATTGGAGCAATTCATCACTACATCGAAAAACTGGGATTCCCAACGATTTACACCACTCGCCTCACCAAAGCACTCATCGAAAAACGACTCGACGAAGTGGAAGGACTCAAAGAGAAGGTAAATATTGTGGAAATCAATCTGGAAGCAAAAAACACCAGAATGCAGTTGGGAAAATTCACCATCGAGTTTTTTCGAGTAAATCATTCTATTCCCGATGCCTCTGGGATTTTTATCAAAACAGAAGCTGGAAGCATGATCCATACGGGAGATTTTAAATTTGATTTTACCCCTACAGACGGAATGCCATGTGATTATGCCAAGATTATCAAATTGGCAGAAGAAGGCGTAGATATGATTTTTGCTGATTCGACAAACGCGACACGAGATGGATTTTGCCCATCAGAAAAATATGTAGCAGAAAATATTGGTCGGCTCATTCGCGATGCCCAAGGAAAACGGCTTATTTTAGCAACATTTGCTAGCTCAATAGGACGACATCAGGCAATTATCCAACACGCTGCAGAGCAAGGGAGAAAAATTTTCATCGGAGGTCGATCGATGAATGAAAATATTAGAATTGCGCATGAGCTCGGAATTATCAATGTACCAAAAGCTTCTCTGAAAAAACTTGATGCCAGCGTGAATGATTATAATCCTGGTCAAGTTCTTATTTTAACAACGGGATCGCAAGGAGAGCCCTTTGCAGCTCTTTCTCGAATTGCCAGAGATGAGCATCCTTTTATTAAAATTAACGAAGACGACATCATCGCATTTTCCTCTTCCCCTATTCCGGGAAACGAACGAGGGCTCTATACCGTCATCGACACGATTCACCGAAAAGGAGCGAATATTATTACCCGATCAGAAATTGATATTCATGCCTCTGGACACGCATTTCGAGGAGATTTGAAAATGATGCACTCTCTCACTAAGCCCAAATATATCGTTCCAATCCACGGAGAATATTTTATGCGAGTAGCACATCGAGATATGGCGGTGAAAGAATTGGGATATGATGAACGGCATGCCATTATGATCGAAAACGGAAGTGTGCTCGAACTTCGAGGAGGAATCGCCAAAAAACACAAAGATATGATTCCTATGAATTTGGTGTTTGTAGACGGAAAAGAACATGCAGACATGAGCGAAAAACAACTCGAAGAAAGAATTTCCCTATCAGAAGGAGGAATTGTCACAGTGCTTTTGGAGCTAGACCGAACAACAAAAAATATCAAACGAGAACCAAGAGTATTCACCGAAGGTTTTTTGGAAAATGCCAATGTACACGGGCTTATCGTAGACAGAGCAAAAGTGAGCTATGCAAAACTCTTTGCCAAATATGGAGATAAGATTACCGAGTCGGCAATCGTTGAAGGGGTTGGAGAAGAACTCAAGCTGGAGATTTTGCGAGAAGTAGCCAGAGAACCGGTAGTGCAAATTATCGTGACTGTGATCTAAAAAAATCTCTCGACATTTTGATCGTATTTTTTCTACAATAAGAAAGCGTGAAAAAATCATGCTTTCTTTTATTAAGGGCTTGTAGCTCAGTGGTTAGAGCAGAGGACTCATAATCCTTTGGTCGCGGGTTCAAGTCCCGCCGAGCCCACCA
>CAZHIF010000012.1:0-8646 GCA_964532505.1 uncultured Candidatus Peribacteria bacterium
TACCATTTCTTCCGTTATTTTAAGCATTTTCCTTCCCATATCCTAAAAATTAAATCCCCCTTTATTCTATCACATATATTTGAAATTATAAAACGGATTTAGTATAGCAAAAGAATACTGATATTATCAGGGTTCAAGCCTTCTCCTCGAGAAAACTTTTCTTCTATTTCGGTGATTTTTGGAGTAATCATGGTAATGAGCGTATCCTCTACGCGTGTTTTATCCATATACAAATCAAACATGTGTCGAAAAATGTGAGAAGAAAAAAGCGGTATACTGGTATTTTCGCATTTCAAAAACACAATTCTAACCAAAATATACTTTTCTTATCAGTGTCGAAACACTCTAATTCCCGTAAATACCATCGCAATTCCCATGGCATCACATGCATCAATTACTTGCTGGTCGTTTTTGCTTCCTCCTGGTTGGATAATTGCCGTGATTCCAGCTTTTCCAAGTGCTTCTGGACCATCAGCAAAAGGGAAAAATGCGTCTGATGCTGCTACTGCTCCCCTCCCCTTTGTTCCTGCTTTTTTCACTGCCAATTCACTGGCATCCACGCGAGACGTGAGACCTCCACCAATCCCCACTGTTGCTCGGTCTTTTACCAGTACAATAGCGTTCGATTTCACAGTTTTTACACATTTCCAAGCAAAAAGCATATTTTCTAATTCTTCTTGGCTTGGTTTTCGCTTGGTCATTATTTGAATGTCTTCTGTGCTTACACAAGAGGTGTCCAAATCTTGCATCACAAATCCTCCTAAAATTGTTCGCATATCTCGAAACTGTTCATGGGTTGGAATGGTCATATTTGGAATTTGCAATATCCGTAACGCTGGTTTTTGTGTAAATATTTCAAGGGCTTCTGGGGTAATAGATGGTGCTATAATTATTTCCAAAAAATGTTCATTCATTTTTTTTGCAAGTGAAGCATCCACTTCTCGGTTGATTGCCACCACGCCTCCAAACGCCGAAAGGCTATCTGCTTCTAGAGCTTTTGAATAGGCATCAAGGGCATCTTCTCCCATTGCCATTCCACACGGAGAAAGGTGTTTAACAATCACACATGCCGGATTTTCAGAAAATTCCAACACACCGCGAATCGCTGCATCAGCGTCGAGGAGATTATTATACGACAGTTCTTTTCCTTGTAATGGTGTTGCCTTTGCAAGATTTGCCACCCCTTCGGACATGGGGACAGAAAATACAGAAGCATTTTGATGAGGATTTTCTCCATAGCGCAAATCCGCTATTTTGCGGGGGAAGATAGCCGAAAAATTTTCCGCAAATCTCGAAGCAATCAGTGCATCATATTGCGCTGTGGTGGCATACACTTTTCCCATAAGTCGTTTTCTGGTTTCCAGTGAGGTGTTTCCTTGGTTTTCCATTTCTGCTTGAACCACTGCATAATCAGCAGGATCGGTGATGACAGTGACGGACTGAAAATTTTTAGCAGCGGAACGGAGCATGCTCGGACCTCCAATATCGATATTTTCGATCAGCTCTTCTTCATTTCCTCCTTTTTTCAAAACTTCTGCAAAGGGATACAAATTCACCACCACCAAATCAATTGCTCCAATGCCGTGTTCTTCCACTGTTTTCACATGTTCTGGATTGTTTCGCACATGTAATAATCCTCCATGAATTTTGGGATGAAGGGTTTTCACTCGTCCATCAAGCATTTCTGGAAATCCTGTGAATTCTGAAACATCTTTCACAGGGATATTATTCTCTCGAAGGATTTTGGCAGTACCTCCAGTGGAAAGCAGTTCGATATTTTTTGATGCCAAAAATTTTGCAAAATCAACAATCCCTGTTTTGTCGGAAACAGAAAGAAGTGCTCGGGAAATCATACGAAAAAAGTGAAAAAAACAGAGAGAGTGTAGCAATCGGAGTTGAGAGTTGCAAATTCCAAATTCCAAAGGAATCTTTGCAAAATGTATAGTTAAGATATTGTTGCATTTCTCTAGCTTTCTGTGGGGTTTCTTTTTCTCAATGGAGTTACAAAACTTCGAATTTCCTATCTTCAAAAAATAACAGATTTTTTAAATGCCACTTAATGATTATGAGTCTTTACTTTTTCCCTGCGTTTTGTAAGAATTTTTTTAGCTTTTTAACAAAAATTCCATGAAGCAATATCATGATCTCGTTTCTCGAATTCTTGAAAGCAATTCTTCTAAAGATGATAGAACGGGGACAGGTACTATTTCTGTTTTTGGGCACCAAATGCGATTTGATCTTTCGGAAGGTTTTCCTCTTATTACTACCAAAAAGGTCAATTTCAAACTTATTGTGTCTGAATTGTTGTGGTTTTTAAAAGGAGATACGAATATTAAATATTTGCTGGAAAATAATAATCATATTTGGGATGAATGGGCAAATGAAAATGGTGATTTAGGTCCTGTATATGGTGCACAATGGCGAAATTTTAATAATGAAGGCTGCGATCAAATTGCCAATGCAATTCATGAACTTAAAACTAATCCCAATTCTCGTCGAATTATTGTTTCGGCTTGGAATCCTTTGGTTTTGCCAGATACTAAAAAATCATTTGCAGAAAATGTAGCGAATGGAAAAGCGGCACTTCCTCCGTGTCATGCGTTTTTTCAACTCTATGTAAATCATGGAAAGCTTTCATGTCAGCTCTATCAGCGTAGTGGGGATACATTCCTTGGGGTTCCGTTTAACATTGCTTCGTACGCTCTCCTTACTCATATGTTTGCACAGGTTTGTGATTTGCAGGTAGGAGATTTTGTGCACACGTTGGGAGATGCTCATATTTATAAAAATCATATTCCGCAAATGGAATTGCAAATTTCTCGTGAACCAAAACCTCTTCCAACTCTTCGATTAAACCCTGCAATAAAAGATATTTTTGCATTCACCCTAGATGATATTGAGCTGCTCAATTATGATGCTCATCCGCATATTAAAGGAGATGTGTCGGTGTAAGTTTTCTTTCCAATTCCTCAAAATAACGCTTATTCTCTTAAATTTTTATGCTGACTTTATCACTTTTTGATATTTGGAATAAAAAGAAAAAAGCAATTCATGAAAAAAATACAGTACGATATTTTCAAGAACGAGATATTGTTTGGACAAAAATGGGAATGAATATTGGAGATGAAGAAAACGGGAAAGGAGAAGAATTTATGCGACCTGTTTTGGTTATTAAAAAATTTAATAATAATTTGTTTTGGGGTATCCCGCCGAGTTCAAAGCGTAAACAAAACAATCCTTATTATTTTTCTTTCGTTTTAGAGGGAGTTGAGCGTTTTGCCATCATTTCACAGATTAGACTTTTTGATGCCAAGCGGTTAGAATCTAAAATAGGAAAAATTTCTGTTCAAGATTTTGACCTCATAAAAAAAGCCTCAATTTTTATCATTTTGTCAATTTAACATTTTTTTTATGCCAAAATCTCCTATCAATCCTCAATTTGAACATATTCAAACACGAGGTTCTCGTATCGTTGCAGAAGGGTATCACATGCTTCCTGCCGCAAGCCTTATGAAAGCGGCGGGCGTGATTAAAAAAATTTCTGACCGAAAAAAACCGTTTATTACGGTAATAAACTCGTATACCACTCAAATCCCAGGACATGCACATCTTGACAAACTAGGGGAAAAACTTGTGCAAAAACTGAAAAATTCAGGTTTCAACGTGTGGTATGCCAATGTGGGAGGGTGTGTGGACGATGGAATTGCCATGGGGCATGACGGAATGAAATATTCTTTGGCAAGTCGAGAACTGATAACTGATCAGATTGAAACGATGGTTGGAGCACATCCATGTGATGCATGGATTGGAATTGGAAACTGCGATAAAATTGTTCCCGGAATGCTGAACGCTATGGTTCGGCTCAATATTCCGTCTGTATACATTTCTGGTGGGGCTATGCTGGCTGGGAAAAATGATACTGATTTGGCAACCGTTTTTGAAGCAGTGGGGGAAAGGTCTTCTGGGAAGATTTCAGAGGAAAAATTGGAAGAAATCGCAGATGGAGCGTGTCAAACATGTGGAAGTTGCTCGGGAATGTTTACCGCAAATTCCATGAATTGCTTGGCAGAAGCAATTGGCTTGGCATTGCCGGGAAATGGAACCATTCCAGCGGCGGAGTGGATCAACAAAGAAAAAGAAGAATGGAAAATTAACCCAGAGCGAGAAGCTCTTTTTGACAAAGTGCCTGAAGTTTTACAGCGAGTGATTGCAAAAAATATCAAGCCGTGTGATATTGTAACGCATGCATCACTTGATAATGCGTTTATTTTGGATTTGGCAATGGGAGGAAGTACCAACACGATTTTACACACGCTTGCGTTGGCTCATGAAGCAGGAGTGAAATATCCGCTGGAACGCCTCAATGAACTTGCAAAAATTACGCCTAATGTCTGCAAGGTTTCGCCGTCTCGTCCCAATGTTCACATTGAAGATGTCCACCGAGTGGGAGGTATCGCAGCAATTCTTAAGGCTGTTCGAGATGATGGGCGTGCACCGCTTGATTTAGATCTTCCAACGGTTTCGGGAAATTTTCGGGAATATGTGGAAACCGCAAAAGATGCCGATGGAGATGTGATTCGAGTGGGAGAAAATGTATTTTCCAAAGAAGGAGGGCTGTCGGTTTTGTTTGGGAATATTGCCCCAAAGGGGTGTGTCGTAAAAACGGCTGGAATTGATGATGATATGAAAATTTTTTCAGGACCTGCAAAGGTGTATACCTCTCAAGAAGATACGCTGGAAGCTGTTTTGAGTGGGGAGGTTGTCGATGGTGATGTGGTGGTGATTGCATACGAAGGACCAAGAGGAGGACCTGGAATGCAAGAAATGTTGGCTCCAACGGCAGCGATTAAAGGACGAGGTATTCGGGCGGCACTCATTACCGATGGGCGATTTTCTGGTGCCACTCGAGGAATGAGTATTGGACACATTTCCCCAGAAGCAGCTAGTGGCGGCCCCATTGCAGCGGTGCAAAATGGAGATATTATTGAAATTAACGCTATAGAACGAACGATTAACGTGAAGCTTTCTGATGAAGAAATTTTTTCTCGACTTGAGAAATTGCCACCGTTTGTTCCCAAAATAACAAAAGGATGGTTGGGGAGATATGCTTCGCTTGTTACAAGTGCAGATACGGGAGCGGTTATGGAGAATAGTTTGTAGCTTCGACTTCGCTCAGGGAACGGTCGCTCAGCCTTTGGTTGAAATTCATCTATAACATCTTCCAAGTCTTGTATATCGTCCAAATGATATGCCCCCCAATTATCCCCTTTTAATATTTTCGTTATTCCCTGCTCCTACGCCAATATACTTCACTTTCACCCCTGTTTTTTCCTCAATCGCTTCCAAAAATTTTTGTGCGTTTTTTGGAAGTTCATCCCATGTTCGACATTGATTGATCGATTCATTCCACCCATCATAATAAGTTACGATGGGTGTTATTTCTTCGAGCAAGCTGGTGTTGGCAGGAAGTGTGTTCAAAATCTCTCCTGTATTGGTTTGATACGCTGTTACCATACCTACTTGATCAAACGTATCCAGCACGTCCAATTTCGTCACATTCCATGCATCTGGTTGATTCACCTGCACAAATGATTTGAGTGCTACTATATCAATCCATCCACAACGCCTAGGCCTTCCTGTGGTCGCTCCAAATTCATGCCCAATCTTTCGCATTAGATCTCCCGTTCCGTTTTTCAACTCCGAAGGAAACGGTCCTGAACCTACGCGTGTGCAATATGCTTTTATTACTCCGATTATTTCGGTGATATTTCTCGCAGGAACTCCACATCCTGCAGCCATACCTCCCACATTTATACTAGAAGATGTGACAAATGGATAGGTTCCAAAATCGATATCGAGCATAAACGCCTGCGCTCCTTCCAATAAAATCCCCTCGCCTGCTGCTTGCTTTTTTTCTAAAAACGATGCAGTGTCGATAATTGATTCCGAAAGCCATTTACTTGATTTTTTTATTTCTTCAGTTTCTTTTGATACATCTACTTCAATCCCCCATTCTCTCTCCACTCGAATTTTTGCCAGCTCCAATTTTTCTTGCAGAGTATTTATGTCTTTTGCGTCTACTGCTCGAATTCCGTTGCGAGATATTTTATCGCTATAACATGGTCCAATCCCTCTTTTTGTGGTTCCAATACTCATCTTTCCTTTTTGTTCCTCTTGAATGGCGTCTATATCTCTATGATATTGAAAAAGAAGATGCGCTCTATCGCTTATAAAGACTCTGTTTTTCACTGAAAGACCTTGACTTTCTAAGTTTTCTATTTCATTTAATAAACTTGGAAGATGCACTACACATCCATTTCCAATAATCCCAATATTTTTTTCAGTGAGCATTCCAGAAGGCAATAAGTGGAATACATATTTTTTCCCATCTCGCACAATAGTGTGCCCTGCGTTTGCCCCTCCTCCGCTTCGCACAATAATCGAATGGCTTTCTCCAAGGATATCCACCAGTTTTCCTTTTCCTTCATCTCCCCATTGTGCGCCGATGACGGCTGTAATTTGAGATTTCATGCATGTAAATAAAAATCAAAAATTAGTATAGAGGGAAAGCCGAAAATTGAGAATTGAAAATTTTATATATACGTTTACAGGATATAATTCATTATGCTTCCACATTTTTAACTTTCAACTTTTTTATTCCACCTTTACTTGCTCTGCTTTTAAGATGAGCCTGTTTTTTGCCGTCCCAATCGGGGTGCAGGTCATCAATGTTGATTCTTTTTTTGTAAAATCTTGATCGAGGACCGATGTATCGCTTGGGGGAACAATTTTTCTTTCGGTAATGATATAGTTATATTTTTTCCCCTTATGGTACACAAAATATTCATCTCCTACTTCCAGATTGTGAAGTGGTGCGAATACGTCTTTATATTTTCCAGGGTCCCACGCATAATACGATGAATGCCCTGTTATAAACACATTTCCTGTTTCTCCTGGTTGTGCAGTTCCGGGATAATGAACCACCCCATTTTGCAATCCTTTTTGAATTTCTTTTTCTAATAACTCCCAATCTTCTTTTTGGCGTGCATTTTCCCCTGTAAACACTATAGGAATATTTTGAGCGATTTTTGGGATAACAATTCTAGTGTCAGGTGGATTTATAGAAATAAATTCATTATAATCATCTTTTGGATTTTCATCTCCTGCTATGGGAAGTGTTTGCAATTTTTGCAAAGCGATGGTGTTAGAGTCATTTACTAATGAATCGAGTGACGCCTGTCGTGTCATAAATGCATCGGCGTTCCAGATATATTCATACTGTTGTATCCATCCCGGCATGGCGAGTGCTGTTGTTCCCACTGCGAATACGGTCATCACCATGGCTCCAATCTGCACCAACTCCTTTATTTCGTGCCATCTTGGAGAAGAGCTAATGGATTTTGGGATTATTTGTGAAAAATTTAAAAATATGCTTTTTTCATATTTTTTATCTTCTTTTTCACTATTGTTTTTTGCTTGACGAGTAATTTCTTGTTTTTGCAATATTTCTTCTAGTTTTCTTCGCTCTTCTTTTTCGAATAATAGTTTTTCTTGCTTCTTTTTTCTTTCGCTTTTCCATTTCTCGATTTGTTTTATCCAAAGAGCTTTCTTTTTTTTATATTTCTGAATCCCCTCTTTCGTCAAATTTCCAGTATGTTCTTTTGAAAACGCATACCACTCTATAAAAGTATTTAGGAGTGACTGGTAAGAATTTTTGCTTTTTTCTGAAATATATTCTTGAGTGGACTTTGTTGTTTTCAAAATATAATCTTGCCACCGAGCAGCATATCCATCCAGTGTGGCAAAAAGAGTTTTTGACTTTTTTTTAAGAATAGTGCGTTCTGCAATATATTCTTGTGTTCCTCGGCTTAGCCGATAATAGTTTCCTAAAGTATGCTCTTCTTTTGAGTGTCTTTTTTCTTCAATGTTAGGGGTTGATTCTACAACTGCTCCCATTTCCTCTTTTGGCTTTTCTTCTGCTGTTTTCTGAATCTGAAATATTTCGGGAATGGTATCATGCTCTGCTTGCACTGCTACCATTTCTGGAGTTTTTGTGTCTACATCAACTGTATTCAACGCAATATTTATAGATTTCTCTTTCTCTACATTTCTTTTCCAAATGCTTTGAGGAGCTGTCTCTTTTCGCCGTTCTTGTTCTATGCTGTGTCGATATTCTTGCTTTCCTCGAGATACCCGAAAAATACTTTCAATATTTTCGACATCTTCGACAGTGTCGAACTCTTCTTTTTTCGAGTTTTCTTGTGGTATAATCAATTTTTCTTTTTTGGGTCGTCCGCGTTTTCTAGGAGGAATGAATAGTTGTTTTTTTTGAAAAATAATTGGATTCTCATCTATATTCTTCGTTTCTTCTTTTTGCACAATTTCTTCTTTCTTTTTCCAGATAGTTTCAAAAAATGCCATGATATTATTTCTTGCCATTTGCTGCACCCACGGCATGGCATGTGAATATTTCACTTCTTGCTCGATTTTTTTCTGTTCTTTTTTATATTCCGCAATAAATGATTTTTCTTCTTTTTCTAGTTCCCAGAATAGTTGTTTCAAGTTAATTTCTTTTTTATGAGCATAGGCATCTGAAATTTTTGGTGCTCGAATTACTTCTTTCTCTACTACTTTCTCTACTACTTT
>CAZHIF010000012.1:8746-17828 GCA_964532505.1 uncultured Candidatus Peribacteria bacterium
CTTTCTCTACTACTTTCTCTACTACTTTTTCTTGCTTTTCTTGCTTTTCTTGCTTTTTTTGGTTTGCCAAATCTTGTTCTGTTTTGGGTTCTTCCATAAACAGATTATTATCATTGAAAAAGGACCGAAGAAATTCGCTAGATTGACTCATGGATTGGGATAGTACTAATGATGAATATACTAGAAAATATTATGAAAAATCAACGGGAAGAAAATTTTTTCCAAGCACTCGAATTGCTTCATCGAAATCGGTTTCTCCTTGTAAGATTTTGATGGCGGCATCATATGCCAAGAACTTATGTTTTTTGCCGATGGCATAGTCTGTAATCGCCTCGATGCTTGCGTTTGATTCGATTTTTTCGCTGAGTTCTTTGGAAATAGCCAATACTTCGCTGATCACACTTCGCCCCAAATATCCGCTTTGGGCGCATTTGTCACACCCTTTTCCTTTTCGATATTCAGTATTCAGTTTTTCGAGCATCGACTTATCTTCCACATAGCTTGCAAAAATACCATGTAAAATTTTTCTTTGTTCTGGAGTGCACACCATCACTTCAGAACAGTGGGGGCACGGTTTTCTCATGAGCCGTTGCGCCACAATTCCTTTTAAGCTGCTCGAAATTAAATAGTTTGGAACATTCAGGTCTCGCAGTCGCACAATGCTTTCGATTGCCGAATTGGTGTGCAGCGTCGAAAGCACCAAGTGTCCGGTGAGCGATGCTTGCAATGCGGTTTCAGCCGTAGTGTTATCTCGGATTTCTCCCAATAAAATCACGTCTGGGTCTTGTCGAAGACTCGCTTTAAGCGCTTCTGCAAAGGTATATCCTTTTTCTGCTTGGATATTGCTCTGCACAATTCCTTCGATTTTATATTCCACAGGATTTTCGAGTGTAATAATTTTTTTTTCTGGGGTATTGATGGTTTTGAGCATTGCATACAGGCTGGTTGTTTTTCCTGATCCTGTTGGCCCCGTCATCAAAATGAGTCCTTCTCTGTATTCCAAAAGTCTTGAAATAGTTGTAAAATTATTCTTATTAAATCCGAGCTGTTCCAAAGATACATCTTGGCTTTTAGGGTCGAGATATCGCATAACAATACTTTCTCCATGCGACTCTGGTAAAATCGAAACTCGAACGGTGATTGTTCGTCCTTCCACTATAAATCCAAATTGTCCATCTGCTGGGAGTTCTGGCAAGTTGGAGATAATATTTGCGTTAAATTTGATTTGTCGGATAAGTGATTTAGCAATTTCAGGCGAAAGATCGAAAAAATCTTGTAGCGTTCCGTCAATTCTTGCGCGTATGCGTACCCCAGATTTTTTGCTTTCTAGGTGCATATCCGATACATTCAGGGCGATAGCTTTTCGATTGAGCAGCGCCAAAGCAAGATCGCTTTTAATTTCTTCAAATTTTTTTGGCATGTCTCCAATGCTTTTCAATTCTTCTGAAAGAGTATTTGCTTTTTCTAAAATTTTTTGTTGCAGTTGATCCACCGAGGTATCTGCTTTTTTTAATGTTTTATATCGTTCTTGTGCGTTTTTTAGGTTTTCCTCTGAGCAAAGATTGATGTTGAGGCTGAAGCCTTGCTGTCGCATTTTTTCCAAAAAGTTTTGGGTCTCCGTATGAGTGGGGTCTGATACTGCAATTCTGATTTTTTTCCCTACTTGAAAAAAAGGAATCAGCTTCCCTTCTCTCGAAACTTCCTCTGGAATAATTCGCAATACATCGTCGTTTATAGGGATTATCGCGAGATCAATATACGGGATTCCCAATTCTCGTGCTTTGTTTTGCACTTCTCGTTCTTTAAATTCTTTATTGACCTCAGAAATTGCCTGCTGGATTCCAGCATTTTGAGTGGTGGGAAGGCTTGATGTTTGTGTGTTTTCGTCTTGAGGCATTGCAGAAGTAAGAACTAAAAAGTAAAAAGTTTATAACTATGAGTGTTTTTATAAGGGTAAAATTTTTCATTTCATTATATCATTTTTGCATTTTATATTCCAAATGAAAAAATAGCATTATAGTATGAAATTTTTTTTCTCCTGTCTGTTTTCGTCGTAAGTTTTATTTTTCACCTATTCGCACCACTTCTTTTTATATCCAGAGGCTTGCAAATAGTGTTTCTATAAAACTCTTTGTACTATCTTATTCCAAAGGGTTTTCCATCCGTTTTTTTTGGCATACCACCATGCGTTCTGCGCTAGCATTCTTATTCCTTCCTGCGCAAGCGATGGATATTTTGAAATATTGGGATTTTCAATGAACTTCACTACGGGCTTCATCACTACTGCTTCTGCAAAGATTTCAAAAATTACCTTTTGCCCGTTTTTCCCCATTTTTTTTCGTTCTTCTTTCGACATCTTCGCCATGGTGTCGATGGCATTTGCCAAGTCTTCACTGGTATTTTTATACCCAATACTGATTCCAGCGCCATACTCCCCCACTGCTTTTCCAATCTCGCTTCCATTTGTGCTGACGACTGGCAATCCAAACTTCATCATTTCATTGATTCGGTTTCTTGCTCCGCTTTCGGTTTCAATACATTTAAAATCAATGTTTATTCCTACATCACTTTCGGCATATATTTTTTTCATGTCTTCACTGGCAATCCAGCCTAAAAAGATAAATCTATTTTTAAACTTCGACATGTCAATTCTTTGTCGAAATCTTCCAAAGGTATCATTTGCTACTTTGGGAATGGCTCCGCCAGTGGAAACGAAGTAGAGGTTCGACATGGTCGACATTGCTTTCTCTATTCCTTCAAACAATGCTTGTTCGTCTACCCAATTGTTATATCCTCCAATCCATGCCACCACAAACGCATCGTTTGGCACTGTTTTTCCTCTGAACATATTTTGTACTTTATCTTCTTTTTCTGAGTTGTCGAAATTGTCAGTGTCTCTGTTTTTTTCTTTATTTGCAGGGTTTTTTGACAGCACTTCGACATGTTGTCTCTGTGTTGTCTCTCCTTGATTTATGAACATATTTTCTTTTCTTTGTGTCGAACTTGTCGCTTCGACACCCGCTTCGACATGTGTCTCACTTTTGTCGAAGTCTCCCCTTCCTTTTTCTTCATCAACTTCGACACTTGTCTCTTCTTTTGTCTTGTCTATGTCGAACCATTTAGTGCTGTTTGGAATTGAGAAAACCCTACTTTCTAAGAAGTTTTCTTGTCGAAGTTGTCCTATGCTGGCGAACTCTCCAATTACGCAAAATTTTTGGGCATCAGAAACGGTTGAAATCCCATTTGCTCTTTCCAAAATGGTTTTTTCTTGTCGCCATGCATTGGCGAAGTGGACATTGCTTTTTTCGCTCCAGCTTCTAGCCTGCGCTTCTGCCATAATCCACCCATTGAGATCAGCCCAAAAAGGGATTTCCCCACAGACTTGGCTCGCAACATAGCTTGGAAACGTGTTTACTCCAATTATTACCTCTGGATCTACCTTCGACATGAACTGTCGAAGTTGGCGAAGTAGGGTGTTATCGGTTCGACATATTCGCCAAATAGGCATGCTGTTTTTTGTTTCTTCCTTTATATAAGGCTGATTGTTGTGAATGCAAAATAGCGACACTTCGTGTCCTGCTGTTTGAACAGCACTCACAAATTGCTCTGTTCGCAATCCTGCGGCTTCTCGGATTCCCTCCAAATCATTAGGGAGCGGTCCTGATCCTATGATAAGCACTCGTTTTGATGGAGTCATTGTTAATCAAGAAAAACTAAAGTAAGTATAATGAAAAGAGGGAATAGAAGGAATAGCTAAAGTTCTGCGATATGTTTTTTAGAGAATTTGAACTTTGCATTTTTGCCTTTCTCTCTGTAGTCTAATGCTATATTGTAATTTTTATCTATGCCATTTTTTCTCTACAACACCATCACGAGAGCAAAGGAGCTTTTTATTCCGAAGAAATCGGGAGAAGTTTCGATGTATTCATGCGGTCCAACGGTCTACAACACTGCTCACGTTGGCAACCTTCGTGCTTTTCTCTTTGCCGATACTTTGCAGCGTTGGCTTCGGTTTGGGCTTGCATTGTCTGTAAAATGGGTAATGAACATTACAGATATCGACGATAAAACCATTCGAGATTCCAAGCGAGACTATCCAGAAAAAGATCCGAAAGAGGCGCTTTCTCTTTTCACTCGGCATTATGCTCAGTTGTTTTTCGATGATCTTCAAAAAATTGGGGTTAATGCTTCCCATTTTTTGCAAAATCCATACGCCACGGAATATATTCCACAAATGCAAGAGCTTATCCAAAACATTATGAAAAGGGGATATGCGTATATAGCCGATAATTCTGTGTATCTTGATGTTCAAAAATACCGAAAAGACTATGAATATGGTAGGCTTGTATCTCTTCATTTTGACGACATGGTGTCGACATCTCGTGTCGAAAATGACGAATATGATAAAGCCTCTGCAGCCGATTTTGTGCTTTGGAAAGGGAAAAAAGAAGGGGAGCCATCATGGAACTTCGACATACAACTGACAAATGGCGAAACGGTGTCGATAGCTGGTCGCCCTGGGTGGCACATCGAATGCTCTGCCATGAGTAAAACCATTTTCCCTGATTTTCCTTTTGATATCCATACGGGAGGGGTTGATTTGTGCTTTCCGCATCATGAAGACGAAATTTGTCAGGCAATGGCAGGGTATGGTTTAGACACTGCCAATTATTGGGCGCATAATGAACATCTGATGGTTGATGGCAAAAAAATGTCGAAATCACTTGGTAATTTCTATTTGCTAGCAGACATCGAAGCAAAAGGCTTTGCTCCAGAAGAATTGCGATTTTTTATGGTGACAAATCACTATCGCACGAAGCTCAATCTTTCGGACGAATCGCTTGCTATGGCGAAAAACACCCTCGACAATCTTCGACAATTGGTGGCGAAAGTGTCGAAAGTGGATACTTCTGCACTGTCTGTTTCCGACTCAAAAAAAGAGTTTATAGATGCTATGAATGATGATTTGAATGTGTCTGTTGCATTGGCAGCATATATTACATTTCTCAAAAAAGCAGCCAAAGAGGGGATTGCCCCTGATAATTTTAATGAGTTTTACGAGTTTGTCAGCCTTGTCGAAAATGTCTTTGGGGTGACGATAAAAGGGGGGTATGTACTTCTTTCTCAAGTCTCTTTGTTGCCAGAAACAGCTTTTAAAAAAGATATATCGGTCTTGCAGGAAAAAATGACAGCAGCACGGGCCGAAAAAGATTGGACCACGAGTGACCGGATTCGAGACGAAATTATCGCATTGGCAAAAGAAAATGGCGTAAAGATTTTGTTTTAATTTTTAACGATCTCCCCTTTTTTCTCTATAAAATCCCTCTATGTCCCGATCTCTTGCATTTCTCTTCAGTGTTATTTGGATCATCGTTATAACTTTTGGATTTTATCAGGTCTACCTATTCATCAACGGATACCCTCTTTTTACCGTTGCCAAGAAAGAAGAGCAAAAAGGGTATATAAGTTTCAAATCAGACCCTGTAGCTGTTTTTTTTATGGATTCAGAATACATTGGAAAAGATAGGCTTCACCTGCTCTATCCGTTGGGGGTGTATCGAATGTGTGCAGAGAAGTTGGGGTATATGCCACGATGCTTTTCTGGAAGTGAAGTGAGAACAAACGATCAAGAAATGCTGCACTACACAGGAATAACATTGCTTCCAGAGACTCTTTCTCCTCGCCTTGTTACTTCCGAAAAAGTCTACCTTACGCCCAATAAAAACGGATTTTTTTGGTATGATACCGAGAAAAAACAAATCTTTTGGATTGATAAAACCAGTGAAACTCTTCAATCGTTCTATCCAGAATTTATTCCTGATTTGATCGAATGGAATGCGGAAACCAAATCGTATTTCCTTGTCAAAAAGAAAACAAAAACCCAAGCAGAACAACGCACAGAGCTTTCTTTTTCTTCTTTTGGATTCACTATCCCTCAAGGAATCGAGCTGTATAATGCGTTGAGCGTAGATGATTCTGTGCTTTATGAAAACAAAAGTCCAAAAACCATTGGAGCGGACTCTGAGCAGGTTATTAGGTCTTTCTTCACCTCAGCACCAGAAGAATCATTTTATTTTTTTGGATCGTCAAATTTCGTCTTGGTTTTTCCTCATGCTGCCTTACTCTATTCTTTAGATGGGAAAGATTTTCGGTTTCTCTTTTCCAAAGATGTGGAAACTCCTGTGATTTATTTTTCTGATGCCAGACAATTTTGGTTTCAAAAAGATGGAAAGATGTATGTTCTTCAGATGTAATCATTTGATGAACATTGACTCTTTTAGTATCATAAATACGATTTTGATATGATTTCATGAACGATACTCAAGTTATTTTGGAGGCGATACGCCAGCTAGATGAAAAATTTACTGCCAAATTTGCGTTGGTGGATTCTAAGTTTGAACAGATAGAAAGGCGATTTGAACAGATAGAAAGGCGATTTGATAGAATTGAAGAAGAGGCTCGAGAATTTAGAAAAGAAGTGAAAGAAGAATTTAAAGACCTCAAAAAAGATTTAAAAGCCGAAACAATGCGGATTGATGAGGTGTATGGAGAGCGAAAAAAACTGGAAATGAAGTGGTCATCTGGGTTTTTGGTGGGCAATAGCGCACTGAGCGCACTGGTTGCATTTTTTGTTTCTTGGCTTGGCAAATAAGAACTCGTTGAAACTTAAAAACTAAAAGCGAAAAGAAAAGGCGCAAGAAATTGCGTCTTTTTTTTAAAAAAAGAACCCTACTTCACAATCAGAATTTGCAATTTCCTTTTATTTCAAGCCTTTTTAGAAATACTGAAACTTTTTTTTATAAAAAGTGAAACACTTTTGAAACACTCTCGTTTTAAGAGTTGTACGCAAAGAAGGGGATTTGCCACCGCAAGTGGCTTTGAGACTACAGCTTGCAAAATGAAAAAAAAGTTTTGACAGCTCGCCACCCCTTCCCGTATAGTCCTTTGGAACAGATCGAAAAGCATCGGCGATTTTTTGTCGCCACAGTGAGGAGGAGAAGGATTTCATCAAATATAAGAGTTCACCCTTTCTTGGGGTGAGGAAAACGGTAAGTACAGTGATCTTTTACATGTGACGGAAACGGAGAGAGTGAAATTTTCAAATGTATTTTTGAAAAGTTCTTGATTATTGAGTTTATTTTTGCACAGAATATTTGTTTTGTGCATTCCCGTTCGTGTTTTTGGATACTTGAATATCTAAAGCCGATTTTTTTGCGTTCGGGGTATTTTAAAAATCAGTTTTGATATTCGCTTTTATTTGCTTTGCCTTTGCAAGGCGATTATTCATTTTTTTATCATTGTATCTTATGAATTTGAAAAAGATTCTTACGGGTGCTTCCGCTGTAGCTTTTGCTGCAGTATCAATTGTTTCTGCTGCGTCATTCTCTGACACTGCAAAACACTGGGTTGCCCCATATTTAGACACTGCGGTTGAAGAAGGAGTTGTTTCTACTACAAACTCTACTTTTCGACCAGATGCTTCGATTTCTCGAGCAGAAATTACAAAAATCGTAGCAAACTACGATAACGGAGGAGAAGATCCTACTGCAGACGACTATGTTTCTGCTGCTTCTTTTTCAGACGTAAAAGCGTCTGACTGGTTTTTTCACCACGTAAACTATGCAGTTTCTGAAGGAATTGCAAAAGGATATGCAGATGGAACTTTTAAACCAGCTCAAACAGTAAACCGAGCAGAGGCTGCAAAGCTTATTTCGATTGCTCTTGAGGTTCCTACTGTTGATGTAACTCTTCCTTTTACGGATGTTGCTGCAACAGACTGGTACTACCCATACGTAAAATCTCTTTACGGAAATTGTGTAGTAAAAGGACGAACTGCTACAACATATGCTCCATCTGCTGCGGTGACACGAGCGGAAGTAGTAAAAATGTTTGTGGTAGCTCTTGACCCAGGGTGTGACGATGTTTCACCTACTACAACGCCAGGTGCAACAGCAACGCCAACTGGAGCTGTGACACTTAACCCATCTGCGTCAACAAACGCTACTGCAGATGTTCAGTTGTCTGCTAAATCACCAGCATCACAATCTGTTCCTGCTAATGGATACCAAGTGCCTTTTGTAGCACTTGATATTACTGCTTCAAACGACGAAGATCTTCTTCTTACTGGCTTGACAGTAAACCATACTGGTCTTGGAGATGCTGATGAAGTGCAAAATGTTCAAGTATTCGATGGAGCTACTCCTCGAGGAAACGACAAAAACTTTACAGGAGATGATGATACTGCAATGTTGAACCTTGCTGCTGATCCAGTGGTAATTCCAAAGGGAACTACAAAAACTGTATATGTTGCGGCTGATCTTGCAGCTACTTCTTCAACAGGAGCTAGGGCTACTGTTGGTGGAGAACATGCAATGGCAGTTCTTTCTTCTGCAAATGTAGTTCTTGTAGGAAAATCAACAGGAGCTTTGGTAAAACCATCGGGAACATTCCCAATTGTTGGATCAAAAATGACAGTTGCCAACATTAATGTTGGTTCTGTTGAGTTTAAATACGAATCAGTTGCAGATGATTCTGTGGAAGTGGGTACTACAAATGTAGAAGTTGCTCGATTGAAATTAACAGCAGGTTCTGCTGAAGATGTGTACCTTCGGTCTCTTACTCTTGAGTCTATTGGTGCAACAGACGATGGAGATCTTCAAAATTTGAAGCTTGAAATCGACGGAAAAGTGGTTTCAAACGTAGTGGCAAAAACTACAAACGATTATGTGACATTTGACCTTACAGCGGTAAACGCTGATGGATACCTTCTTGCTGATGGAACATCAAAATATGTTTCTGTTCGAGCAGACCTTACTGGTCCAATTGATAGTTTCAACGGAACTGGCGAAGTGAAGTTTCAAATTGATGAAATTTCAGATATTGTAGCAGTTGGTGCTAAATATGGATTTGGTGTTGCCAAGACGGTAACTGGTACTGTTAGTGCGGTAGACCTTACTGCTGGAGATGTAGTATTTACATTCGACTCAGTAACACAAGATATTCCAGAAGATACTGATAATGTAGAATTTGGAACGCTTACTATCGACAACAATGCAGAAGCTATTGAAATTGATGGTGATAC
>CAZHIF010000013.1:0-15165 GCA_964532505.1 uncultured Candidatus Peribacteria bacterium
ATATATTCTACACTGTTTTTTTTTTTCAAGCTTTTTTTGCGAAAAAAGTGAAAAGTAGTAAAAATATTATTATTATTTCGATATAATGGAAAGAAGTTATAATTTATTAATATTTTTTTATTATACTGAAAATGTTTTACAGAGAGAAGTATTTACATGTCTTAGAAGGATTTGCGTTTACTCCTGTTATTAAGGTGCTTACTGGTATTCGGAGAGTAGGGAAAAGTTCTTTACTGCAAACCTACATTCAAAGACAGCAAGAAAAAAAGAATATTCCTGCTGCCCATATTTTAACCATCAATAAAGAATTATTTATTTTTGATCATCTCAAAACAGCAAATGATTTATTCGCGTATTTTCAAGAATGGTATGCAACTCTTCCTGAAAATGTTCCATTTATGGTAGCGATTGATGAAGTGCAAGAAATTTTTGAATGGGAAAAAGTGATCAATAGCTTGTTGGCATCATATCAAAAGAGAATTGATATTACTATTACTGGTTCCAATGCGTCTTTGCTTTCTTCGGATCTGGCAACGCTGCTTTCTGGGAGATATATCACCCTTCGAGTATTTCCATTTTCGTTTACAGAATATTGTGAATATCATAAAAAAAATCCTGATAAATCATTCTTTTTAGAATATCTTCGATTTGGAGGACTTCCGGGGACTTTTTTTCTGCCTCGTGAAGATTCGTTTTTAGATGCATATTTGCAAGGAATTTACTCCACTGTTCTTTTAAAAGATGTTGTAGAATATTTTTCTGTACGCAATGTCGAGTTTTTAAAGCAATTATATCAGTTTGTGTTTACTAATATTGGAAATATCGTTTCGGCAAAAAAGATTTCTGATTATTTAAAATCGCAAAAAATTTCTCATTCCATGGAAACAGTGTTGCAATATTTACACTACGGAGAAGATGCTTTTTTATTGCAAAAAGTAGTGTCGTGCGACCCTGGGTCTAAACGGGTTTTTGAAATTTATCAAAAGTATTATGTAGGGGATATTGGTCTTCGCAATGCTATTTGTGGATATTCTCCCGTACGAGATCAAGGAAGAATTTTGGAAAATTATGTTTTTTTGCAGTTGTTGGGGGCTGGGTATTCTGTGAAAATTGGGAGATTGAAAGATGCTACCGAAATTGATTTTATTGCAGAAAAAAACGGTATTACTAAATATTTTCAGGTATGTTATTTACTGGCAGATGAAACGGTGATAGAGCGAGAATATGCTCCTTTTGAAAAAATATATGATCAATGGGAAAAATATGTCATCAGTCTTGATGAAGAGAATATGGGAATGCGAAACGGTATTCGGCATGAAAATATTTGGAAATTGGAAGAAATTTTGTAATGTAAAAAACAGAGGTTCAAAATACTTGAACCTCTGAAAAAAGAAGATTTTTTTACAATGAATTATTCGCAGCGTTTTTGGAGTTTGATAGTTATCATAAATGAACATAATTATGATAAAAACGCAAAAAATATTTGACGAATATTTTATAAACTCAAGCAATGCTAAATTCTCATGCAGCCTTAGATCTTGCCGAAACTAAAGAATGAAATTCACAATAGAATTTTTAAATAATTGTTTTTAATACGGCACCCTTTGAGCTTGGAACATGAACGACTTTTATTTCACTGTCACACTCTTTGCTAAATTTCTTGGCATGTCTGGATCAAGCCCTCTGAGTGTTGCTAGATAGTATGCCAAAATCTGCACGGGCACGAGGCTGGCGATTGATTGGGCTTCAAAGGCTTCTGGAACCCTAAGCCAGTCGTCAAAAACATCAGATTTTTCTGGGGAAATTCCGATGATGTGAGCCCCTCGGCTTTTGAGCTCTATGGCGTTGGAAATAGTTTCTCGCCCTCCTCCTAGCACAATGCACGGAGTTCCTTTTTCGATGAGTGCAATGGGTCCGTGCTTCATTTCTCCTGCTGCAAATCCTTGCGCATGAATGTATGAGACTTCCATTATTTTGATAGCACTTTCGAGCGCCATGGGAAACATGGCATTTCGCCCGATGATAAAAATATTTTTTATATCCGTCAATCCTTCTGCCACTTTTTTCACATGCTCTTCATATCGAGGATTGAGCCATTCGTTTACATTCGATGAAAGTGCATAGAGCACCTGTCTCCCTGCATTCAGCTTTCCTCCATAGGCATACGCCAATAGCAACAGAAGCGCCATTTGTGCAGTGGTTGCCTTGGTGGAGGCAACTGCTTTTTCTTTTCCTGCCCGTAATGGTAGATGATGGTCTGAAATTCGTGCAATAGATGAGCTTTCCACATTTGTAATAGAAAGAATTTTTGCCCCTCGACGCTTCCCTTCTTCCAACACTTCCAAGATATCCGCTGTTTCTCCACTTTGCGACACTGCAAAGAGAACCGTTTTGCCACTGATAAAATCATAAAATGCTGGCATTTCAGATGCTGCCACCACATTGATTTTCTTTTTGGCAAGCGACGAAAAATAATATTCCGCAGCCATGCTTGCTTTGTGCGCTGTTCCGCATGCCACCATATAAATCCCATTTCCGTGGTGCATAGCGTCCACAAATTCTGCGATTTCTTCATCGGAATGGTTTATCGCTGAAGCAATAGATGATTTCTGGTCAAAAATTTCTTTAATCATAAAATGATCATAGTCTCCTTTGTCTGCTACTTCTGCTTGCCAAGAAACTTCGATATTTCGTTTTTCAAGAGGCTTTCCAGAAAACATATCAAAATAGGAAACTAATCCATTCTGAATCACTGCCATTTCATCATCATCCAGATAATTCACCGTTCGGGTGTAGTCTAAAAATGCGGGAATATCTGATGCTATATAGGTTGTTTCTGGGCTTCTTCCAATGATGAGCGGGGATCCTCTTCGAGCGGCGATAATATTTCCTGCTCCTTCCACCATCACAAGCAAAGAAAATCGCCCTTCTATTTGCTGGGCAATCGTTTGCACAGCTTTAAATGCCGAAGCTCCTTTTTGCATTTCTTTCCACAAAAGCTGCGCAATGACTTCGGTATCGGTTTCCGATGCAAACACCACACCTTCGTTTTGTAGTTTGGTTTTGTAGTCCTGAAAATTCTCAAAAATTCCATTGTGCACAATCGTCACTGCTCCTGCTGTGTGCGGGTGTGCATTTGCTTCCGTCACTCCGCCATGGGTCGCCCATCTAGAATGTCCAACGGCCTGATATGCAGGAGAAAACGATACATGTGCTTCGGAAATTTTCCCTACTTTCTTGATAGTTTCGGTTCCATTTTCTGTTTCCACAGAAATCCCCCAAGAATCATACCCTCGGTATTCCAATTTTTTAATTCCTTCCAAGACAATTTCACCTGCATTACGCCTTTTTTCTCCCGAAACTCCAAAAATTCCACACATACAATTTTTGCAAAAAACAGAAAAACACTATCACATTTTTTGCTGATTTAATACATTTTTCCAGTTGATTTTTTGATTTTTATACTAAATTATTTTTATAATTATGAACTTTGTTGTTTTTTGTGGGAATAGATTGATGATAGGTGATAAGGTGTGTTGTATGTGCTTCGGAAGAATAGAAAGGTATTATGTTTTCTAACGAGTTTTATACAATATTCCAATCGATTTCTTTTTCCCCTCTCGCTTTCAAAATCTCATTCACCTTCGCAAAATGACCGCATCCCAAAAATCCACGATGCGCAGAAAGAGGGGAAGGATGAGGGGCTGTAAGTACGATATGCTTACTGGTATCAATAATATTTTTTTTTGAGATTGCAAAATTTCCCCACATCAGAAAAATAATCCCCGTTTTTTCCTCATCAAGTTTTTTAATAACTGCATCTGTAAACTGTTCCCAGCCTTTGTTCTGATGAGATCCTGCTTTCGTGGCTTCCACGCTAAGAGTAGCATTGAGCAAAAACACTCCTTGAGAAGCCCAATGTTCCAAGTTTCCATGTGCAGGGTTTTTGATTCCTGCTTCTTTATAAATATTTTTGAGGCTTGGAGGAATATTTTTTTGATCTTTGGGGACTGAAAAACTGAGCCCGTGCGCTTGGTTTTCTCCATGATACGGATCTTGCCCCAAAATAACTACTCGCACGTTTTCAAATGGAGTGGCATCAAACGCCGCAAAAAACAGCCTTGGATGCGGATAAATGATTTTTTTTGCATTGATTTCATCCATCAGAAATTTTTTCAATTCTACGAAATATGGTTTTTCAAATTCATGTTGGAGGCGGTGGAGCCACGAAGGGGAAAGCATAAAGAGAGGAAAAATTACAAATAATATATTTATCTTTTTTCCATTTTAGAGGGGTATTTAAAATATACTCTTGAATATTTAAAAAAGAGGCTTCATTTCAAACGATTTGTATTTTGTTTATTGTTTTTATACAAATAGATTTAAATAATCCGATTATCGATGAAATACTATACTTTCCTTGATTTTGAAATCTGGTTTCTGTGAAATTTCCTGTATTGTTATTCGTAGAAACAAGGCAGTGCCTTGTTTCTACGCTGGTATCGTACTGCCGTTTTTCTACTCAAAGTATTTTTTCAAATTCTCTGCAATCCGTTCATTGATATTCCCTATTTCTCCTCTTTCAAACTTTTTTCCTGTAATCTTTTCATACGCCGAAATATATGTCTCCGTCATCTGTTCCACCAATTCTTTTGGAGCTTCTGGCAATGCTTCGTCTTCGTATGGATTGGAATTTTTTGCATACCACCGTCGAAGCACGTCTTTGTCAAAACTTTTAGGATCAACCCCTTCGGCAATGCATTTTTCATAGCTTTGTGCATCCCAAAATCGTGAAGAATCGGGTGTGTGGATTTCATCTACCAGCATAATATTCCCATTCTCATCTTTCCCAAATTCATATTTGGTATCCACCAAAATAAGGCCGTTTTGAGCACAGTGTTCTTGACCTCTTTTGAAAAGTGCTAGCGCAAACGCTGCGGTCGTATCAAAATCTTCTGCCGTCATATATCCTCTTTCAATAATTTCTTCGCGAGAAATATTTTCGTCATGTCCTGTTTCTGGTTTTGTGGTTGGTGTAATTATTACAGATGGCAGTTTGTGATTTTTTTGCAGTCCTTCAGGTAGCTCATTTCCGCAATAGTTTCTTACTCCTTTTTGATAATTCACCCAAATGGAAGTGTCGGTTGTTCCTGTCATATACGCACGCACCACAAACTCTATGGGGAAAACCTTCGCATCTTTGGTGATAATAGCATTTGGATCGGGCATGGCTACATAATGGTTTGACACAATGTCTTTGGTGAAATCAAACCAAAAAGCTGCTGTTTGATTCAGCACTTGTCCTTTATATGGAATACTTGCCAGAACTCGATCGAAAGCGCTTTGCCGATCAGTGGTGATAATCACTCGTTGTCCGTTGATTCGAAACGTGTCTCGAACTTTTCCAGTGTGGATTTTTTCTCCAAAAGGAAGGGTGACAGAAGAAATGGTGGTCATAAATAAATAATAAAGAATAAATAATTATGGGACCTCTGTAAAACACACTGATTTTTTCATAAGAAGAGGGGATGTGCAAATATTTTTTCTTTCCCTTTAGACACATTTTAGTTTACTCTATCAAAAGTGAAAATAACTTGAAAATTTGTAATTCACTCAATTATCACTTTTCCGTCTTTCACACCCAATTCATAGGTTTTTCCTTTTTCGATACTTCCTGTGAGCATTTTCTCCACCAAAAAATCCTCCACGACGTCTCGCAATGTTTTTCTTACTTTTCTGGCTCCGCTTGCTGGATCAAAGCTTTTTTCTGCTACAAAGGTAAGAAGATCTTTAGAAAAGGAAATAGCATATCCTTGTTCGCTGGTTTGCGCGATCAGTTCCTGCATATGCAGATCTACAATTTTAGAAATATTTTCAGCATCCAATGGTTTGAAAATAATCGTCTGATCGAGCCTTCCCAAAAATTCTGGCTTAAAATGCTTTTTCACTTCCTCTAGCACCATTTGGCTTTTTTCTTCAAAATCTTCTTCTTGTTTAGTTTTCTCGCTATGGTGCATAGAAAATCCAATTTTAGACGCTTCTTCGGTGAGAATTTCTGCACCAATATTTGCTGTCATCACCAGAAGTGTATTTCGAAAATCAATTTTTCGTCCTTTCGCATCGGTCAAATATCCATCTTCCATGACCTGCAACAGCATATTCTGAAAATCTCGATGGGCTTTTTCAATTTCATCAAACAAGATTACCGAATATGGATTTCGTCGCACTTTTTCCGTAAGTTCCCCACCATCTTCATATCCCACATATCCCGCAGTAGCCCCCACTAGTCGAGAAGTAGAATGCTTTTCCATAAACTCAGACATGTCGATTTTAATTAGATTTTCAGCCTTCCCAAAGACTTCTTCGGCAAGCACTTTCACCAGCTCTGTTTTTCCTACTCCCGTAGGACCCAAAAACAAAAACGTTCCGAGTGGTCGATTCTTTGAACCAATTCCAGATCGAGACCGATGAATGGCTTTCACAATGTTTTCGATGGCTTCTGATTGTCCTACAATTTTTTCTTCCAGCTTTACTTTAAGGGAAAGCATTTTCTTGGTTTCATTATCTCCCATTTTTTCCACAGGGATTCCTGTGATCCGCGCAATGGTTTTTTCGATATCGTCGTCTCTAATAATCACCTTTGACATGCCAGTAGGAGTGGCTGATCTGAGTTTCGTGATTTCCTCTTCGTATTTTTCTTCTTCTTTTTTTAGTTCTAGTGCTCGTTCATAGTTGTGATCGTTCACTGCTTCTTCTTTTTGCTTGGCAAGAGACAGGATTTTCTTTTCCCATTTTTTAATTTCTTTAGATGCTTTTTGGCTTCGGTGCCCTTTTCCTGCGCACGATTCGTCCAGTAAATCAATCGCCTTATCAGGCAAAAACCGATCGGGAATATATCGTTTAGAAAGGCGAACAGACGCTTCCACTGCCTCATCAGAAATTTTGAGACGGTGAAAGGTTTCGAATGTTTTTTTGAGCCCCTTCAGCACTTGAATCGCTTGATTTTCTGTGGGTTCTTCCACTGTTACGGGTTGAAACCGCCGTTCGAGCGCTTTGTCTTTTTCGATGTATTTTCGGTATTCGTCAAATGTTGTGGCTCCAATCACTTGCACTTTTCCTCGAGAAAGCGCAGGTTTCATAATGTTCGCCGCATCCAGTGTTCCTTCTCCGCTTCCTGCGCCCACAATGGTGTGCAACTCATCGATAAAAATAATCACTTCCCCTTTGCTTTCTATAGCGTCGTCAATCGCTTCTTTGAGCCGTTCTTCAAATTCTCCTCGATATTTTGTTCCAGCCACCATTGCTGCCACATCCAGCGCCACCACTCGTTTATTGAGTAGTCCCATGGGCACTTCTCCTTCGGCAATGGCTTTTGCAAGCCCTTCTACCACCGCGGTTTTTCCCACCCCGGGCTCTCCAATTAGCACTGGATTATTTTTTGTCTTTCGATTCAAGATGTGAATAACCCGTTCGATCTCTATCTCTCTTCCAATAATTGGATCGATTTCTCCTTTTTTTGCCTGTGCCGTGATATCTGTTGAGAAAAAATCGAGTGCTGGCGTATTTGACATGATTTCTTCGTCATCATCTTCGTCCTCATCCTCTGTTTCTGTTTCTTCAGCGGTTCCTTTGTTTTCTGCTTTTTGAGACTTCTTCTTCTTTCGCCTTCCCCCCATATCATCAAAAGGATTTTCTCCTTTTTTCAGCAGACCAATAGCACCAGAAATCCCATGAAACAAGTCTTCCATTAAATTATTATTTTTCTGTTTTGCAGATCCTTTTCCAGAAATCTGATGCATGATGAATTCGATTTCTTCAATAATCGATTCTGGATTGACACTCATTGTGTCTAACACTTTGAGGGCATTCGAGTTTTTTTCTTGCAAAAGCGCCAGTAAAATGTGCTCTGATCCTACAAAGCTATGTTTTTTTTTAATTGCAAGATCCATCGCTTTTTCAATGATATTGCGATAAAAAAACGACATATTAGAGGGAAATTCGGGGTCAGGTGATTCATAGGGGAGTGTAACCCGTACCACTGCCACATTTTCTGCCGAAACTCCCGCCGAAACCAGTACACTAAACGCAGGGCTTTGCGGATTTTCGAGCAAAGCAAGTAGGAGGTGGTCACTCCCTGTGAGCGGAGCGTTTTCTTTTTTGGAAATCTGTTCAGATGTTTGAAATGCGAGCTTTGCATCTGGTGTAAAGCGATCAAATGGATTGGGAAGAGAGGGTGATGTCACAAATACAAAATAAAAAAATCTTTTCTAGTATATCAAAAAAATTAGAATTTTTCTGAAAAATATCGTTGACAAAAAGATCAAGAGATTGACGGAAAAGCAAATGGAAGAATGTCTAACGCTGATTTGAGAAGAGGAATATGCAAAAATATGATAATGAGGAAAAAAAGCTTGAAGGGAAAAAGAAGAAATGATAGAATGCTTTGGCTTTGTTTTTCTTGGCTTTAGTGGTGGTTTTGAGTTCTCGGGAGAGCTGTTAACTTCCAAAGGTATGTATGCAGTATGTATTCTTGAAAATTCTTCTGAAAAAATCTATATTGGATATACTTCCAAGGTAGAAAGGAGATTAGAAGAACACAATGCAGAACGATTCGGGAAAAAGTAGCAAGGGTTTATTTACCTGAATTATTTGCAGGCAAATAACAGGAAATGCTTCAAGAGAAAAAGCTCAAGTCTCTTATAGGCAGGAAAATGGATTAAAGAAATTTTGGGCATTGTTCCTCGATAGCTCAGCGGTAGAGCATTCGGCTGTTAACCGACAGGTCACTGGTTCGAATCCAGTTCGAGGAGCCACTTTTGTACGAACTGAGCCTTTACGAGTAAAATCGAAAGGCTTTTTTATTTTATCAAAATTTACTCATAATTTAAAATTATTCAGAGGTTCCTATAGATTTTTTTCCACACAGACCACTTTCAATCCAATCGATTCCTTTCCATTCCATTCTCGCACCTCGGGCGTAGCAAACACCGAAACTTGATCGCCAGGTTTCAATCCTTTGCATTCTTCTGCTCCTCTAAAATAGATAGCAGAAAACGGATCTTCTGCAAAAGGAGACTTGAGAAAGAGCGAACAGTGTTTTTGGTCGGCTCCAACCGTTTTAATCGTCAAAATACTAAACCCTTCCCATTTGAAAATAGGAAGTTCATTCCCCATTCCAAACGGTTGGGCTTTGTTCCACAGCTCTTTCACTTCTGCAATAGGAATAGCTTTTGTAATAGAGAAATAATAGTGCTTTTCTGGAGGCTTTGGTTCGCTTCCCCTTTCTTTTTTCACCTCCTCGCAATAGAGCTTTGCGAAGCGTTCGTAGTGTTCTGGGTAAATGCTGAGACCGGCTGCTTGCGCATGCCCTCCGCATCCTAAAAAAATTTCTGGATGGTCATGCCGAATTTTTTTAAGAGTATTGGAAATGTGAAAATCTGCAGGTCCTCGGCACGAACCTGTGTATTTTTCTTTTCCAAATTCCCAAGCAATCACTGGCCTTGCAAATTTTTCTGCAAGTCGTCCTGCAATTAGCCCCACAATCCCCGATTGCCAATGCGAAGCTCCCACGAAAAGAGCGATTTCGTTTTGCTGGTTCTCAATCTGCATTTCGGCTTCGGTCAAGCATTCTTCCAAAATCTGCTGACGAGCAGTGTTGAGCGCGTCCAATTCTTTTGCACGTTCTGCATTCCCCAAAAGTAATTCTAAAGCAATGCGAGGGTGAGCAAGCCTTCCGGAAGCATTGATGCGAGGAGCGAGGTAGAACCCAATGCTTTCGGGTGAAAGGTTTTTTGAATCGGTTTTGGAAAGATCCATCAGAGTTTTAAGTCCTTCGTTTTTGGTGTTTGCGAGTTGCAAAAGCCCCAAAGTGGTGATGATTCTATTTTGTCCGATCATCAGTCCGCAATCCGCTACGGTTCCTAGTACTGCCAATTCTAAAAGTTCTGCAGAAAGATTTTCGGCATGCGGTGGGTGAATTGTTTCAAACAGTGCGCGACATAAATACCACGCTACACCAGACCCTGTGAGGTGTTTATCGGAAAATACCTCTCCCAAAACCAACGGATGCAAAATGGCATCGGCAGGAGGAAGGTGATCGGGTACAGAGTGATGATCGGTAATAATCACCTGCATTCCGAGTGATTTTGCCTTGGTGATTTCAGAAATATTAGAAATTCCACAATCGGTGGTGATGAACACAGCAACATTGTTTTGATACGCTTCGTCGATGAAATGCTTTGAAAGTCCATATCCATCGGCACGACAAGGTAGACGATAGGAAACCTCCGCTCCTAACATTTTGAGCGTGAGATAGAGCTGCGCCGTCCCAGAAATTCCATCTACATCGTAATCTCCAAAAATCATGATTCGTTTTTTTTCTGCAATAGCGTTTTTAATAATTGCCACCGCTTTTTGCATATCTGCAAATTCGAAAGGCGAGTGGAAGTGATCAAACGCAGGCGTTAAAAAATCTTCTGGATTTTTCCCTTGCACTCTGCAAAACCCCTCAAATAGAGTTTCATCTTCACGCCATTGTCCTTTAGGAAGCCACATAGTTCATTATGAATTACAACCAAGAATAGTATATCAAAAATAATATGTCAGAAATGAAAGATTTTTGCATTTTCTCAAAAACCATGAGAAACTGTGATCGCTTTTTGTCAGTCTTTCACTTTCATTTTTATTCTGCTGCCCAAGTTTAATCTCTTTTGTCAAAATCTCTATGTATAACCCTTCTCTCGCTCTTCAAAATGCGTCTGATGATCAGATTGCACAAATCTTGCAAGAATATGGAGTGGGGAGCATTTCAGTGGAAGAAGCGAAGAAAATTGTAAATATGCTTGGGCGAAACCCAACCCTCACCGAAGCAGTGGTGTGGAGCATTCAGGGCTCAGAACATTCTTCTTATAAAAGCTCTCGACCGTTTTTGAAATTATTACCCACCACAGGAACTCCTGTGATTCTGGGTCCCAAAGAAGATGCGGGGATTGTGGAGCTTGCAACTATCAACGGTGAGCAGTATGGAATTGTGTATGCACACGAATCGCATAATGCACCGTCGCAAATCGTGCCATACGAAGGAGCAGCAACGGGAGTTGGAGGAATCTGCCGAGATATTGCATGCATGGGGGCGAGAGTGATTGGAACACTTGATGCTTTGCGGTTTGGAGATGAAAATAATTCTCAAAACAAAACTATTGCTCGTGGCGTGGTGGAGGGGATTTCGGGATATGGAAATCCTCTAGGAGTGCCAAATCTGCATGGAGATATTTTTTTTGATAGTTCTTTTGATGGGTTTACGCTCGTGAATGTGGTGGCACTTGGAATGGTGAAGACAAAAAATATATTACATTCCTATGTTCCCTCCGATGCAGCAGAAAAAGGATATGAACTTATTGTAGTGGGGAAAGCGTCAGACCGAAGTGGATTTGGAGGCGCGAGCTTTTCTTCGGGGGTGGTGAACGAAAAAGAAAAAGATAAAAACAGAGGAGCAGTGCAAGAGCCTAATCCATTTTTGGAGCGGCATATTTTTGCAGCATTTGAAGATCTTTTCAATATTTTGGAAGAAAGGGGAGAGCTTTCGAGTATTGCGCTCAAAGACATGGGAGCAGGAGGGATTATGTGTGCATCAATCGAACTTGCAGAAGGAGCAGATTTGGGAGCAGAAGTGTATGTGGAAAATATTCATGTGGGAGAAGAAAATCTTCCACCGCATATCATTTTGTGTTCTGAAACTCAAGAACGATTTTGCTTTGCGGTGCCTCCACACCTCACTTCATTGATACTTGATCACTTCAATAAAAAATGGGATTTTCCGAATGTTTCTCCAGGAGCAAAAGCATCCATAGTAGGGAAAATTACCAATACCGATCGATATATCGTTAAATACCGAGGAGAAATTATTTGTGATGCGAAGGTGAAAGATATTACAGCAGGGCTGATTATTGATCGACCATACGATTTACCAACCGATGACGTTCCTTATCAGAAAATCCCTGCAATAAAAAATCTTTCAGTGTTTGTAGAAGAATTTATGAGCCGACCAAATCTTGCGAGCCGAGAATGTGTGGCGGAAAATTATGACCAAACAGTACAAGGAAATACCGTGTTGCAACGACACCAAGCCGAAGCAGGGGTTATCGCTCCACTGCGAGATGAAAAAAATCTTTCTGAAGTACAGAAAAAAATTGGATGTGCAGTGTCTGTTGCAGGATCTCCGCATTTGGGAAGTGTTTCGGCGTATTCTCAAGGTGCCGATGCAGTGATTACCGCAATTCATCGAGTGGCGTGCACAGGAGCAGCTCCACGAAGTTTGACCGATTGCCTCAACTATGGAAATCCTGAACTTAAAGCCGACATGGGGAAATTTGTAGCAGGGGTCACGGGAGTGGCAGATGCAGCGCTTGCTCTCAAAATGCCAGAATATCCAACCGAAGCAACTCCGTTTATCTCTGGAAATGTTTCGCTCTATAAACGAGGAAATCCTTCTGCAATCGTTTCATGCATTGGAGTGATTGAAAATATCGATACGGCGATTGGCAATATTCCAACAGCTGGAGAAACCTTGGTGATGTTGGGGTGTCGCCCAAAAACAGTGGGAGGAACGGAATTTGCAAAAAGTCTGAATAGTACACAACCTGCAGAAAGACCAAACTTTGAACAGGCAAATGCTATTGTGCAAACACTTTTTGCAGCGCATAAAAAACAATTAATAGCATCTTCTCGAGTGATTTCCACGGGAGGATTGGTGGCGGCACTCATCTCTGGATGTATTACAGGAAGAGTTGGATTTGATGGAGATTTTTCTTCGTTTTCTTTGGAAGAATTATTTTCTGAAGGAAATGGAGTGATTGTTTCAAGCAAAGATCCAAAAACCTTATTGGAACTCTCGGCAGAAAAAAATCTTTCAGCCCAAGTTTTGGGAACTTTTACCAAAAGTGATACTATCGAGACACAAGCATTTTCTATTTCTCTCGCTTCAGTTACCCAAAAATGGGAAGACGGACTAAGAGTGTCAATTAATTCATAATTCCCTCTCGACGTGCTTTTCATCATATTATTTTAGATTTTGAATGGATACTATTATTCTTATCGGAATGCGAGGCTGTGGGAAATCACACTTTGGAAGCTTGCTGGGGCAGATTTTAGGAATGCCAAGAATTGACATTGATGAGTGCGTGGAAGCGATGGTGGGGAAAACTATTTCCCGTATTATAGAAACCGAGGGGTGGGATGCTTTTCGAGATTATGAACACGCAGCAATTCGCAAGGCATGTCAGCAAAAAAATGTGATTATTGCCACGGGAGGTGGAGCCATCACCTTTGAAAGAAATAAAACCCTTCTACAGGCATCAGGGAAAATTGTATTTTTGTTTTCTTCTTTGCAAGAGCTTTTGGGTCGCCTAAAAAACGATACTTCCAGACCCAGTTTAACAGCTGAAAATACGCTGAAAGACGAAATAGTGGCGGTGTGGAACGAACGAAAAGATATTTATTTTTCTTCGGCAGATATTGTATTTTGGTCGAAAGATATTATTTCTTCTGATCACAAAGAAGCCATGCTCATTAATGCAAAAATTCTAGCAACGCGACTAAAGAGCGAATATCTTTCTTCTCATATCTAAAGGTTTTGTTCTGAAAAATATGCCATCAGATCAGAAAATCTTCTACTTCTACGCTCATTCTTAACTTTTAACCGAATTTCCATTCCTTCAGATTTTTGTCGGCACTACACAACTGTTTTAGGCGAGAAAAAGGCCAAAATCTTTTTTGAGTACTGTAAAAAACCACTTCGAAAATCGATTCGAGTGAACACGCTCAAATGGACGGTGGACGATTTTATGCAATTTGCCAGAGAAAACAATTGGGAAATTTCTCCCGTTCCTTGGTGTCAAACAGGATTTTTTATCAATCGTCGAGACGAGGCAGCAGCTATTGGAAACACTATTGAACATGCCATTGGAAAGATCTATGTGCAGGAAGCCAGCTCAATGATTCCAGTGGAAGCTTTGTTTTGGGGACATGAAAATGAAAAATTTTCTGGGAAAATGGTGGCAGACGTGGCGGCAAGCCCAGGCTCCAAAACCACGCACATTGCCTGCAAAATGCAAGAAGCGGGGACCATTATAGCAAATGAGCTTTCGGCTTCTCGTCTCAAGGCGCTTTATTCAAACCTTGAGAGATGCGGAGTATGCAACACTATTCTTACACATTACGACGGAGAAAATTTGTGCCAGCTTCTTCCCGAAACGTTTGATTTTTTGCTGTTGGACGCGCCATGCACCGGAGAAGGAACCGTGAGAAAAAACTATGATGCGCTAAAAAATTGGACAAAGGAGGATGCTTCTAGGATGAGTGTATTACAAAAAAAATTGATTACTGCAGCTTTTGGCGCGCTGAAAATCGGTGGTGAAATGGTCTATTCCACATGCACACTTGCACGAGAAGAAAACCAAGAAGTCGTGGCATTTTTGCAGCAAACGTTCCCCGACGCGGTGGAAATTATTTCATTGGAAGGGCTTTTTCCAGAAAGTGAGAAATCAATAACCCCCGAAGGATTTTTGCACGTCTTTCCAGAAATCTACGACAGCGAAGGATTTTTTGTGGCAAAAATCAAAAAAACAAAAAGCATTGCTGAGTATTTCGCACTTCCTCCTCTCAAAAAATTCCCATTCACACGCCTTTCCCCAAAAGAATCAGGACATATTTTTCACCTTTTTGAGTTTCAATGGGGATATCAATTGCCCAAAATGATGACGCTTTGGAAACGAGAAAATGAAATCTGGCTTTTCCCTCAACACATCGAAACCATCGTGTGCCGAGTGCGCAGCAATAGAGCAGGGATTTGCCTAGGAGAAATCCATAAAAACAAATGGAAAACAAGTCATGAAGCTATTTCTGCATTCGGAAAATACTTTTCCAAAAACACAAAAGAAGTAAGCGCCGAAGAAGTGATAGATATTTTTGCAGGAAAAAATTTAGAAATTGATGAAGGAGAAGGAGCAGAACTCTTACTTACCTATAAAAATGCCAGTGTTGCGGTTGGAAAAATGATACACGGAATTTGGAAAAATGGACTTCCGAGAGTTTTAGTGAGAGGATTGGAGGTGTGAAAAATGTTTTTTAACCACATTTCCAGTAAAACACAATTGCAATAAGAAAATA
>CAZHIF010000014.1:0-12997 GCA_964532505.1 uncultured Candidatus Peribacteria bacterium
AATCACCGCTACACCGTGAAGCCGTGAAGCCGTCAAAAATTTTAAAGTTTGTCATTTGTATGTAAAGATTATTTATACATTTCGGCTTGATAGAATGCGTATATATCATTCTAAAATTCATAATCACTCTCATTTTATCATGTTTTTTGAGGAAATGCAAAAAAAAGATTTCATCTGATGACGAAACCTTTTTCTAATAATCATTTTTCTTACACTCTACGCGTTATTTTTTGCAATCAATTCTGCCACTTCTTTTTCAGAATAGAATTTTTCCTTAAGCCGAGCTGATTTTCCTTTTCGTTCTCGCATGTAATAGATTCGAGCCTGTCGAACTTTCCCCACTTTCACAAGATCAATACTCACAATATATGGCGCATGCACTGGAAACCCTTGCTCCACAGCATGCCCATCAGAAGAAACCCGTCGAACTACAATCACTTGACTTACTTGAGAAGGGTTGTGAACTGCAACAATAAGGCCTTCAAAAATCTGAACCCGTTCTTTTTCTCCTTCTTTCACTTTATAGCTCACCTTCACTGTCTGACCAGAAGTGAACTGAGGAAGCCCATCTTTCTTCCCTTCCTTTCGAAGTTCTTCAATAGTTACTGACATACAAATAGTACATTAAAAATTACGAATGCTTTTCTTCTTTAAATTTCAATTCCACATGCTTTCTCAGCTTTGGATCATATTTTCGTCGAGGCTTTAATTTTTCTAAATTGTCTCGAAAACTGTTCACATACATGTGAGTGACGATATTGTTTCCTTCGGCAGATCGCACTGCATAAGCCTTTTTCTTCTTTCCTCGTGGCATAAAATTAGTAGACCAAAAAATATTAGGTTAAAAAAACCAAAAGGCATTCTTTCATATGAAGATAGATGTTGTCAATTTGTTTTTGGAAAAGTAATAGCAATATGCAATACTCAAGACATATTCTTAAATAATCATTACCTTTTATGGAATGGTGGAATCTTATTGCAGTGGGAATCGTAAGTATTTTTATTGGGATTATAGGGCTTTTTATTTGCCTGTTTTTTTTTCCAAAATGGAAGTTATTAGATTTTCCAGAACGATATGGTTTAAAAAGAGCCCCAATCCCCTACCCAGCAGGAATATCAATTATGATCGCTTTTTTTCTGAGCTTACTCATTAGCTTCCTTTGGTTTTCGGGAAGCGATTGGGTAATATCATTATCATTACAAAAATTGATAGCCGTACTCGTTTCCCTGAGCATTATCACCATAGTATCGTATATTGATGATCGACGTCAGCTATCCCCTTTTTTTCGACTTGCTGTTCAGATTGGTGTCTCGGTATTTTTGGTGTGGCAAGGAATTTATATCGAATTTTTAACAAATCCTTACTCAATTGAGGCATTTCATCTGCCATTATGGCTTGGAGGAATCATTACAGTAATATGGATCATTGGATGCATGAATGCGATCAATTGGCTTGATGGGGTGCCAAATCTGTCGGTGCAAAGCGGAATGCTTTCTTCTTTTGTGATTGGCATATTGGCAATGTCTCCCATTATTCACCAACCAGAGATCTCAGTAATGGCGTTTTGTTTGGCAGGAGCTTTAGTACCTTTCGTCTTTGGAAACTTTGGAAAAACAAGATATATTTTAGGAGATTCAGGATCTATGACGATTGGATTTCTTTTGGCAGTATTTTCCATATTTTCGGGAGGGAAAATGGCGACTATGCTCATCAGCATGAGTATCCCTATTTTTGACAGTATTTTTGTAGTACTGGTAAGAATTATTAGAAAAACCTCGCCCTTCAAAGGAAAAGATAAAATACATTTGCATGACCAGCTAATGATGAGAGGCTGGGATAATTGGCAAATTATCGGATTATATTTAACCATTTCGCTCATCCTTGGAATTTCGGTTTTATTTTTAGGAACAATTGGAAAGCTTTTTCTAATAGGAGGATTCGGACTGCTTTTTTTTATTATTCGTGCAAAGCTATTAGCTCCAATTGACAAAAATCAAAAAAATATCTGATAATAAGAAAGAAATGCCCTCGTAGCTCAGTGGATAGAGCGTTTGGTTGCGGTCCAAAAGGTCATAGGTTCGATTCCTGTTGAGGGCACCATCTTATTATTTTTTCGTCATCACCATAAGCGCATCATCTGCTTCTGGCACGGTAAACCAATACCAATCATTTTTTTCTTTTTCAAAATGCTTGTGAAATGTTTCCATTTTATGAGCAAATTTTTGAATATCATCGATCACAATAACTCCAGTGGGAGCAAGAAGTGTCTTCGCAAAGTCAAAAAATAAATGCGTATGGCTTTTTTGCGCATCGATAAAGATAAGATCAAATGGAGCATCTTTAGAAGAAATGGTTTGCAAAATATCCCCAAGTCGAAACTCGATATTTTGAAGATTTGCTTTCTTGGCGTTTTCTTTCGCCATTTCTAGCGATGGGGCTGAAATATCACCTGTAAGCAATCTTCCTCCAATCTTTTCCAATGCGTCGGCGATAATGCACGAAGAAAACCCATTTGCACACCCCATTTCCAAAACATTTTTTGACTTGGTGGTAGCTATCAAAAATCGCAACAAAGAAACTGCTGTCCAAGAAATATTGGGAATATTATTTATCTCTCCAAAAGCCTTGAGGTTAGAAAAAAATTGATGACGCATAGAAATGAATTACAAATTTAAGAATCACAAGTTTTAAATAAAAATATCATTATTAATTTTTAACTATTCATTGTTCATTATCTTTTCTGCTTCTGCTGATGAATTGGCATGCATTAGCAAATTCCTCATTTCTTTCGCACCTTCAAAATTTTTGATATACCACCCCAAATGCTTTCGCATAATAAAAAATGCTGATTCTGGGAAAATTTCTTCAAATAACCGACAATGCTCAAGGGCGGTGTTTTTGCGTTCTTCTTTCGATGGTTCATGTCCCAAAAACACCCAAGGATTTCCAAACGATGCACGACCAATCAGCACCCCATCAGTTCCATAAGTTTTCGATTTTTCTTGTGCATCAGCAAGATTTTGAATATCTCCATTTCCAAGAAAAACAGTTTCAGGAGCATATTGCTTGATCAATTTTGCAGTAGTAGCAATCACCTCCCAATTTGCAAATCCGCTATAGGCTTGTTTCAAGGTTCTCCCATGAAGTGCCAACGCATCAATTTGACAATCGAGCAAGCGAGGAATCCATGAAGATGTGCAATCTTCTGCGCACCCAATTCGAGTTTTGACAGAAACAGGGAGAATCTCTCGCCTCCCTTTCATATGAGGAAATCGAGCTTGAACGGCTTCCACCGCTGCAATAATCTTAGGACGAATGCCTGCCGAAGCAAGCGTTTTTCCGTTGGCATAATCTTGAATAGCTTGTTTGACAGTTTTTATAATTTCCTGTGCATGTTCGGGGGTACTAATAAGCCCCGCACCTGCTCCACGATGCGCCACTTTTTTAGCAGGACATCCCATATTAATATCAATCCCATCAAATCCTAGTTCGCATACAATGAGCGCGGAAATATAGAAAGAATCGAGCTCGATGCCATAAATCTGCCCGATAATGGGTCGTTCGATTTCACTATAATAAAACCCAGAAAGCATACTTGTGGCACCACGAGCCAACCCCTCCACGTTCACAAATTCAGTATACAACACATCTGGTTTTGCGATTTTTGATTGCAAAAGCCTCGTAGCAGCATCCGTCACCCCATCCATTGGGGCAAGCCCCAAAATGCAAGAAGTATTTTTCCGAAGATTTTTCCAAAAAGACATAAAATATTTATGCAGCAAACGTTTTTTTAAAGTGCTTCATTAAAAATAATGAGCAATAATTACCCTGATGAGGTGTCAGCAAAAGAGCATAAGGAATTAAACCTTTCCAATCCTCTCTTTTTTGAAAAGTAATTGTCAATCAACAAAGAATAATCTTGGGAAATTATAATCGATATATCCCATGTTTTCAATAATTCTCATAAATTTTTATCTGTTTGCACAAAATATCTTACCCATATATGTCAGATTTTTTTTCATTATTTATTTTCATTATTTATTTCTTCTGGTAGACTGCAGAAGATTTTTTTTATTATCGAAAAAATATGTTTCTCACCTCCATTCGTCCCAATTCCATTTCCAATTTTCTCATTCCCACAGTAATCGACAAAACACCAAATGGAGAACGAGCCTATGATATCTATTCACGGCTTTTGGAAGATCGAATTATCTTTTTGGGTTCGGCGATCGACGCAAGTGTTGCGAATGTGATCATCGCGCAAATGCTGTTTTTGGAAAAGCAAAATTCTAAAAAAGATATTACATTGTATGTAAACTCTCCAGGAGGACACGTGACTGCTGGACTCGCTATTTATGACACCATGCAGCATATTAAACCAGACGTTTCCACTGTGTGTGTGGGACTAGCTGCAAGCATGGGATCGGTTATTTTGGCAGGAGGAACAAAAGGGAAACGATTTTGCTTACCACATTCTGAGGTAATGATTCATCAGCCTTTGGGAGGAGCCGAAGGACAAGCAAGTGATATCAAAATCGCAGCAAAGCATATTGAAAAAACAGGGAATACGCTCTATGGAATTTTGGCAAAACATTCTGGACAAACGACTGAGAAAGTAGAGAGAGACTGTGACCGAGATAACTTTATGTCGGCCGAAGAAGCAAAGGCTTATGGACTAGTAGACGATGTGATTATCTTTGCATAATTTTCGCTTGCATTTCCTCAAAATATTTGAGAAAGTAATGCAAGGTTTAGATATTTTTGTTATTTTTTTAAAAACGGACAATGACGAATAAGTGTAACGCTCGAAAGCATGGATTGGTAGGAGAAGATTCTCGAAGACCCATCAAATCAGCTCGGCTTAAACAAGCAAAAGCAAAGGCAAGGGCTGGACAAATAGCTCGACAAGGAGCTATTCGCGATGCAGAAATGGCATTTGCTGCTTCTTTATAAAAATATTCTCTTATCTTTTTTTAGATATGAAATCTCTTTCTCTTTCATCGCTTTTTTTGGGAGGAATTGCCTTGATGGCAACAGCATACCTCTCTTTTGCGCCTCTTTCGTTCGCGGCGCCTGATTCAGGAGCTGTGCTTAAGGCGTCAGTGGAAGATCCGTTTGGGGTATCAAATACCAAAATTAATGCCGCTACCGACAATACTGATCTTATTTCAAGTCTTGTAACCCTTATCAACTATATTCTTGGGTTTCTAGGGATTTTTCTCCTCTTTATCATCATCTATGCAGGATTCCTCATTATCAATAGTGATGGAAAGGAAGATGCGCTGACGAAGGGTCGAAAGATGATTATGTATGCTGTTATTGGAGTCATAGTCATTGTGTTATCATATACATTCGTAAACTTCATTTCTGGATTTGGAACACAGCTCGGTACTGGAGGAAAATAATCCTAAAAAAACCTCTTTCCCTCTCCAGAAAAATCTTTCTGGAGAGGATTTTTTTTGAGTAAATTTTTATTTGCATATCACGCAAAAAAAGAGTACAAGAACTTTTGTTTTTATTATTTCATACATCTTTTTCTTATGACAAAAATCATTGCAACTGTTGGTCCATCTTCCAGAACCCCTGAAGTTATTACCGCACTTTACACTTCTGGAGTTTCTATTTTTCGATTAAATTTCTCACACGGAGATTTTGAATGGCATCAATTTAGTATCAATCTTATTCGAGAACATTGTCCAAATGCAAAAATCATGCTCGATACTGATGGACCGTCTATCAGGACGGGAGATTTGGAAGCTCCAATGAGCTTGACAGAAGGAGATGAACTTACCTTGGTAACGAATCCATTTTCTCAAAATCCTGCAACTAATCATTTGTTTGTAAACCACACGGGAATTTGCAATGATGTAAAAGTGGGTGATAAAATTTCATTGGACTCTGGAATGATTACACTGGAAGTATTGGAAATTAAAAACGCCTCATTGGTCACAAAAATTTTAAATAGCGGAACTATTACGTCTCGAAGACACCTTAACCTCATTCAAAAAGATGTTTCTTTACCAAACATCACGCCAAAAGATCACGAAGATATTCGGTTTGGAATTACGGCTGGTGTTGATCTCATTGCGCTTTCATTTGTGCGAGATAGGGCAACGGTTGACGAAGCAAAGACTATTTTAAAAGAAATGGGGGCGCCTCACATGCCAATCTATTCAAAAATTGAAACCCAATCGGGGCTTGACAATTTGGAAGAAATTGTCATTGCTTCTGATGGAATTATGGTGGCACGAGGGGATTTGGGAGTGGAAACACCTCTGGAAGAAATTCCTACACAGCAAAAGAAGATTATTAAAACATCAAAAAAATATGGAATCCCTGTAATTGTAGCAACAGAAATGCTTGAATCGATGATCAAAAACCCTCGACCAACACGAGCAGAAGTATCTGATATTGCACTTGCCGTGTGGGAAGGAGCCGATTATGTGATGCTTTCTGGAGAAACCGCTGCAGGGAAATATCCTGTAGAATCAGTAAAAATAATGAAAAAAATTGTAGATGCTACCACTTCAGAATACTAAATCTCTATGAAGCCAGAATCATATTTTTGGCGCATCGAATTAGCATGGAAAAACGCTTGGAAAAAACTCATCATCCGTCCATCGGCTAATGAGTTTTTTTGTGCCCCTTTTTATAAACATGTCCAATGGAAGCGATCTCAAGAAGTTGTGTTCTATGATGAGCACCAACAAGGGTATTATGGATTAAACGAATCATTTTGGACCAACGCACACGGAAAATCAATTTTTATTACCGATAATCACCAAAATGTACTTTCTGCATTTTATGATTTTTTTGTGCAACAAAAGAAAAAACCCATTACGGTGGTTCATATAGACGCCCATCGAGATGATGCTATTTTTCCTTTTGAAGTTTCTGAAAAAGAAGATGTGAAAAGCATAGAACAAAAATGTCGCGTATGTGATTATCTGGACGCGGGAAAAAAAATGGGGATTCTTCATGATATTATTTCGTGTACCCAGTCTTCTGAATTTGAACATCCACTCCCCTATTCTCCGTTTCTTTTCAATTTGGATATTGATATTTTTGGAGAAGAAGGAAATTGTATAGATCTGGAAAGGAAAATACAGAAAATAGCAGAAAGTTGGAACATGGCACATGCAGTATGCATTGCCACAAGTCCAGGATTTATCGATCCAGAAGAAGCCTTTCGAATTATTGATATTCTTGTAAAGCCTTTTGAATAAAGCATTTTTAATATTTATAAAAATTTTATAAAAAAGTATTGACACATAAGCGCTTGTTTTGATAAAATTCTATGAAATCTTGAACAAGAAGGTTTCAACCGCTCATTAGCATTTCCTCAGGTCCTCACCTCAGGTACGGCTCCAACAAATAAGTCTTCCTTCTTATAAAGAAGAAAAGGGTTTTTCCAAAAGAAGCTGATCTGGCTCTTTATTTATCACAGCACAGACCTTCAAATACGACCTTTATCCTCTTTCAAAAAAGATTGAAGACTTCTAATCCCAATACTCACAATTATACAAAAAAATTCCACACCAATTCCTTAGGAATACTAATGCTAACACCAATATTCATTTCCAAAATCCATACACATCGTCATATATATTTTGACAAAAGAATAAAAAAATAAAGTTTTTTCCCCTTAGTGGGGAAGAAATAATCCTTTCTTCCTGGTCAACTATTCCAAATTATTATAATTATTTACGGGCATAAGAAAGGATTGCTTCTTCTTCACTCTTCGATCTGGTTCTGTTCGCTCATCACGAACGCTGAATTGGCACAGGTTGCCTTGCTCTTTACTTTTTTTCTTAAAGAGCAGTTTCAAAGGCACATTGAAGGGACAATGTTAAAAAACACCCAAAGAACGGTGAAGAATTCAAGAGCAGATGATCTTGGTAAATTTCTGTCGAACGACCCCAAAGTGAAATATATTTTTTATACACATACACATATTGTCCTTTGTCTTTCGTTCATATCAGAATAGAAAAAGCCCTGCATGTTCGCATGCAGAGCTTTTTTGTGTATTGTTTTCGATACCGAAGGTATGCAATGCTATCAAAAAAAATCTTCTTGCCCCGCGTATATTTTTGAGTATAATCGCACGTGTTTTTTATATTTTTATGAATGAATCATTGTTAATTCTTGGATCAAAACTACTCCTTTCTGTATTTTCTGGAGTAATTATCGGTCTAGAAAGACAGATAAACAATAGTCACAAAAAAAAGCGGTTAGGAATGAGGGATTTTGCACTGGTTGGTATTCTTGCTTTTTTAGCAACCTATCTTTCGCAGTTCAATGCCATCATTTGGCCACTTGCATTTGCAGGAATTATCTTACTTTCGATGATTTTTTTGGTGTTTGAATCTCTTCAAAAATTGAAAAATGATGAAATGGCAGGATTCACTACCGTGCTTTCTTTTCCATTAGTATTTCTTATTTCTAGCTTGGCGGTGTTTCACACCGATTTTTGGCTTATTTCCACGATTCTCTTTCTCTTTCTGTTGCTCTTGGAGTTGAAAGACAAATGGCATGAATGGATTTCAGGAATTGATAAAAAAGAAGTTATTGATATGAGTTTGCTGATTGCCATTGCACTTTCCATCACTCCACTTATTCCCCATGCTGCATCTCTCAATATTCCGCTATGGAATTTTCAAATGTCTTCTCTGCATTGGGAGGCTATTTCTGTTGCCAAATTTTGGAAGGTTATTCTAATGGTGAGCATTATGAGCTTTTGCGCCCATTTCATCACGAAATATGTAAAAGGACGAAATGCGCTTTTGCTGGCGACTTTTTTTGGAGGACTGGTTTCTTCTCTTGCTACTATTTTGCTCTTTTTGAAAGGAAGTGATGGAAAAAAAATGAACGAAGCAGAACAAAAGGATTTGTATCTTGCATACCTTGCCACTGCTTCAGGATCAGTGACAAAAGATGTTCTGATCCTTATTCCGTTGCTTCCTGCAGCCTATTTCAACACAATACTGTTTCCAATGGTTGCCATCTTAGTAATAATGGTTGTTTTTTCCATTCATTCGTTTGCAAAAAATACCAGTGAAGAATCTATTAAAATAACAGAACGACCTCTTCCTCTTGAATTTATTGGAAAATTTTCAACAGCATTTTCCATTGTTTTCATTATCATGGTGGTGTTTCTGTATTATGCGAAGGGAAGCTTTGTGTTAATCGCTGGATTTCTTTCTGGAATGGTAAGCTCTGTCGCATCTCTCGCATCTCTTGCTCAAGCATACTCCAATGAAGGGATTTCAGACGCTATCATGGGATATGGGATTTTGACTGCATTGCTGGGAAGCTTATTTGCGAAATACTTTTTTATTGCAAAACGAATTGGCTTTGCCAATTCATGGAAATTTGCAATTCCACTTATTATGATGTTGGCAGTTGGACTTATTTCCTTTACTATTGTGTTTTTTCAGTAGAAAAAACTATTTTTGAATCAGGAAAAAAGCATGATCACATTGAACATCTCTCATTATTGATAAAGCTCCTATAAGTAAATTTCTGTTTTCATCTGCAAAAAACAAAGGACTTCCCATTGGAAACCTTACCAGTTAATTTTTTGCGAATATCTACCTAAGCCCTTTTGCTGCAATGCTAAAAAAAGAAATTTGAACGGTATGTTGATGATTTTGTAATGTTCTCAGAAATAAAAGAGCAATGTCATCAATAAGAAAAAGAAAGTACCAGTTTTTGCAAAAAACAGCGATGATTTGATGACATGTGCCAATTCATATCTGGGAATTTTTCGAAATGCCAATTGCACAAAATGTATTGTGCCCATCACTTCCTACAAAAAAGAGAGAATATTTGCGTATCCTCTCTTTTTATGAAAAAATTAGTGTGTTTTGCAGAGGTTTCTTATGAATTTTGGATTCATCCCAAAACAAAAAAACAGCACCATTAGCGCGTCATACAAAAAACATTCCAAATTGCAAAGTATTTAGAATTTTCCAACATTACCGCCTTTGAGTAATTTCTTTCTTTATAGAGTTTCATGAACCACTTTTCTTCAAAATTTCTTCCCATTATTCTTTTTTCTTTTGGAATTATTCTTCCGATTTTGTGGGGAATTTTTCACAGTTTCTATTGGGAAGATGGCAATATTATGACGTTTTCTTGGATAGTAAATTCTGATTGGATGATGCACCTCACTCAGGTGCAAAATTTTTCCGCATTGCCAATGGGATATGTGGCGATGCATCATCCTATCTATTCGGGAGACATTCTCTCCTATCCATTTTTTGTGAATTGGTTTTCTGGTGTTTTACTTGCCCTTTCTCATGATTTGGTGTTTTCTATGCTGATTCCTGCATTCTTGGGAATCACGTTTTTAATAGGAAGTGTGTATTTTTTGTTTTTCGCCCTATCTAAAAATCATTGGATTACAACCGTAGGAATTACGCTTTTTCTGCTTTCTGGTGGGCTTCAGATTTTTCAAATATGGGGAATATGGACTTGGAATGAATGGAAAAATCTACATGATTTTACCTTCGATCAAGCAGTGATAAAGCTCGGATACCATTGGAAATCGGTATTTCTCACCACCATGCTTCCCCAAAGATCATACGCTTGGGGAATGGGAATGGGGGCTTTTTCTTTAGCTCTTTTCATTAGCCAATTTTTCCGCTTGGTGAATACAAATTCTCTGCAAAAAAAATATGGACTGCATCTTTTTTCTTTTTTCGATCTTCTCCCATTTTTTGCTATAGGGTTGTTGCTCGGCTGCATTTCGTTTTTACACACGCATTCGTTTGTTTTTCTGTTTTTGCTCTTTGCAGGATTCACACTTTTCTATATTCGATACTTCTTCCTTTTTCTATCGATAGGATTTGGGGCAATTATCTCCGCTTTTCCATTTCTTTGGCTTTTAGCTCACAAATCTTCCTCTCTTTCAGAAATCGCAAAATATCCACTGCATATGGGTGAACCATATACCAAGGAATCATTCCTCGTTTCTTTTTTCCATTTTTGGACGCTCAATTGGGGAATTTTATTTCTTCTGCTTTTCTTGTTTTTCATTCCACAAATATGGCGATGGATTTTTTCTGATTGTTCAAAAGAAAAAACTCAATTTCTGCAAATCCTTTTTGGCTTGGCATTTGTGCTGTTTTTCGCATTTTCGTATATCAAAATGCAATCAAATCCATGGGACAACACTAAGCTGTGGCTGTGGAGTAGTGTAGTATTTTCGTTTTTTATTGCCTCGTTTTTTTGGGCATTATGGAAAAAAAATATTCTTGGAAAAATAGTTTCTTTGATTTTATTTTTGGTAAGTATTGCCTCTGGAGTGCTGATGTTGATTTCTGGATTCAACGATTCGCCTACAATGGTCTTTCCAAAATCTGATTTGGAAACAGCGAAAAAAATCTCTGAGATAGTGAATCCAAAAGATATTGTACTCACCGATGATTATTTTCATCTTCCGTTTACAGCACTTGTTCCCAAACAAAGTTTTTTGGGATATAGAGGATGGATAGCGAGCTATGGAATGGAGACGAGCTATAAAACAATGGTGATGGAGCGTGTGTTCTCAGGACATCCCGATGCTCTTGAACTCCTCAAAAAAGAAAATATCAAATATGTATTAGTAGATTCTTCCGCTCGCGCAAATTTCAAGGTGAACGATGCGTTTTTTGATAAATTTTTGGTATTAGTGCAAGATTTTGGAAATTGGGGAAAGCTCTATAGAATGAAATAATTATAAATTACGAATCTTAAGTGTTAAAAACACTATAAGAAAAAAGAGGGCCAAATGGCTCTCTTTTTTAAAAAATAAATAATACTTGTGTCTTAGATTTCCACTCGCACAAACGACACCATTGTTGCATTTGCCGACTTCAAAAGATCTTTTACTTTTTTAGAAGGATCTTTTACAAAATCTTGATCGAGGAATGCACCTTCTGATCGAAATTTTGCTTCTTTCCCTTTCATAATTCCTTCAATAATATTTTCAGGTTTTCCTTCTGCTTGCAATTGTGAAAGCCAAATATTTTTTTCTTTTGCCACCAATTCATCAGAAATTTCAGATCCTGAAATCACAACTGGCTTCATCGCGGTTGCATGCATTCCAAGGTCCGCCAAAAGCGTTGCATCACCTCCTCCGTTCAATGCGATAATGGTTCCCACTTTTTTGTTGGAGTGCACATATCCTCCCACAATATCACCAGAAAGCACTCCCACGTCAGCAAGTACAAGATTTTCCCCCATCTGTGTCATTTTTTCTGCTTTTGCTTCTTCAAAAAAAGTTTTTGCAGCTTCCACTCCTTTATCAGATGCCATATTGGCAATTTCAGTTGCAAAGGCTACGAAATTATCATTTCGAGCTACAAAATCAGTCTCACAGAGAAGTTTTACATACGCACTTCCAGAAATCACCACAGTTCCTTCTTGCGTTTCTCGATCGGCTTTTGCAGCGGCTTTTGCGATTCCTTTTTTTCGAAGGATTTCAATTGCCTGTTCTTCGTCTCCATTTGCTTCCACCAAAGCTTTTTTACAATCCATCATCGAAATTCCAAGTTTATTTCGAAGATCCATCACAGCCTTTGCGCTAATTTCTGCCATATCTAAAAAAATAAGAGAATAAAAAAAATCCGCTCCATTGTATCCAAAGAAGCGGAAAAAATGCAAAATTTTTTTTCAAAGCGATTAAATCGACACGACTTCTACAACGGTTTGAGACTGTCGGTGTCCTTGCACTTTTCGAGTTCGTTTTTTAGCAGCAAAGTGCACCACTCGAATTTTATCAGCTCTTTTCTGATCCACAATCTTCACAGAAACTGATTTTCCTGCAAGGTATGGGGCTCCAACCTCTGCCGTTTCTCCATCAGATGTGAGCACTACAAAAGGAAGAGAAATAGTATCTCCCACATTTCCATCAATTTTTTCGAGAGTGATTTTCTTTCCCACCTCAGCCATATATTGCTTTCCTGCAGTTTGAACAATCGCGAACGCCATTTTTTCTTGGGTTATAAAAAA
>CAZHIF010000015.1:0-12841 GCA_964532505.1 uncultured Candidatus Peribacteria bacterium
GCTTTCCTGCAGTTTGAACAATCGCGAACGCCATTTTTTCTTGGGTTATAAAAAACAAATACCCGTGCATTTTGACGATTTCTTTTTTAGAAGTCAAGGAATTATATAAAAAAAACTTGAAAAAACAAAATATTCATGATATTATCTTTTGATACATTAATCTTTTACACTAAAATATATGTATATGACAAAAATTCATCGAAATATAATCGTTGGAGCGACTGCATTAGGAGCAATCGGAATCGGTTGGTTCATTTTGCATAATGACAATATACCGAACATTACAAAAGACCCCCTTAAAGAATTGCTGGGAACTCAAATAGAATCTTCAAATTTGAGAGCAGATTATTTTACAGGAAGCATTAGCCCATACACAGGCCCAACTAGTCCAAAAGTACAAGCATGTATGCAAAATTCACCAAAAAGCTTAAAAGAAGGAATAGTTTACGCCTCTGTAGATATAAATGGATTAAAAACTCTTTTAGAACAAAAACAAAATGGAGTACTGAGTGATGAAAAAATTATTTCTGAGATTTTACCAGTATTTGGACATGCCATGAAAAATGGACAAATAAACTGGAAATGGATTTCCAGTGAATATCGATATGAATTTTATGTAACCAAAGGAGAAGAGGCTTTTTGGTGGTGTTATTTTAAAGAAGTAGAAGATTTTTATAGAATAAAATTTTTTCCTACTTTTTTTGATGATTCAAAAACATATTATTCTCAAATACAATATCCTTCTAATGGAATATTCGTACAAGGAAAGACTGGTCCCGGAAAAACCATTTCCATTACCACTCCTTCTGGATCGACGTGTAGCACTACTGCTTCTGGTAACGGAGATTTTACATGTACTTTTGATAAAACTGCGCAAAATGCAGAAAGCATTTCTTCTGAAATTAAAACTGCAAATACTTCTGTAAAAACAGATATTCCACTTGCTATTGACACTTCTAAAACAGATAGTGACGGGGATGGAAAAACTAATAATACTGATTTTGATAGTGATGGAGACGGAGTATCGAATCTTGATGAAATAAAAATGGGATTAGATGCGGGAAAACAAGATTCTAACAATAATGGAATAAAAGACGGAGAGGAAGACCATGATGGAGATGGGATACTTAATAAAAATGAATCATTATTTATTGGAATACCGACAGATACTGATGATGATGGATTTGTAGATGCGAGCGACCCTGATAGCGATGGAGACTATATCGCCGATAAACAAGAAGGAAATAACGATAATGACGGTGATAAAATTCCTAATTTTCGAGATGCCGATTCTGACGCTGATGGAATTTTAGATTTTGTAGAATCAGCAGGGGATGCTGATAACGATGGAAAGCCCAATTATCTCGACACCGATTCTGATAATGATGGAATTTCTGATCAAATAGAAGGAACCGGAGATAGCGATGGAGACACCATTTCAAACTATCTAGATACTAATGATTACGATGGAAAAATGGGAGATTCTGATAAAGATGGTATTCCTAATATTTTGGATAAAGATGATGATGGAGATGGGGTTTCCGATAATGATGAACTAAAAATGGGACTCAATCCTTTAAAAAAAGATTCTGATGGAAATGGAGAACTTGACGGAGACGGGGATTTTGATCTTGATGGAATTGCTAATAAAGTAGAATCAGATGAAACATTTCCTTGGATTACTGATACTGATAGCGATGGACTAGTAAGCACTATGGACACAGATAGTGATAATGATGGAAAATATGACAAAACAGAGGGAGTTTTAGACGCTGATAATGATGGTATTCCCAATTATATTGACAGCAATGATACCGATGGAGCAACGGGAGATACTGATGGAGATGCTCTTCCTGACAAGATAGATACCGACGATGATGGGGATGGAGTTTCTGATAGTGATGAAATTAAATTAGGACTAAATCCTTTAAAAAAAGATACCGATACTGATACTGATAAAGATGGGATTTCAAACACAAAAGAATCTAATCTAAAACTTTCAGGAGTAACCGATTCGGATGGAGATGGTACTATTGATGCTCTTGATACCGATTCTGATAATGATGGAGTTTCTGATCAAAAAGAAGGATTTATCGATACTGATTCTGATGGAGTTTCTAATTATATCGATTTTGATTCTGATAATGATGGAATTTCTGATCAAAGAGAAACAGAGGAAGATTTCGATAAAGACGGGAAACCAAATTATGTCGACACAGATTCTGATGGTGATGGAGTAGCCGACAAAGAAGAAGGAACTGAAGACAAAGATAGGGATATGAAAGCAAATTTCATTGATGCTCATGACACAGATGGTCCTCTCGGAGACGCAGATGCTGATGGGAAAATCAATCTTTTAGATTCTGATGATGATGGAGACATGATTTCTGATATTGATGAAATTTCTATTGGACTCAACCCTCTTAAAAATGATTCTGATAACGATAAAATACTAGATGGAGATGAAGACCATGATAATGATGGAATTAAAAACAACTCAGAATCAAATGCCAGCAATGTTTTATTAAATGATGCTGACGGAGATGGAAAACCAAATTTACTTGATGAAGATTCTGATGGTGATGGAATTTTAGATAGCAAAGAAACATCTGCTGATATGGATAAAGATAGTATTCTAAACTTTTTAGATACCGATTCTGATAATGATGGAGTTTTTGATAATACAGAGGGAGAGAATGATTTTGATAAAGATGGAATTCCAAACTATTTAGATAGCGACTCTGATGGTGACGGAAAATCGGATAAAGAAGAAGGGCTACTTGATAGCGATGGAGATTTAATTCTTAATTATCTAGATACTGACGATATCAATGGACTTTTGGGAGATACCGACAAAGATGGAATTTCCAATGGTTCTGATAATGATGATGATAATGATGGAGTTTCAGATGCTGATGAACTTAAAATGGGACTTAATCCATTAAATACCGATAGCAATGGAGATAAAATTTCAGATGGGGATGAAGACAAAGATATTGATGGGATTGTGAACACAGTAGAATCGAATGAAACAAGATCTTCACCTACTGATACCGATTTTGATGGAACTATTGATGCACTCGATACGGATAGCGACGCAGACGGGAAATTGGATAAAACAGAAGGAACAGCGGATGAAGATAAAGATGGAATTCCTAATTATATTGATTCAAATGACACCAATGGGCCTACAGGAGACACTGATCAAGACGGAGTCATCGATTCACGAGATTTTGATGATGATGGAGACGGAGTTTCAGATCAAGATGAAATAAAAATGGGAATGGATCCATTAAAAAAAGATAGCAATGGAAACGAAGTATTTGACGGAGATGAAGATGCTGATAAAGATGGGCTTCTTAACAAAGGAGAATCAAATATTCTACTGGGAGACATTACCGATACCGATGGAGATGAAACAATAGATGCTCTAGACACCGATTCTGACAATGATGGAATTGCGGATATAATAGAAGGATCTTCTGATAAAGATACCGATGGGATTCCTAACTATAGAGATTTAGATAGTGATGGAGATTTTATTTTAGACCGAACAGAACAAAATATTGATTCTAATACTGATGGAATCGCAAATTTTTTAGATACTGATTCTGATAAAGATGGAATTTTAGACCGAGCAGAAGGAAGTTCTGATACCGATGGAGACATGATTCCAAACTATCTAGATGCCAATAATATTGATGGTCCTAATGCTGATCCAGACCTTGATGGTCTTCAAAATATTATTGATTTAGATGATGATAATGATGGAATTTCTGATAGTGATGAAACAAAATTAGGACTTAATCCCTTTTTAAAATACTCTTCAGGAAATACTGTTGCTGATGGAAATAAAGACTATGATGCGGATGGTATTAGCAATGCTGTTGAATCCAATGAATATACTTTTCATACTACCGATAGCGATAATGATGGAATTATTGATGCCATGGATACGGATTCCGATGGAGATACTTTGCTTGATTCTAAAGAAAAAAATATCGATACGGATTCAGACGGAAAGGCAAACTATATTGATACCGATTCGGACAATGATAGTATAGAGGACAAACAAGAACTTGATATTGATACCGATACTGATGGAATTTTTAATTATTTGGACAATGATAGCGATGCTGATGGAATTGCTGATCTTGAAGAAGGAGTGGAAGATGAAGATTCTGATGGAATTGTAAATTATCTCGATTCCAATGATATCAATGGATCTCTTGGAGATTTGGACGGAGATGCCATTCCAAATGTGCTTGATTTTGACGATGATGGAGATGGAGTTTCAGATCTTGATGAATTGAAAGCAGGAATGAATTCATTATCTGTTGATAGCGATAATGATCTTACTCCTGACGGAAACGAAGATAACGATAGCGATGGAATAAATAATGCAATAGAATCAAATGAACAACTTCCTGAAATAACAGATACTGATGAAGATGGAATTATTGATATGATTGACACTGATTCTGATGGAGATAGTATTCTTGATAAAAATGAATTATTAGGAGACAAAGACCTTGATGGAATTTCAAATTATCTTGACAAAAATGATACGGATGGTCCAACGGGAGATACCGATAAAGATGGAATTCCTGATGGACTTGATAAAGATGATGACAACGATGGAATTTCTGATAAAGATGAAATTAAAATGGGTCTTAATCCTCTAAAAAAAGATAGTAATGAAAATGGAACAGAAGATGGAAATGAAGACACCGATAATGATGGAATTTCTAATGCATTAGAATCGAACGAAATACTTTCTGGAGCAACAGATACCGATGGAGATACAACGGTAGATACTCTGGATAGTGATTCTGATAATGATATGATTTTGGATAAAATAGAAGGAATTATAGATACAGATGGAGATGGAAAATCAAACTATGTGGACACTGATTCTGACGGAGATCATATTCCTGATATTACTGAAGGAACTAATGATTTTGATACTGACGGGAAAAAAGATTATCTAGATCTTGATTCTGATAATGATGGAAAATCAGATTTAGTAGAAGGAACTTTTGATAATGATGGAGACAATGCACTTAATTATCTTGACAACAATGATGTAGATGGTCCAAAAGGAGATATGGACGAAGATGGAAGTATTAATATAAATGATTTAGATGATGATGGAGATGGAGTTTCTGACGCTGATGAAGTGAAACTAAACACCAATTCTCTTATGCGAGATTCTAATAACAATGGAGTGTGGGACGGAGATGAAGATACTGATGGAGACCTCATTTTAAATAAAATAGAATCAAATAAAAATCATATTGGTATTACTGATACTGATAATGATGGAGTTATTAACGCCATGGACACTGATTCTGATAATGATAGTTTGCTCGATAAAGATGAAACAACCATCGATACTGATAGTGATGGAAAACCAAATTATATTGATACCGACTCTGATAATGATAGTATTTTAGATACTACAGAAAAAGCAGCGGACACTGATAATGATGGAAAACCAAATTATATTGATACCGACTCTGATAATGATCTTCTTTTTGATAAAATAGAAAGTGTTTCTGACGATGATGGAGATTCTATTCTAAATTATTTAGATGCTAATAATATTGATGGAAATTTAGGAGATATTGACCAAGATAATATCCCTAATAGCCTTGATGCTGATGATGATGGAGACGGAGTTTCCGACGCAGATGAAACAAAGCTAGGACTTAATCCTTTGAAAAAAGATTCAAATGGAAATGGAGTTTCTGATGGATATGAAGATGCTGATAATGACAATATTCCAAACGCAATTGAATCAAATGAATTTTTAGCAGGAATTACCGATACTGATAAAGATGCAACCATTGATGCTATGGATAGTGATTCTGATGGAGACACTATCACCGATACTATCGAAACCTCTCAAGATAGTGATTCTGATGGAGTAGCGAACTTCCAAGATCTTGATTCTGATAATGATAATATTTCAGACCAAACAGAAGGATCAACCGATAGCGATGGGGACGGAATTTCCAACTTTATTGACCCTAATAATATCAATGGATCTGATGGAGACCCTGATGCTGATGGAATTAAAAATAACCTCGATAAAGATGATGACGGTGATGGAATTTCGGACCAAGATGAAACAAAGATGAAACTTGATCCTTTGAAAAAAGATTCTGATCTCAATGGAATAGAAGATGGAAATGAAGATGCTGATAGTGACGGAATTATCAACAAAGAAGAATCTGATGAAACATTGGCAGGAATTACCGATACTGACAATGACGGACTTATCAATGCTCTTGATATTGATTCAGATAATGACAATATTGATGATAAAACAGAAGGAACAACCGACTTTGATACCGATGGAAAATTAAACTATGTAGATTCTGATGCCGACAATGATGGAATTATTGACAAAATTGAAGAAATAAAAGATTTTGATGCTGATGGAAAATCAAATTATCTTGATACTGACTCGGATAATGATGGAAAATCGGATAGCACTGAAGGAATTGCAGACAAAGATGGAGATATAAAACTAAATTATCTTGATGCTGATGATGAAGATGGACCAACAGGAGACAAAGACGCTGATGGAAAAGCCAATAGCATTGATCTTGATGATGATAATGATGGAGTATCTGACTCTGATGAGCTAAAAATGGGTCTTGATATTCAAAAGAAAGATTCTAATACTGACGGAATAAGCGATGGAGATGAAGATTATGATGCTGATGGAATTTCAAATAGCTTAGAATCTGATGAAATTAATCCAAAAATTACAGATACAGATGGGGATACTATTCCTGATGGCATGGATAGCGATTCTGATGGAGACACCTTTTTAGATAGCATTGAAGGAATACAAGATACAGATTCTGATGGCAAAGCAGATTACAGAGATACTGACTCGGATAATGATGGACTTCTTGATGGATTTGAAGGAGGAATTGATATAGACACCGATGGAGACGGAAAGCCTAACTTTAGAGATACTGACTCGGATAACGATGGAAAACTCGACAAAGATGAAAAAACAGCTGATGCTGATGGAGATGGAATCGTGAATTATAAAGATTCCAACGATATCGATGGACCACTTGGAGATATGGATCTTGACACCATTCCTAATAATATGGACAGAGATGATGACGGCGACGGAGTTTCAGATCTCGATGAAATCAAAATGGGGCTCAATCCTTTGAAAAAAGATTCAAATGGAAATAGTATTTCTGATGGAGATGAAGATGCTGACGGCGATCTCATTCTCAATAAAACAGAATCAGACGAAACCATTACCACTATTACCGATCAAGACACTGATGGAATTCCTAATTCTCTTGATATTGACTCTGATGGTGATGGAAAATTAGATAAAATAGAAGTAGTACAAGATGCTGACGGAGATAAAATTCCTAATTATCTTGATATAAATGATACCGATGGTCCTTCTGGAGATTTTGACAAAGATGGAATTCCTGACAATTCTGATCTTGATGATGATAACGATGAAATATCTGACGCAGACGAAGGGAAACTCGGCACAAATTCCAAAAAAATTGATTCTGATGGAAACAATATTTCTGACGGAGATGAAGATTATGATCTTGATGGAATTGCTAATAAAGATGAATCAAACAAATTACTTTCTGGAATAACAGACTCTGATAACGATGGAAATATAGATGCTATGGATAGTGATTCAGACGCTGATGGAATTTTGGATAGCGTAGAAAAAACAGTAGATACTGATTCAGACGGAAAGCCAAACTACACAGATACCGATTCAGACGCTGATGGAAAAACTGATAAAACAGAAGGAATTGCAGATTCCGATAACGATGGAATTGCTAACTATATTGATGCAAATGATAATGATGGTTCTTTAGGAGACGCAGATCTTGACGGAATTCCAAATGCAACGGACAAAGATGACGATAATGATGGAGTGTCTGACGCCGATGAAGCAAAAATAGGTCTTGATCCTCTGAAAAAAGATTCTAATGAAAATAACATTGCTGATGGAGATGAAGATGCTGACAGCGATACTATTCTCAATAAAGACGAATCAGATGAAGCCCTTTCTGGTATTACAGACACCGATACTGATGGAATTATTGATGCACTTGATACCGATTCCGATGCTGACACTATCTTAGATAGTACAGAAGGAATTATTGATACTGATTCTGATGGAATAAAAAACTTTAGGGATACGGATTCTGATGCTGATGGAATTTCAGATAAAATAGAGGGGGGCATTGATACTGATAATGACGGGAAACCAAACTATAGAGATGTAGACTCTGATAGTGATGGAAAACCTGATAGTTTAGAAGGAGCAGGAGATACAGATGCTGATGGAATAATCAATTATGTTGATACAAATGATGACGACGGACCCGCAGGAGACACAGATCATGACAAGATTATCAATAGTTCTGATAAAGACGATGATAACGATGGAGTTTCCGACGCTGATGAAGTAAAAATGGGGCTCAATCCGTTAAAGAATGACTCTAACAGTAATGGAGTGTTAGACGGAGAGGAAGATTATGATCTTGACGGAATTGTAAATAAAATTGAATCAGATGAAACCCTTTCTGTTCCCACCGACACCGATTCAGATACTATTGTAAATGCCATGGATACTGATGCTGATGCTGACGGAAAAACAGACAAAATAGAAGGAACATCTGATAGTGATGGAGATAAAATTCCGAACTATATTGACGCAAATGATAGCGATGGACCCTCTGGAGATAATGATAAAGATGGTATTTCCGATAATATTGATAAAGACGATGATAACGATGGAGTATCTGACGCTGATGAAGTAAAAATGGGATTAAATCCATTATCAGCAGATAGCGATAATAATGGAATTTCTGATGGAGATGCAGATGATGATCTCGATGGAATTGCTAACAAAATAGAATCAGATGAATCAATAAATGGAATTACTGATACCGATAGTGATGGGATAGCAAATGCTACAGATACGGACTCTGATGCTGATGAAATTCTTGATAGTGTAGAAAAAACAGTTGATACAGATAGTGACGGAATTGCTAACTATATCGATAGTGATTCAGATGGAGATACTATCACAGATATTATTGAAGGAATAATTGATACTGATATCGATGGAAAAATGAACTATATCGATACAGATTCCGATAACGATGGAAAACTGGATAGTGTAGAAAAAACTAGTGATACCGACGGAGACGATAAGGCGAATTATGTAGATAAAGACGATACCGATGGACCATTAGGAGACTCTGACAGTGATGGAATTTCTAATAATACCGATAAAGATGATGATTCCGACGGTGTTTCGGATAGAGACGAATTAAAAATGGGAATGAACCCATTAAAAAATGATTCTAATGGAAATGGAATATCTGATGGAAATGAAGACTATGATAATGATGGAATTCCAAATAAAATAGAGTCGGATGAATCAATTGCAGGAGCTTCTGCATGTGGAACAGGAGATATTATCTACGATTTAGGATGCCAAGCCATTTCGCTTATAGGGCTTACCGATAGCGACGGAGATAGTGTTATAGACGCTATGGATTTAGATTCTGATGGAGATACTATTTCTGATAATCAAGAAGGCTCAATTGATACAGATTATGATGGGAAACCTGATTTTCAAGATACTGATTCAGACGCTGATACTATTTTAGATAAAATAGAAGGCATTATCGATACTGATTTAGATGGACAAAAAAACTATAAAGATCTGGATTCTGATAAAGATGGAAAACTTGATATTGCAGAAGGAACAGGTGACATAGATGGAGACATTATTCAAAGCTATATCGATGCTAATGATCAAGATGGCCCACTAGGAGACGCAGATTTTGATGGAACACCTAACGATATGGATAAAGATGATGATAATGATGGAGTATCTGATCTTGATGAAATAAAAATAGGAAGTACCCCTCTCCTTGTAGATAGCAATAATGATGGTATTTCTGATGGAGATGATGATTCTGATCTTGACACTATTCCAAATAAAATAGAATCAGATGAAACCCTTTCTACTATCACCGATACAGACGGAGACGGGATTATTAACGCAATGGATACCGATTCTGATGCTGATGGGAAATTGGATATAACAGAAAAAACAGGAGATCTAGATGGAGATGCCATTCCAAATTATATCGATGCTAATGATACAGATGGTCCTTCAAATGATACCGACTCTGACGGAACCCCTGATAACATTGATCATGATGATGACAATGATGGAGTTTCTGACGCTGATGAGGCAAAATTGTTACTTAATCCTAAAAAGCAAGATTCTAATGGAAATGGAGTTTTTGACGGAGACGAAGACAGTGATGGAGATACTTTAAAAAATAAAGTAGAATCTCAAACAACCAATTCAGGAATTACCGATACTGATGGAGATGGAAGTATTGATGCTCTTGATACCGATTCTGACGCCGATACGATCTTGGATAAAACAGAAGGAAGTGTTGACACTGACGCTGATGGAAAAGCAAATTTTAGAGACACTGATTCAGACGCTGATGGGATTTTAGATAGCGTAGAAAAAACAGTAGATACTGATACTGATGGAAAACCAAATTTTCTAGACACTGATTCAGACGCTGATACAAAGCCAGATCTTTTTGAAGGAGTTACCAATAGTGACGGAGATGGTCTTGCAAATTACATAGACTATACTGATAATGATGGACCTTTGGGAGATTTTGACGGAGACGGAATTCCTAATACTACCGACAAAGACGATGATGCCGACGGAGTGTCAGATAGCGATGAAGGAAAACTAGGAACCAATCCACTCGACACTGATTCTAATGATAATGGAATATCTGATGGAAATGAAGATGCAGATAGTGATACTATTCCTAATAAAATAGAATCAAATGAAACTCTTTCTGGTGTAACAGATACTGACAGCGATGGAACTATTGATGCTCTTGACACCGATTCTGACGCAGATACTATTTTAGATAAAACAGAAGGAATCATCGATAACGACTCTGATGGAAAAGCAAACTATATCGACACCGATTCTGACGCTGATGGAATTTTAGACATCACCGAAGGAACTACTGACACCGATGGTGACGGAAAAGCAAACTACAAAGATACCGATTCTGACGCTGATGGAAAATTGGATAAAGTAGAGGGAACCTCCGATAGCGACGGAGACGGAAAACAAAATTATATAGATGCCAATGACTCAAATGGAGTATTGGGTGACTATGATTTAGATGGAATCCCAAACGTGATGGATAAAGACGATGATTCCGACGGGGTATCTGACGCTGATGAAGCAAAAATGATAACGAATCCTCTTTCCAATGATTCTGATGCTGATGGAATTCTTGATGGATATGAAGATGCCGACAATGATGGTATCAATAACGGAATTGAATCTGATGAAACACTCTCCAGTATTACCGATACCGATGAAGACGGAATTGCAAATCCTCTTGATGGAGATTCAGATGGCGACACAAAATCTGACAAAACAGAAGGAATTACAGATATTGACGGAGATGGTCTTTTAAACTATGTTGACGCCAATGATACCGATGGTCCTACAGGAGATCTTGATGGAGACAGTATTCCTGATGCTTCTGATTTAGACATTGATGGAGATGGGGTTTCAAATGCAGATGAACAAGACCTAGGAACTGATCCTCGAATTGTAGATAGTAATGGAAATGGAATTTCAGATGGAGATGAAGATGCTGACGGTGATTTAATTTCAAATAAAGAAGAATCTGATGAAGCTCTTTCTAGTGCTACTGACACTGATAATGACGGGATTATCAATCTTCTTGATACTGATTCAGACGCCGATACCATTTTGGATAAAATAGAAGGATCTGTTGACACCGATGGAGACGGAAAAGAAAATTACATCGATACGGATTCTGACAATGATAATATCCTTGATAAAATTGAAGGAGTTTCCGATACCGATTTAGACGGAAAGAAAAACTATATCGATAATGATTCTGACGCTGATGGAAAAACTGATAAAATTGAAGGAGTTTCCAATAATGATGGAGATAATATTCCAAATTATATCGATGCAAATGATCAAGACGGACCACTTGGAGATCTTGATGGTGATGGAATATTGAATAATGCAGATTTGGATGATGATGGAGATGGAGTATCAGACGCCGATGAAGTAAAACTTGGTCTAAATCCTTTAAAATTTGATACGAACAATAATGGAATTTTAGATGGAGACGAAGATCATGACTCAGACACTATCTTAAATAAAACAGAATCAGATGAAAACATTATTGGCATAACAGATACAGATCTCGATGGGAATATCGATGCCATGGATACTGACTCTGATGGAGATACTATTTTAGACAAAATAGAAGGATCCACAGATATCGATAGCGATGGAATTATGAACTTTAGAGATTTAAATTCCGATGGAGATGGAAAACTCGATTCAGTAGAACTTACAGGAGATATTGATAGTGATGGAATTATGAACTTTTTAGATGCAAATGAAAACACAGCTCCAAGTATCACTTCAAGCACTACCGCAAATGCAGCAGAAAACCAAACCGTTGCTCAAACCGTAACCGCTACAGATCCTGAAAATCAAACCATTACCTACTCTATTTCAGGTGGTGCAGACGCTGCTAAATTTACTATCAATGCTTCAACAGGTGCTCTCGCTTTTGCAACCCCTCCAGATTTCGAAGTGCCAACTGACGCTGGAGCCAATAATGTTTACGATGTTATCGTTAAAGCAACTGATACAGGAGGACTCTTCGCTACTAAAAATATCGCTATTACCGTTACAGATGTA
>CAZHIF010000016.1:0-11563 GCA_964532505.1 uncultured Candidatus Peribacteria bacterium
AAAAAAATGTATACAAAAAATAATGCTTTTCTATAGCGCGTTTTTTTCCCAATAGTTATATTTGGAAAAATTGTTTTCCATTGAGTATATTATCTTTTCATTATAAAATAAGAGAAAAAGGAAAATCTTTTTTATTCTTCTTAATTTTCATTTTTCATTCTTTTATGGTTTCCGCTATTCTTCTTGCTTCTGGAACATCCTCTCGAATGAATCCTCTTTCTGATAAAATATTTTTTAAATATCTAGGAAAATCTATTTTAGAGTGGCAAATGGAAAATATTCTTTCGCAAAGTATAAACAAACTTTTTATTGTTGGGAATGATGAAAATCTAAAAAAAATAGAAAATCTTGTAGAAACCGCTTTTATAAAAGAAAAAAACAGAATTATTATTACTAAACAAGAAGTTCTTTCAGATGGGATGAAAGGAGGAATTTTAAGTGTGGAAAACTTTTTTCCAAAAGACGATTCTCTTCTTGTTCTCAGCTCTAATGATATGCTTGAAAACTGGTTTTTATTAGAGTTTTTAGATGAAAAAACTTTTCCACAAAGTGATATAAAAATATGTGGAAAACTGGTAGAAAAATATTTTCCTGGTGGATATCTTTCGGTTGATGAAAATAATCAGATTACTCATATTATAGAAAAACCTGGTGAAGGAAATGAGCCTTCTCATCTTATCAATCTTGTACTCCATTGGTTTAAAAACCCTCAAAATCTTTTTGATCAATTGAAAACTATAGAAAATACCACCGACGATGCCTATGAAAAAACTCTTCAAAATCTTTTTGAAAGTGGACAAAAAGCCTTTGCAGTGGAATATTCTGGAATTTGGCAAAGCCTCAAATATCCATGGCATCACCTTGATATGATGAACTTTTTCCTTTCTCAAATAACAGAACAAAACATTTCTCTTAATGCGTATATTTCACCTTTAGCAAGTGTTTCTGGAAATGTAATAGTTGAAGAAGGAGTAAAAATTTTTGATTTTGCGTGTATACAAGGTCCTGCATATATCGGAAAAAATTCAATTATAGGAAACCACACATTGGTGCGCCAAAGTATAATTGGAGAAAATAACTGTATTGGACAAGGAACAGAAGTAGCTCGCAGTTATTTTCGAGATAATGTTTTCACTCACCAAAGCTATATTGGAGATAGTGTAGTGGAAAGTGATGTGAATTTTGGGGCAGGATGCCGCACAGGAAACCTTCGTCATGACACAAAAAGTATTTCCACCATGGTGAAAGGAAAAGCTGTGGATAGTGGAAAAAATAAACTAGGTATTTTTTGCGGAAAAAAATGCCGATTTGGCATCAATACGTCATTTGCTCCAGGAATTTCGATTGGAGAAAATACATGGACTTTTCCACACTTATTTTTATCTCAAAATATCGAAAAAAACTCTTTTATAAAGCCAAAAAAAGAGAAAATGGAATATGAACGAAAGGAAAATGTGAATAAAATATAAAGTTTTACACATGTTTTTTTCTTGGCTTTCTCTAATCTTTTCTTGATGAATAAAAAACAAAAAGATGAAAAAGAGCTATTAAAGAAAGATTAAAAAAAAAGATAATTTTTGAAAAAGATAGAGCGTGTTGTTATTGTTATTATCTTTTATTTACATATATTTATATAAAAAAATACACAACGAAAAATATAGAGAAGAATTATATTGATTTTTAAAATAAACCAAATCATGAAAAAAAGATAGTAAAAAAACAATAATCTTTTTAAAAACAGTTTCAATAAATTTAATTTCCTATTAATAATGCACAAACACCTTTTTATCTTTCAAAAATAGAATTTTTCTTAAAAGTGATTTTTTCAGAAAAAAAACATTTGACAAGACAAAATATATCATGCAAGAATGCATGAGCTTATTTTTGGTTTTGGCACGAGAAGTGATTGCATGACGTTTTTTATAAACGTTTAAATAATGAGACACTTCTGGAATGCTAGACCAGTCTATGCTGTTATTATGTTTCATTATTAGTTCATCATGCTAGTACCAAAGAGGATGAAATATCGGAAGCATTTTCGAGATCGGGGAGGGCTTGCAGGTCAAGCAAGAACTGGAAATCAAATTGCTTTTGGTTCATATGCATTAAAGGCAGTTACTCCAGGGGAAATTACCTCTCGACAGATTGAATCTGCTCGTCAAACTATTTCTCGATATATTAAGCGAGGTGGGAAAATTTGGATTAGAATTTTTCCACACACTCCTATTACTCGAAAAGCGGCTGAAGTTCCGATGGGATCAGGAAAGGGGTCAGTTGATTTTTATGTGGCAAGGGTACTTCCAGGAACTGTTTTATTTGAAATTGATGGGGTAACAGAAATGCAGGCAAAAGAAGCATTTCGACTTGCAGGACATAAGTTTTCTTGTGGGGTAAAGTTTGTTTCTAAATTTGATTCTTAAGTAATACTATTATGGCAGTGAATAAAAAAGATAATGATATCACTTGGGAGGAATTGAAAAATACTCTTGCGGTGGCTCGAAGAACAGTGGTGACGCTTCGAATGGAACTTAGAATGGGGCAATTGAAAGATACGGCAAAATACGCCAAGGCGAAGAAAGAGGTTGCTCGGATTATGACCGCGATGAGTGCAAAGCAAATTTCTGATCTTATTATTTAGTTATATTTATGAGAACGAAAACAGGAGTTGTGGTGTCGGCTGGGAAAATGGCAAAAACTATTACTGTGCGAGTAGATTCACACAGTATGCACCCTATTTATGGAAAACGAGTAAAGTCTACAAAAAAGTTTTATGCACACGATGAAAATGGTGTAGTAAAAGAAGGGGATTTGGTAACTATTCAAGAATCTCGACCGCTTTCTCGTTTGAAGCGATGGACGCTTGTTTCTCAAGCAAACTAATTATCAGTTTATCATTACAGAGTTCATATGATTCAAATGCAATCCATTTTGACGGTGGCAGATAACTCAGGAGCAAAAGAAGTTATGTGTATTAAAGTGCTTGGAGGTTCTAAACGACGATATGCACAAGTGGGAGATATTATTGTAGTGGCAGTTCAGTCTGCTGCTCCAAAAGGAGGAGTAAAACGAAAGAGTGTCCAAAAAGCAGTAATTGTTCGACAAACTCGAACAATTCGAAGAAAAGATGGTTCATTTGTTCGATTTGGGGATAATGCGGTGGTGATTGTGAATGCAGAAGGACAGCCTCGAGCGACTCGTGTGTTTGGTCCTGTTGCTAGAGAGGTGAGGGCAAAGGGGTTTCAAAAGATTATTTCCCTTGCACCAGAAGTGTTTTAATTGATAATAGTTATTTCGTCTTAAATTTGTATGAGAATTAAAAAAGGAGACACCGTTATGGTTATCACTGGGAAAAACAAGGGAATGACAGGAGAGGTTTTGGAAGCTCTTCCAAAAGAAGGAAAGGTGGTGGTAACAGGAGTTCATGTGGTAACTAGGCATGTGAAAAAGACTGCAGAATCAGCAGGAAAAAAGGTTCAAAAAGAACTTCCTATTGATGTTTCGAATGTTATGCTATTAGATGACACTGGAAAAGTGAGTCGAGTTCGATATTCTGAAAATAATAAAGGAAAGAAAATTCGAGTGTTTGCAACCACTCAAAAAGAAGTTGTTGAGAATTTTAAAAAGGTATAATGATTTCTACATTTTCAAAAGCATCGGTTTCCGAAGCGTTGGCAAAAGAGCTTGGGGTAAAAAATCCAATGGCTATTCCTCATTTAGAAAAGATTGTTATTAATGTAGGGATGGGTTCTTGGTTGCAGGGAGGAAAAGATTTCGCTCGAATTACTGAAGGAGTGGAAAAACTTTCTGGTCAAAAACCTGTGGTGCGAAAAGCAAAACAATCTATTTCGAATTTTAAACTTCGAAAAGGAATGCCAGTGGGAATTTCTGTAACTCTTCGAGGAGAAAAAATGTATAATTTTATCGAACGAATGGTGAAGATTGTAGCTCCTCGGATTCGAGATTTTGATGGGTTCTCTCTTCGATCGTTTGATGGAAAAGGAAATTATTCTTTTGGGCTTAATACCTATTCTGTGTTTCCAGAAATTCATTACGGAGATGTAGTAAAAAATTATGGAGTTGGGGTGACAGTGGTAACTTCTGCTCAAAATAAAGAAGGAACAAAAGCACTTCTTAAAACTTTTGGGTTTCCATTTAAGAAAGAATTGTAATTTTATTTTTGTATGGCAAAGAAGTCAATGATTGAACGGGATATAAAACGAGCAAAAAGAGTGCAAGACGCTTTAAATGCAGGGGGGACTCCAAAATTTAAGTGTCGAGTGCGAAACAGGTGTCAAGTCTGTGGGCGACCTCGAGGATATATTCGGTTTTTCCAGATGTGTCGAATCTGTGTTCGAGAATCAGCCTCAAAAGGACTTATTCCAGGGCTTCGAAAGGCTAGTTGGTAATTTTTATTTAGATATTCCATGATTACAGATCCTATTGCAGATTTTCTTACTCGAATCCGAAACGCGTCTCGAGCTCGACATGAATATGTGACTATTCCATATTCAAAACTTAAAGAGCAGTTGGCAAACCTTCTTTCATCAGAAGGATTTGTAGGAGAGGTGAAAATTGTTCGAAATGAAAAATTTCCTCAGATTAAGATCTATCTTCTTCCAGGAAATGAACAACTTCAACTTGTTCGAAAGAGTTCTCCTGGTCGACGAAGTTATATAAGTTCTTCTGAACTTCGTCCTGTAAAACAAGGATTTGGAGTGGGGGTACTTTCTACTTCTAAAGGAATTCTTACAATAGAGCAAGCAAAGGCTTTGGGAGTTGGTGGTGAGTATATCTGTGAAGTGTATTAAGAACGTATATTATCTGATTTGTTATGTCGAGAATTGGAAAAAAAATCATTGAAATTCCAGCTGGGGTGACAGTACAACAGAACGCTGGAACAATAGAAGTAAAAGGGTCTAAAGGAGTTTTAACTTTTGTGGTTCCTACTGGAATTTCTGTTTCTATTGATGGAAATATTGTTTCGGTCACTCGGTCTGGAGATGAGCGAGAAGAGCGATCTCTTCATGGGCTCACTCGAGCAATGATTGCCAACATGGTGATGGGAGTAACAGAAGGGTTTACAAAGAAATTGGAAATTATTGGAGTGGGATATAAGGCGAATGTGTCTGGAAAAGTTTTAAATCTTTCTCTTGGATTTTCTCATCCAGTGGATATGGAAGCTCCAGAAGGAATTGAAATTTCGATGGATAAGGATGCAAAGAATACAGTTGTTATCTCTGGAATTGATAAGCAAAAAGTGGGAGAATTTGCGGCAAATATTCGAAAACTTCGAAAGCCAGAGCCTTATAAAGGAAAAGGAATTCGATATGTGGGAGAATATGTGCGAAGAAAGGCAGGAAAGACTGCGGGGAAGAAATAATTTTTGTATTCTTATTTATTTACTGTTTCGGATATGTCATCATCAAAGCGATACATCTTGCGGGAAAAGAGAAAAGCTCGAATTCGAGGAAAGGTTTCTGGAACGGCAAGTCGACCTAGGCTCTCTGTGTTTCGATCTCTTTCTTCTTTCTCTGCTCAGCTTATTGATGATGAGAAAGGGGTTACCATCGCTGCGGTGTTGGTAAAAGAAGGAAATGTATCTGGGGCGCAAAAAGCAGCTTCTCTGCTTTCTGAGAAATACTCAGGACCATGTGTTTTTGACCGAAATGGATATGCATACCACGGTCGAGTGCAAGCATTTGCGGATGTGGCGAGAGAGAAAGGGCTTCAGTTTTAATTTAGTATCTATTTTATTTGCATTGACATGAGCGATGAAAAACAACTCATAGACGGAGAAGTGGCAGTGGAATCAACACCAGATCGAAAAGATCGAGCTCCTCGAGCACGAGGAGGTAAAGGTGGGCGATCACGAAAATCAGATACTCCAAAGAAAGAGGTTAAAGAATTTGACGAAGAAGTGTTGAATCTTGCACGAGTGACTCGTGTGGTGAAGGGAGGTCGAAGAATGCGATTCTTAGCAACGGTAGCCATTGGAGACCGAAAAGGACGAGTGGGAATTGGAACAGGAAAGTCTGTTGAAGTTTCTGTGGCGATTAAAAAAGCTGTTCAATCTGCTAAGAAAAACCTTATTTCTGTAGAATTGGTGAATGGAACTATTCCATTTGACAAGATGGTGAAGTTTAAATCAGCAAAGATTTTGTTGATGCCAGCTCCACAAGGAACAGGGCTTATTGCAGGAGGAGCGTTCCGAAAAGTGGCAGCACTTGCAGGAATTACTGATATCTATGCAAAATCTTTTGGAACCAATTCTTCATTGGTGTGTGCGCAGGCTTCTGTGAAAGCACTTGGGGAATTTGTGAAGCGACGAAAATCAGTTATTACTGAATAATTTCTATGGCTGATCAGGGATACCTTGAAGTAAAGGGATTGGTACAAGAATCATTGCCAGGGGCAAGATTTCGGGTTTTACTCGACGAAGAAGCGCTTGGATCAAAAGATCATGAAGTATTGGCGACTCTTAGCGGTCGTATGCGACAGCATCGAGTTCGAATTCTTCCAGGGGATCGGGTGACACTAGAGGTTTCACTCTTTGATCTCAAGAAAGGGAGAATTACCTTCCGAGATAAAGTATAATGTATTATTACGTTTTAAGAGTATGAAAGTAAGACCATCAGTGAAAAAAATGTGCGCCAAGTGCCAAGTGGTGCGGCGAAAAGGAGTGGTGCGGATTGTATGTTCCGAACCAAAGCATAAGCAACGACAAGGATAATTTTTAATCGTGTATTATTATGGCTCGTATAGCAGGTATTGATCTTCCGAATAAACGAATGGTAATTGCTCTTACCTATGTTTACGGTATTGGACTAACCACTTCTAAAAAAATATTAGCATCGCTTTCTTTTTCCGAAGATAAACGAGTAAATGATTTTTCAGAAGATGAACTTAATCAGATCCGAGGGGTTGTTGGAGAAATGCAAGTAGAAGGAGATCTTCGGCAAAAAGTTGCAGCAGATATTAGACGATTGAAGGATATTTCTTGCTACCGAGGACGACGGCATAATCTTAGCCTTCCATGTCGAGGGCAAAAGACAAAGGTAAACTGCCGAACTCGAAAAGGGAAGAAGAAGACTGTAGCTGGAAAGAAAAAATAGTATTTGATTATCATCTCATCTTGCATGTATGGCAGTAAAAAAAGTTTTGAAAAAGAAGGTAAAAAAAAGTGTTCCTCACGCGCGAGTATGTGTGAATGCAGGGTTTAATAACACTATTGTTACTATAACTGATTTAGACGGAGCGGTTATTTCTTGGGCAACTCCAGGGTGTTGTGGGTTTAAGGGGAGTAAAAAATCTACTCCATATGCTGCACAAAAGGCTTCTGAGTTGGCAGTAGAAAAGGCAAAGGGATATGGAATTGAAAAGGCTGATGTGTTTATTCGAGGAGTAGGGCCTGGTCGAGAACAGGCAATTCGAGGAGTTCACCTTTCGGGAGTAGATATTCGTTCTATCGTTGATCGAGTGCAAGCTCCTCATGGAGGATGCCGAAAGCCAAACCCTCGAAAGGTATAATTTAAGATTTTTTTTGTAATTACAGCGTATGCGGAATATTGGTCCAAAAAACAGATTGGCACGACGAGAAGGAGTAGATCTCGGGTTGAAATCAAAGGCGGTGGATGTTTCTCGACCACTTGGTCCTCATAAGGGACAAAAAGGGAAGCTTTCTGAATACGGACAGCAACTTCGAGAAAAGCAGAAGGCAAAGAGAATTTACGGACTTTCGGAAAAACAATTTCGAAATCTTTATGAAAAAGCTTCTTTAGGTCGACATCCAACAGGGGTAACTTTCTTGGTTTCTTTGGAGCGACGACTTGATAATGTAATTTATCGATCAGGATTTGCTCTGACCAGAGCTCAGGCTCGGCAAATGGTGAGTCATAGAACGTTTTTGTTAAATGGAAAGCGAATGGATATTCCTTCTTACCAAGTAAAAGAAGGAGATGTTATTACTGTTCGAGAGAGATCACTTGACCATCCTATTTTTAAAGAAATGGAAGGAAAAAAAGTAACTCCAGCACACTGGCTCAAAGTGGACCTCAAAAAACGAAGTATTGATATCTCTCGGCTCCCAGAAGAAGCAGATGCAGAAGCTCTTATTAACATTCATTCTATTATTGAGTTCTATTCTCGATAGTCCCCTATTCCCTTAAATGCTTTGGCAGAAGGCAAAAAATTCTGCTTTTTATTTGTTCTTTCATTGCTCTTTGAATGCACATTGTTCAAGAAGAAATAGGAGTTCCTCGAATTCAAGAAGAAAAAATATCGGATGTATTTTCAATTTTTACCTTCTCTCCTCTTCCGTCGGGTTTTGGGCACACACTCGGAAATGCCCTCAGAAGAACATTGCTTTCTTCGGTTCCAGGAGCCGCAGTTACAAAGCTTCGAATGAAAGGAGTGGCGCATGAATACTCAACGCTTGAGGGAATGCATGAAACAGCGCTTAATCTCATTTTAAATCTTAAGCAGGTTTCTTTTCTCAAGGCTTCAAAAGATCCTGAAACTGTGGTGCTTTCTAAAAAAGGAGCAGGAGATGTATTGGCTTCAGATCTTTCATTCTCAACTGATTCTCAGGTTCTCAATCCAGATTGTTATATTACAGCGCTTGATTCGGCATCTGATACTGTGGAAATTGAAATGGTGTTGGAAAAAGGAATGGGGTTTTCTTCTGCAAAAGAGCGGCAGAAAAAAGGAGGAGATGCTGGATGGATTTTGGTGGATAGTATTTTTTCCCCAGTAGTTTCTGTTCGATATGAAGTGCTTCCTGCTCGTGTGGGAGAATGGACAAATCTTGATACGCTTCAATTGGAGGTGAAAACCAATGGAGGAATTACACCTCAAGATGCGCTTCGGTTTGCTTCTCAGATTTTGGAAGGATACTTTGTATATTTACAGAACGGGGCAGAGGAAAAAGTAGAAGAAGAATTTATGGCAGATTTCACCGCAAAGGTGGTGGAACCAAAGGCTCACGAAACAACCGATGAAGATCAGGAAACCTATACTCCTATCGAAATCCTCAATCTTTCTCCTCGAACGCTTAACGCTTTGATCAATGGAAATATTGGGTCGGTGGAAGAAGTATTGTCCTCTTCCTCTTCAACATTAGAATCCATGAGAGGATTTGGAAAGAAGGCGATGACAGAGCTTGTGGAAGCCCTCAATGAACACGGATATGATTTCCATATGGAAGAATAATTACCTATTTAATTTGTTTGAACTATGCGACACCGAAGAAAAGGATCTCGGCTAAACAGAAAGGAGAATCAGCTCAAAGCCCTCCTTAGAAACCTCACCACTTCTTTTGTTTTAAACGGAAAAATGGTGACAACTGAAGCGAAAGCAAAGGCATTTATTCCTATGTTTGACCGACTTGTTCGGAATGTACGGTCGATGGAGCCTCGAAATGCTATTCGAGAAATGCAGACGGTGCTTTTTGGAGAAATCGCTCAGCGAAAATTTATGCATGAAATCGTACCAAGCCTTGCTGGTCGACCTTCTGGGTTTATCCGAAAAGTGAAAGTTGGGTTTAGGGCTGGAGACAATGCTCCTGTGGTACATCTCTCGTTGGTTTCTTCACTAGAAGCATCAACTCCTGCAGAAGAAAAAGCACCAGTTGCGGAAGTATCTGAATAAAAAATTATTTTTCTAAGAGTATTATTGTTATGAAGACATTTGTTCCTAAAAAAACGGAAATTACGAGATCATGGTATCTCATTGATGCTGCTGGAAAGCCAGTAGGTCGAATTGCGGCAGAAGCAGCAAAAATGCTTCGAGGAAAGAACAAGCCAACTTTCACTCCTCACCTTGATACAGGAGATGGGGTTGTAATTATTAATGCACAAGATATTGTTCTCACTGGGAATAAATGGGATCAGAAAAAGTATTTTCGATATTCTCGATATGTTGGAAATGTTAAAGAATTTACAGCAGAAAAAATGCACGAAAAAGATCCTACGTTTATTCTCGAAACAGCGATTGCAGGAATGATTCCTCGGACAAAATTTAAGAAAGATATTTTGATGCGACTAAAGGTGTATCCAGGGGCGTCTCATCAGCAAGAAGCACAAAAGCCTCAAACTCTTGAAATCTAATTCTAACGTATATTTATTATGGCAGATCAGAAGTATTATTACGCGGCAGGACGAAGAAAAACCTCTATCGCAAAGGTTTATTTAGAACCGACCACTAAAGCAGCTTTGTTTGAAGTGAATGGAAAACCAGTAGCAGAATATTTTCATGGAGAATATATTGGAAATGTGGAATCTCCTTTGGCTCTTGTGGAAATGCTTGGAAAATTTAATGTGAAAGTAGTGGTTTTTGGAGGAGGATTTGCTTCTCAGTCGGATGCTGTACGACACGGAGTAGCGAGAGCACTTGAAGTGTATAACGAATCATTTCGAATCCCTCTAAAGGCAGCAGGGTATCTCACTCGAGATCCTCGACGAAAAGAGCGAAAGAAATTTGGTCTCAAAAAGGCTCGAAAGTCACCATCTTGGTCGAAGCGTTAATTTTTATCTCCTCTTGGAAATCAGTTTCCAGAGGAGATTTTTTTTCAGAATAAAATATATTGTCCTTTTCCTAAAACCTGATATACTGCTTTGGCGTGTCACTGTAGCTCAGTTGGTTAGAGCACAGGATTCATAACCCTGAGGTCGGCGGTTCAAGTCCGCCCAGTGACACCAAAAAAAGAATTTTAAAAAAAAGAGCCTTTCGGCTCTTTTTTAAAATTCTTAATAAATATTATTTTTTAATAGCATTCATAACCGTATTTTCATCTATTTGCTTTGTACAAAAATACCAATCTTCACATATTACACCTTTTTCTTTTCCATCGACTCTATCTTTTGCCACTCCACAAGATCCAGCAGGAGGAACAATCACTGGTTTTCCTGGCCTCCAATCAGCAGGAGTTGCAACAGAAAAATTATCAGCAGTTTGCAACGCAATAAGAACTCTTTGTAATTCGTCAAAATTTCGTCCAAGGCTTAATGGATAATAAATCATTGCTCTAATCATTCCTTTTGGATCAATTACAAAAACGGCACGAACCGCTTTAGTAGAGCTTTCCCCTGGTTGAATCATTCCATATTTTTTTGCTACTTCCATAGTAATATCTTCAATAAGTGGAAATTTTACTTCAACTCCACTCATATCATTAAAAGAAATATTTTCTTTTATATTTCGAAGCCATGCAATATGACTATACAGTCCATCAACCGAAAGGCCTACCAATTTACAATTAAGTGCTTCAAAGTTTTTTTCAAGATTTGCAAAAGTGATAAATTCAGTAGTACACACTGGTGTAAAATCTGCAGGATGACTAAAAAGAATAACCCATTTTCCAGAATAATCTTGAGGGAAATGAATAGTACCCTGTGTAGTTACAGCGGTAAACTCTGGAGCAGCTTCTCCTATTCGCGGAAGAGAAACTATTTTTTCTACATTTTCCATAAAACAATATAATAAATAATAATAATTATTTATAGAATATAATTTTCTATAAAATAATAAAAACAATAAAGATTGATAAATAATACAAAGTATTTAATAA
>CAZHIF010000017.1:0-9483 GCA_964532505.1 uncultured Candidatus Peribacteria bacterium
TTTATGAAAAATAAAAATAAATGGTACCTCACTTAGTAACAATTCCGCTTTCTATCCGAAGCGGATTTTTTTCAAAGGGAACTTAGTGCAAAGCATTAAGAAGGTAACAATTCCGCTTTCTATCCGAAGCGGATTTTTTAGCATCTCTATTTTACCAATTCTCAAAAGGTTTGAAAACATCATTTGCGAGAAATATATAAAATTTCTATACATTGTTCTTTTAAAGATATAAAAAACCTTATTTTTTCTTTTTCCAAAGCCTGCGAGAAATTTTACTATGTTCATTATCAAAAAATCATAAAACTTTCCAGCACTTCCACTTGCCCATGTCCCAATATTTTTATCTGCCCAACACATTTTTCACACAGTTTATAAAATCGTACACTATCTCCTTCTTCTGGAGATTCTACCATAATTTTTTTCAGCTTTGCATGCAAATCATTCATTTGTTTTTTTTCAACATCACATTCAAAAACTGAAAATTGAACTCTTGTTCCATAGCTTTCCAAAATTTTCACCATTTGGGTTCGCTTTTTTGTTTTCACCACATCATAACACACCAAAACCAACATAAAAATTAAAAAAATTATCGAAAAGAAAAGGGAACATACGGAGTATTATTTTTTATTGCCATTTTCATTTTTTCTGCTTGAGACTCAAAAAGCCAAATAAATTTCAGATTTTTTCCTTCAAAAAAAATCTCTTTTTGCAATCGTTTTTCGTATGCAATTATAAATTTTTTTCGTCCTTCAGCTGTCAAAAGTGGAAATTCTCCTGTTTCATCAAAATCATCAACTTGCAAATCACCAGAAAACAGCAAGCTACAAACCAAATGATCCACAATAATGCTTCGAAATTCTTCCATCATATCCAAAACCAATGCCGGATTATTGCGAATAGGAGAATGCAAAAACCCAACATACGCATCCAAACCAACACTTTCTACTGCCGTCATTATGCTATTAGCAAGAAGCGTATATCCAAAACTCAGCAAACTATTTGCTTTATCTTTTGGCGGTCTTCTCGTTCGTTCTGTAAACAGAAAATGTTCAGGAAGAGATTTTCCAAGTGCTTGAAAATAATATTTTGCAACAATCCCTTCTCTCCCTCGTATTTGTGCCAAAGAGGATGGCTCAAAAATACTATTTTGAATTTTAACAATCATTTCAATTTCTTCCGAAATATCAAATCCCACCAGTCGTCTTTGTCGATACAAAAACGATAAAGAATTTTTTATCTTCCCGTCCACTAGTTCTTTTGCTTTTTCAATTTTTTTTTCTTCATCCAAAAAAAACGCATATTGTTCAATTCTTCTTTCCACATTTTGGCCTTGCAATGGCTGCAATTTCCCAAGATACGTTCCTTTTGGAGAAATAAAATATACAGGAATATCATTTTTGAGACAGACCTGAAAAACTTTTGCCGAAATATCAATTTGTACAAAAATTTGTAAACTTTTGATATTTTGCACTGGGATTTCTCGTTTTTGATTACTTTCTTCTAAGAAAAATTTTTCTCCGTCGGTTGTCAAAACTGTTTCTTTTCTTAATACATACAAAGAAGTTTGCATATTTTAGAAAATAAAAAATAAATATTTCCAATGATGTTAAAGACCTGCTATTATTCTACTCTTATCAAAAGTTTTTTTGCACTTGCCCCATGCCCATCGTTGTTTTTGTTCCTACTCCCAAAAATGGTGCCAGCAATGCCAATTTCCAAAGATACTGCTGCCATTCTTTTTTATCGGTTCGCATTTCCATCCAAATTTTTCCTCCAAATCCTCGATAAAAATTTTGTTTCATTTCAAAAACATGCGTATTGATATTTTCAAGACGAGAAACCCAAACCGCTTGTCCCAAATCAAGACGTTCTGGCTTTTCCAAAAGTTTCAATTGGCTGGCTTTTTGTGCAAGCGAAGCAAAAATTTTTTCAGGGTCTGGAAGAATGAAAAGTTTTTTTTCTCCACTCCGAAATGCGGTTGGGGAAGTAAAATGCAAAAAAATGGTTTCACCGCCTTTTCTTGCTTTTTCTTCCCATTCGTCAAATGTCAAAAAAAATGCCCAAGGATGTTGCAACGGTTGCGTATCAATACTTTTTATTTCAAATGTTTGTGCCCCCAAAATGATTTTTTTTTGTTCCCACAATTTTTGAAGCACCACTCCAAAAGCGTCAGCATCAACGATTGTTATTCTGAGAAAATATTCTTTTGAAGATTTCAAAAAAACACCTTTTTTTTCTGCTTTTGGCGTCCCCAACAAACTGGAAACCGTGAAAGGTTTTTGCACATTTTCAGCATGCCACTGATTTGACAAGTTTTCAGGAAGCATTTTGAGAACAGCACTGTACGCAAAATGCCCAGAAAAAGGAGGTAAAACCGCATTTTCTGTTGGCGAAAGCCGAAGCACAAGGGAAGTAAACATTATTTTTCAATACTATCAACAATTTTTTTTAACTTTTCGGCATCAAGCACATTTTCTACTTTTCCAAAAATTTCTTTTAATAAAGATTCTGCTATTTTAAGTGATTTTTTAGCATCTTCTTGAGCAATTCCTCTCATTCCGTGTGCCGCAATCGAAGAATTTCTTTTATCTTTCAGCAATTTAGAATTTTTATCTTTTTTGGGAGCATCCAAAAGTTCATTCCTCCAGCGTTTGCTTTTAATCTTATCAAAAAGCTGAATTTTACAATCATTTAAATATTTTACTTTATCGCCCATACTTGGATTTTGTTTTTCTTTAAGATTTTCTTTCTGATATTTCCCCCAATCTTCCTTCCTCTTTTCAATTTCAATATCCAAAACCCCTTCCCAAATTCTCCAAAATCGAGAAACAACATCAATATAATTTCCCTGTTTTTCTCTTCTTTCCATGTTATAAAAAAGTTCCCACATACTTTCTTTTGTTTCTGACTGATGAGAATTAATAAGTTTTCCAAGAATTTCTTTTTGATTAGAAATTTCTAAAATTTTTGTAAGAAATGTATTAGAATTTTTTTTCCAAATTGTTTCAGCTTCTTGAAACTGAAACAAATCCCAAAAATGATAAGCGCGAAACAATTTTGAAAACTGTTGAAATTTTTCTTTTTTTTCTGGCAGAAGTGTTTTTTGAGCAAGTTTTTCAAAACTTTCTGCAATACGCAAAAACTCCGAATTTTCCAAAAGTTTTCCAATAGATTTTTTAAGAAAATGGGATTCCAAAAAAGAAAGATCGAGTTCATCAATATGATTTTGCCCTTCTTGCAATTTTCTTGGATCGTTTACAACCAAAATTTGAATTGGAACATCGGATTGATCCGCAAATAATTGTCCAAAAAGTTTAAGCTGAGGAGTTCCCGAAGAAGCATTGAAAAATATTTCATTATCCTTATTTTGCTCAATAATTTTTTCAAAAATATTGGTTGCTTTTGGAAAAATTTCAGGATATGAAACTGGATTTTGAATGGTTGTTTGTATAATCTTTATATTGGGAATACCAATTTTTTCTTCTTCAAAAGCATCTTTCAAAAGATCTGCATTGTCTTGAATGTTTTGCGTCTGGGTTGGCAATACAAAAATTTCATCAAAAGAAAATTCCTTTTGCAAAACCAAAATAGCACCTTTCGTACCTTCGGCTCCATAGGGATCTGTATTTCCAATAAAAGTAATAAGAATTTTCTTCATAAAAATATACCATTAAATATTCAATAAAAATCCGAAGGCATATTCAACTGCATTTATTTCTTTTGCGGTTTGAATGGTTTTTCCACAAAATGGTTTTTGTGTATCCAAAACACTTCCTGCCACCAATTGCACCAATGGTTGTTTGAAGGGATTTTTGGAATGAGAAAAATTTTCTCCCAATTTTCCATATTTGGTAATGGTTCGGTACCGTGCAGTTTGAAGCAACTCCACTTCCTCTTCTGCCAAAATACAATCGGAAAGAATCACGCTTTTTTGTGTTTTTGGGGTTATTCCAAAAGAAAATTTATTGTTCCACTGAACTTCAAAAACCCCTTTTCCTGTTGATTTTTTTGCTCCAAATCCTGTTGTTTCAAAAATTTCTTGCAGTGTTTTTTCAATGGCAAAAGTTTCCCAAAACGCAAGATCAAAAACTTGGAAATAAACAGAAAAATGTTGAAGATTGGGAAATATTTCTGCTTGAGAAAAAATGGCCCCATCTTTTACCTGGTTTGTTGCTCTTTCTCCTTCAATTTTCAAAATATTTTCGGTGTGCATTTCAATATTTTTTTTTGGAAATCCCCACAAAGTCGCATCAAGCCCGTATCCATTCAAAGAAATAAATTTTTGTTTTTTATCAACTTTAGATTGCTCTATAAATTTAATTGTTTCGTTTTTTTCTTTTTTTACAAAAACAGATTTTGTAAACGGCTTTGGCAAATAGTCTTCAGGAAATCCGTCAGAAAGCACAAACGGAGGATTTTTTGATTGAAACGCTTGCAAAAAAGCATTTCCTTTTTCTTCTCCGTGCGTCAAAAAAATATTCCACGCCAAATGTCCCCAAATGGTGCTGGCTTTGAGAGGGGTAATAAATGAAGATTTTGGAAGCAGTTTGAGTTGAAAAATTTGATTCATACAAAAAATGGTGAAAATTAGTCAAGAAAAGTGCATTTTACCCATCCAAGAGGTTGATTTGTTTCGGTCATCCAAAAAGTAGAAGGAAAATGTTCAACGACAATATTTCCCCCTTTTACACTCCAAAAATATTTCCCTCCTTTTTTCTCGGGAAGCATTTTAAAAACAGAAATTCCTCCAAAACCCAAATTTAAAAGAAACGAATTTTCACTTTTTTCTTGTAGTTTTTCGGTAAAAAAATTTTTCAAAGATTGATAGGCTTCTTTTTTATTTTCTTTTTGTTTTACATTCCCATCTCTTGTAAAAATTTTTTTTTCTGCTCTTTTTCCAATATATCGAAGAGAATACTCGATTTGCTCTTTCGCATACTGGTTGCAAGCTTTTTGTATTTTTTCTTTAGTAAGAACTTCATTATCTCGAAGTTTTATACAAAATTCTGTTGTTCCCCCCGAAGGAAAAACTTCATAATCAACTGGTAATTCGGCTTTTCCCCCTTTTCGTTTCAATTTTACGATTTTAAAATTTTCTATACTCACATTTTCAGAATCCGTAACCATCAAATTGTTACAATTGCTTTCTTGCATTGCAGTTCTAATTGCTCCTTTTATGCTACTTCCTGGGATATATTTTTTCCCAAAACTATTTTGAATAAATTCTTTTATGGCAAGCTTATTGGAATTATTGTTTTGTGTTCCTTTGTTAATATTTTCATAAAAAGTTTTTGCCGTTTCTTTATTGACAACAACCGAATAAACAGAGGATATTTTTCCTTCTTTAAAATATTTTTTCAGCAAATCATTCATTTTTTTTCGCATTTCCAAAGGCTTTGTATTCATTTGTAGAATTTCCTGTTTTTCCTGTTCCGAAAAAACTTCAAAAACATCACTCGTATCAAAACGATGCAAAACATCAATGTTTTTATCGGTATTTGTAATAATAAAATATTCATCTGGCATATATTCTTTTCCACTTCCAATAAACAAAGGCGAAAGAATCTCCATTTTCACTCGAAATGTTTTTCGTAGCATTGACATATTCAAATGGTAAAATTTTTTAAAGAGAATGTTCAATTCGTACCGCTCCATATCCACGGCTTCCACTTCCTCCCAACGCATCATTTTCCAAATGGTCAAATGCTTTTTTCAGCATTTCGGTCATTTCTTTTTTTTCTGTTTCGCTCGTACATCGCAAAACAATACTTCCATCAAACGCAATTCCCGCAGGAACTCTCTCAATATTTCGCAGTCCTCCATTTTTTGCAGAACCTGTTTTTCTATCAATCACAATTTCTGTTTTTTCTTCAAAAAATTGCTTTCCTTTGCGTGTAAATTCTTTAAATTTTTCTTCCCATTCTTTTGTCATTTGCAAATCTCGCACCAAAATTTTGGTAATTCCTCCTTTCTTGTTTCTTCCTGCTCCCATTCCAAAAAAATTGTTGATGGTATCATCTTGTCCAAGTTCAACATTTTTTTCTTGTTCCAACAAGCACCGCAATTTTCCTTTCAAACTGCTTCCCGGAATATACGGTTCGTTGGTGATAGGATTTTTAATAACCGGAGAATCAATTCCTCCAATTTTGAAACTTTCATTTCCCGCTCCAATATGAAGTCCAGAAAGGAGGTGAAGCGTAAATGAAATTTTTTCAGTAGTAAAAAGTGCAGACATATTTTATACAGTAAAAGAATAAATTTTAAAAAAACAAGGATTATTTTTTCTTGTCCTCAGGTGGTTTGTAGTTAAACCACGCTACAAAGGCTTCAAAATGCTGCAAGTAGAATTCAAAATCTTTTTCCTCTTGCACACGTTCCACTCTGTTTTTGAAAAAATCCAAAAACTCATTGGGCAAAACTTTTCGCCCTACTCCATACGCCACTTTTGCCACCAGCAATTGCAGTTTTGTTTTTTTCTCCGCAAAAGAAGAAAGTTTTTCATATCTCACACATTCATCATAAAATCTCCGAAGCTGGGTTGAAGTGAGGTTTGTTGTCATCAAGTACTTTGCTAATTTTTGAACTTTCCCAGTTATTAAATCTTCATCAATATTTTTTCCGTCAGAAGAAAAACAAGAAATCAAATATTTTTGTGGTAATTCTTGTAGTAATTTTTCGGAACGTTGATTGTTCGGATAAGATGCTTTATTATTATGATAGTGCATATTTTCAAGGGTTAAAAAATAAAAAAGAGAGAAATTTATTCTCGAATGAGGTACAAAACAAAACACGCCACAAAGAAAAGACGATTTCCATCCTGCAAAACTCCTTTATCTTGCAAAATTTCTTCTGCCCATTTTTTGACATTTTCTTTGTTGCTTCCTATCAAATTTCTGGCAATTTGATAAGCAAGCATTGGCTGCCACCGCAAAAATGTTGTATCGTTTTTTTCCTTAAACTGTTTTTTCATCTGTCCATATTCCAACAAATTTCGTACAAATCCAACAGAAGCAGAAGGGTTTTCTCCGTTTGTCCAGCCAAAAAGTTCTTTTTTCTCTTTCCACAAAGCATTCAAATATTCCCATTCGATGATGCTATCAAATGCACAAAGACGATTTTTTCCAGAATTTTTTGCTTTTTGCAGGGCTTCATCGGCTTGCAAAATGGCTTTTGCAATAGGAAATTTTGGTTTGCAAAATGCAATCCCTGCAGAAAGCGTTATTTCCGATCTTTCTTTTTGGGAAACTTCTACCTTCGGATTGCCTACAAATTCTTCAAATTCTTTTTGTATTTCTTTTGCCAATTCCAAAATATCGGTCCATGGTCCCAAAATCAAAAAATCATCTCCTCCAGAGTACACAATGTAGCAATTTGAAAATTTTTCTTTTACAAATTCGTTCAAATATCCAGAAAAAAACAAATCCAAATGGCGAGAAAGTGTTGCCTGCCGAGAAGGAGAATTGAGGGATTTTTCAGGATCCTCTCTTTCCAGACCAACAGCAAAAATTTGTCCCAAATTGTCAATATCGCCTTTCAAAACTCCCAGCATTTTTTTCCCTTCGCTTTTTTGTGCAATTTCTCCAAAATCCAATGGTTCATTATGTTCTTTCGTTGGAATATGATTGGCGAAATTCCGAATATCAAATTTTTTAGAAAAAATATCCGTTGAAATATTTTTGAAAATTTCATCGGTATATACATTATACGCCACAACAAAATCCGCATTTACATCCATTTTTGCATCAATGGAAAAAGTTTTCTCAAAGAGCTGAAAACTTCCTTTTATTGTATTTTGGGCGTTATAAAAATTGAGAAAATGATTTTGAGAATTTTTTAATTTTTCCCCAATTTCAATATCTTGTTCGCAAAGCGTACAACATTCTAATCCTTCTTTTTTGGTATTTGCAGGAAACTTTCGGCAGAGTGGACACAGTGTATTGCTTTCAAAATGAGCATCAATCACAAAATTTTCTTCTTCATTTTTTTTGCTCAAAACAGAAGAAAAAGGAGAATGCTTTGCATCATTCAAATTTTGAGCAGTTTGCATCAAAATATCCGAAAAATTTTTCATTTCTTTCCCCGAAAAACCATCCGAAAGTCCCATATTCAAAGAAATTTCTGCATTAAACTTTTTGAAAGAAATTTCATCAATTTTGTTTTGAATTTCATCAATTTTATTTTGTGTTGTAGAAATATTAGGAAGCAAAACGAAAAACTTTCCTCCTGCTTGAAACAAAACATTGGTTGCATAGAGATCAAATTTTTCTAAAACCATTTGCTTCACTTCTTCGAGTAGCATTTCCACAAAAAACGATCTTGCTCGCAGGCGTTTTGCTCCAAATGTTTCTTTTTCTATCGAAAAAATATAGTTTTGGATTCCCGAAAAATCGACACAAAGAAGCCGAAATTGTTTTTCATCATCTGATTTTTTGATACATTCATCATTTTGAAGTGTTCCTTTTTCCGTGTGATAATCAAAAGAGCAAAGTGCAATAGCAGAAGTTGTTTTGAGGTGGTCAAAAAGTGAAATGGTTGGATTTGCTTCACTGGTATTTGCGGGAAGAGACCAAAAATAATGAGAGGAAAGAATGTACAATGCATTAAAAAAACCTTCAAAATCATCATTTGAATTTTCCACCAGAGCATTAAAAACTTTTTCAAAACTTGTTTCTGAATTTCCAGAAACCTTGTCTTTTGGAAAAAAATTTTTTTTGTTCAAAAAAAGTGGAGAGAAAGAAAATTTCTTATATTTTTTTTCCAAAGAACCAGAAAGTTCTATATCTCCAAAAACAGAAGAAACTGGGGTTTGTATCCATTCTTTCCAAGATTTTGATTTTTCTTGATTTTCGCCTCTTTCTTGCGAAGAAAAATTATCAGCACGAGAAACAATTCGGCAAAAAGATTGATATTCTTTGTTTTCAATATTTTCTATTCTTGCAGAGTCAAAAACCCATTTCCCTTCATGATGATGAGCAATAATATTTTTCAAAAGTTCATGATTATTTCCTGTTACTTTTTCAAGTTTTTTTAAAAGTTTTTCTCCTGACTTAAAAAACAATTCTCCAATCACAGAATGAGAACCCTTTACACAAGAATCACCTCTTTGAATTGCTTTTCCAATATTGTGTAAAAAAGCTTCGAAAAAAACAGTGGAACGCAAGTTTTTCATAAAGAAGATTTTTAAATTTTCTTCAGTATATCTTCTTTTTCTTCAAAAAAAAAGGAAAAATCTGGTAAATCTTTTTTGATGTGCGGACTAACCTGGGGCGAAATATTTTTTGATACGGAAATGGAAAAAGTTGCTCTCTTTGAAACCTGACATAGAGTGGATAGAAAATTTACGGAGCTGTCAAATAAATGGATATGGAGCTGAGAAATTATCTCTGACCAGTTTTGAATTGGCATTGTCCATTTTTTCATCATATTTTCACTGGCAATGTCTGCAATGCTTTCTCGGCTTCCCGAAACCTCTCTTCCGTCTAC
>CAZHIF010000018.1:0-8245 GCA_964532505.1 uncultured Candidatus Peribacteria bacterium
AGAAATTGGAGAAAAAGTGAATGAATTGTGTATGAAATTTCCAGTGCCAGGGATTGCGTAAAAAATAAAATTATTCCTTTGTAAGAACATGCCATGGCGTGTTCTTATTCATTATTTATTACTTTCTATGCAAACTGTTACCCTTATTGCCGCCATCGGAGAAAACCATGAACTCGGAAAAGATAATGACATGCTTTGGGATTTGCCCATTGATATGAAACATTTTCGGGATAGAACTGCAGGAAAGCCGGTTATAATGGGAAGACGAACTTTTAATAGTCTTGGAAAAGCTCTTCCAAACCGACGAAACATTGTTATTTCAAGAGGATTTTTGGGACACGATGATATTGAAGTGGTACATAGCGTTTCCGAAGCGCTTTCTGCTACAAAAAACGAACCAGAAATAATGATTATGGGAGGAGGTGAAATCTATACCCAGTTTTTGCCATACGCAACCCATCTTTCCATAACTCGAGTACACTCCAGTTTTGAAGATGCTCATGCGTTTTTTCCAAAATGGAACGAAGATGATTTTATATTGCTTTCTGAAAAAAAATACATGCCCGATGAGCGGCATGCATTTGGATTTGATATTCAGGAATGGAAAAGAAAATAAGCATAAAATGTTTACTTATTTTTCCTTTATATTCGTTATTCATCATTTGTAATTTGTAATTCGCAATTTCTCAAAAAGCATCTTTTGCGTCCTTTTATACTATAAATCAACATCATTTTCTTGCAAAAAATCAAGCGACTGTGTCAAAATTATCCGAAAGACTTTTTTGAAAAAATAAAAATATCTTCAAAAAAACAACCTTTCCTTTGCGACCATACTTGTATGCGTCCAGAGAATAGTATTTTATAGACCAATATGAATATTTTTTCAGATGGAATCGGACAACTTCTTGCATCCCTTTCCAGCCGAGAAGACGGACTCAGCTCTCAGGAAGCCGAGCGAAAACAAATGGCATACGGGAAAAACACCCTGCCAGAAAAGAAAAAAAACCTTTGGAAAATGTTTTTGAAAGAATTTTCCAGCCCTCTCATCCTTATCCTTTTTGCATCAGCCATTGTGCTATTGCTAGTGGCATATTTGGAAAAAGGAAGTCTTTCAGGACACGATTTCATCGAATCAGGAGTGATTTTTGCAGTCGTGGTGATGAATGGGTGCATCGGATTTTTTCAAGAATGGAAATCGGAAACCATCGTTGAAGCGCTCAAAACGCTTCAGCCTTCGTTTAGCACCGTGCTACGAGATGGCGAAAAAAAACAAATCCAATCAGAGGAGTTGGTTCCTGGAGATATTATTTTCTTCGCAGAAGGAGAAAAGGTATCTGCAGATGTGCGGCTTATTGAATCAGTGGACGTAACAGTAAATGAATCAATGCTCACAGGAGAATCCATTGCCGTGGAAAAGTTCACCTATCCACCCGACGAAGAAGGTGGAAACATGCTTTTTTCTGGAACGATTATTCTTTCTGGACGAGCGAAAGGAGTGGTGGTAAACATTGGACAAAAAACAAAGCTGGGTAATATTGCAGGACTCATCAATGAAATAGAATCACCTAAAACACCGCTTGAGAAAAAAATTGAAGCCCTTTCCAACTGGATTGGGAAAGGAATGCTAACAATATGTGTTATTATTTTTGTAGCAATACTGTTTGAAGGCATTCCCCTTATTGATGCGTTTGTGACAGCAGTAGCATTGGCAGTGGCAGCTATACCAGAAGGATTGCCGATTGTGGTAACCATGACGCTGTCGTTTGGAGTTGCTTTTATGGCTCGACGACAAATGCTTGTTCGAGAAATGCGATCAATCGAATCATTGGGAAACATTACTGTTATTGCATCAGATAAGACCGGAACCATCACGCAGAATAAAATGAGCGTGCAGAGTATTTTTGCAGAAGGAAAATGGTTTACTGCCAACGAAATTCACAACGCTCCAAACGCGATCAAGCAAGCAGGGTGGTTTTGCAACGACGCATCGCTTCCGTGCATTGGAGATCCTACCGAAATAGCCCTTTTGGAATTTGCAAAGCGATATGACTTTGGAGAAATCGAACGAGTGGAAGAAATTCCGTTTTCTTCTGATCGAAAATGGATGAGTGTGACAGGGTTGGTGGATGGAACAATGACGACGTTTGTCAAAGGAGCTCCCGAAATGGTATCAAAAGATTTTGGAATCAATGCAGAAAACGCCCTTGCAGCCGCAGAAAAAATGGCAACAGAAGGGCTTCGAACGCTTATGATGCTTCAGAAAAAAGAAAATGGAGCGTATGAATGCTTGGGAATTGTGGGATTGCAAGACCCTCCCAGAGAAGGGGTAAAAAACGCAATTCAAGTAGCTCGACAAGCAGGAATCCGAACGATAATGATCACAGGAGACCACGCCGTGACAGCAAAAGCCATTGCAACACAGGTGGGGATTGAAGGTGATACGGTGGAAGGAAAAGAAGTGGAACCCATGAGCCATGAAGCACTACAAGAACTTGTGAAAACTGTTTCGATTTTTGCTCGAGTTTCTCCACTACACAAAGTGCGAATTTGCAAAGCACTGCAAGCAAATGGAGAAGTAGTAGCGATGACGGGAGATGGAGTGAATGATGCTCCTGCACTCAAAACTGCAGAAGTAGGTATTGCTATGGGAAAAGTAGGAACCGATGTGGCACGGAGTGCAAGTGATATGGTGGTACTCGATGATGATTTTTCGAGTATTATAAAAGGAGTTGAAGAAGGAAGAAGAATTTTCGCAAATATTAAAAAATCCATTCTTTTCTTGCTTTCGAGCAACATGGCAGAAATTTTAATTTTTGCATTAGGAGTTATTTTTAAAACACCCCTTCCCCTCATCGCTATTCATATCTTGGTGATTAATCTAATCACCGATTCATTTCCTGCACTGGCGATGTCTTCGGAACCATCAGAAAAAAACAGTATGAAAAAATCACCCATCAGGATTTCAGAAAATATTTTTGGAGATTCTCTGGGGAAATTGCTCAGTATTTCATTGATGGTTGGAGTTTTTGTATTTATAGGATTTGTGTGGATTTTTTCGGAAACAGGAAACCAAAGCCTCTCCCAAACATTCAGTTTCGCACTACTTTCTCTTTTGGAAATGGCGGTAGTTATTTCCATTCGAAGCGAAGAACCATTCTTCAAAACACTAGGGAAAAATCTTTGGATGGGGGTTGGAGTAGGAAGTTCTATTCTCGTCACTATTTTGTTTGTCCATTCTCCACTCAGGCATTTTTTATTTCTCGAACCGTTGAGTATAGAACTTTGGGGAATTATTATAATGACTTGTATCGGATTCCTCGCTATTTTAGAAGCTCCAAAATTAAAGAAAGCGTATAGAAATTGATCCATCCAAGGAAACTATCGTCGTTTTTGCACTGCAGAAAGCACCCCATTCACCAATTTTGCAGTTCCTTCATCTCCAAATTCTTTAGCGATTTCCACGGCTTCATTGATGATGATAGCAGAAGGAGTAGAGCTAAAAAGCATTTCATAAATCCCTATTTCAAGGATTACTCGATCCACTGGTGCCATTTTTACGAGAGGAAATTTGGTGGCATGTTCAGTAATATGTCGATCAAGTGCTGGTCTATGTTGCAACACACCGTGTACCAACTCTTGCAAAAAATCTCTCTCATTAGTCTGCGTAAAATGCTCAGAAAATACTGTTTTTAACGCGTCTACCACATGCACTTCATCGGTATTTCCTCGAACCGTGATAATGCAAAGAGCTTGAAATGCTCCAATACGAGCCTTGTGTCGAATTCCTGCCATAAAAAAAAAGAAAGGATCAAAACTTCTCATCAAGAGAATATTGCAACAAAAAACACTCTATCACAACAGAGTGTTTTTCAAAAGGCGTACTTCAAGAAATTATTCCTATGCGTGAACAACTGTCACATCACTCTTTTGAGTTTCTGGAAACATGACTGATATTTTCTCTCGACCTGCTTCGTGTCGAACCTCTCGGCTCGCCATCCCCAAAATCTTTTTTTGTTGAGATGTTACATATGCATGCCGTTGTCGTTTTGTAGCCGAAGACGACTTCTTTTTCTTAGGAACTGCCATAAAACTATGTTAAACCATAAAATTGCCGAAGCATTATTACTTTTTTTTAAAAAAAGTGCAAATGATTTTGTAAAAATAAAAAATGATTGGTACGATAAAGTACAAAAAGGGAAGAATTAAGAATGCAAAATTACGAATACTTTTTCATTATTCATTTTAACTTTTAACTACTTTATGTCCGACTCTCTTAAAAAATGGCTCAATATTCTGGGAGGAAGTATTCTTGGAATCATAGGATTGATCTTTTTAGCCTATGCTCTGTATGCTTCATTTTTTGCCGCCCCACACAAAGCCATTCTCAAAACACTTCCTGCAGAATCGTTTGAAATCCTTATAATCATGAATGGATTAATTCCAGAACCCGTTCTCAATACTCTTTCTTCTGCATTGCAGGTGGATGAAATCCCTCAAGGTGTTATAGTTGTGGGATATAAGAATGCAACAGGAACAGAATATCTCTCAATTTTTCCAGAAGAGCAAGCAGTTCCCCAGAACAAAAAATGTATTACCGACCTCCACTACCATTGGTGTGCTTCTGGAGATTCTCTTTCTTTGGCATATTCTCTTATCGAAAAAAGTAAAAACAATGCACCTTCATTGGCAGATCTTTCCATTCTGCAAAACCAATCAGTTTTTTCTGAAAATGCAAATCTGTCAATTTTGGGAACATCTGCATTTCTTCCTAAAATGATCCAAAATACAATAATTCCCCTCACTCCTTCGCAGCGAGAAAAAGGAATTTCTCTTGCCCAAAAAACTTCTTCTTTTTTTCCTCTTTTTAGCGCCAGCATTGCAGGAAATCAATATCAGCTCACATGGTATAAAAAAAGCAAACAAGAAATATTTTCAAAAAAGAAAATAACCGCATTCTCTACTGCACTTCTCCCTAGCGACACCGATCGATATATCATGCTCAAAGAGCCTGCGGATATTTGGAATAGTATTTTTGAAAATGGATCTGAAAAGGATTTTCCAGCGGTAGCAGAGCTCTCGGGCTGGGCAAAACAAGAAATTTCAGATGTTTTTCAGCAAAAAATTTCATGGAATATGGATATTATTCCCCTTCTCACACAGGATATGCTGCTGTATTCAAGCCCAAAAACGACCTCTGTAATCTTTTCGTTTGATCAAAAAAACATAGCGCAGAAGTGGTATCAGAAATTTTCAGGAATTTTGATGCAATTTGCAGCAGAAAAAGTACCAACCAAAAAAGAACATCAATTAGCAGATGGAACCGTTATTGCAGAGATCTTTCCAGAAGCACAAGCCATTCAATCAAAAAAAGAATCATTTGCCGATGGAGAGTCCATTTCGTTTTCTGCTCCAAACGAAGTTAATCCGAAAGTATTTCCTGTGGCAGCATATCGACAAAATCAGCTCTTTCTTTCTGAAAATAATACGAGCCTTTCCCAATTTTTGCATCCTGGAATGTCGGTTTCACCATTTGTGTTTCCAGAAAACGCAAGTATTTTTCTTTCAGCAGGAATCAAATCTCGACCTGAAGAAAAAAATCCTGTCCTCTTTACTGAAATAATGGGAGTGGAAAATAAAAACAGTATTGCTTTTGTGGCAAAAATTGATTGGAATACTCTCTATTTTATTTCTACTCCACTCCAAGGATCTCTGGAAACTCCGTTTCCTATCATCTCTCCAGAAAATTCAGCAACTTCTATATCTCCCACAAACATGGAATAATCTTCTGATTGTTGCCAAAAAGAAAATCATGATAGACTTAACAGTGTTCTTTTAACTTTGATTACGTTTTATGGATTCTCTACACCTACGTGAAATTCTTCTCAAAATTGGAAAGGATATGAAATGCCCAATGTGTAGCGCTCCTATTCATTTGCACAATATTGAGCTTTTTGCTGATGATCGTTATAAAGATGGCTGTGCTATGGAAGTGGAGTGCGAGCATTGTCATTTTATATTTGGAGGTCATGCCAAAGTAATGCAGATCACCACTCCTGAAGGAAAAAAATTTAATGCTTCCACATTAGCGCATCCTCCAAAACATGTGGGAGTTATTTCTGAGCTTGAAAAAAAATCACTCCACGAGCACTTGATAAAAGGATCTTTTATGATATCATAAAAAAAATCTTTTTTTATCCTCCTCTATGAAAAAAATACTAGCCATTGCAGGGATTGGAATATTACTTTCAGGATGTGAACTACTTAATCCCATCACTGAAAAAGTGGAGGGAGTGAAAAAAATGACGCAAACAGTTCAAGAGCTCCAACAAAACATAGAAAATACAAAAAAAGAATTGGATACAAAACTCCAAGAAATACAAGATGCACAAGAAGCCATTTCCAAAGTATTTGGATCGGGAAATACGAGTAATACACCAGAAATGGAAGCGCTTCGCGCACAGGCACTGGAATTGCAAAAACGACTCGATACGCTAGAAAAACAAAATATTAATCACTTAGACGACACCTCTGAGTTTTCGATTGAATAGAATAGACACTTGACTTGCTCGCATAAAAAAACCGCTCTCGTCAACAAGAATGGTTTTTTTAAGTATTACCGTAAAAAATCTCAGCTGTTCGTTTCCTCCGTAAAATTGAAAAACTTGTAATTCATAATTTAATATTTCACCTCAAATGACGTCCCTACTTCATCGGTAAGTTTTTTCGAAAGCTCTTTCACCGCCTCATCAGTGAGCCGAGTGGTTCCTGCTGCCCATCTAGTTCCAATATTCAAAACCCCAAGCGTTCTATTGGGAAAGTGATTAGAACTTGGCCACACAGAAACTTCTCCAGGCACTACCTGCGTGAGTGAATTTTTAATCTGCAAAGGTTGATCAATAAGACCTGGAATAGTGCATTCTTTTTGTTCCAATAATAATTTCATAAGAGGCTTATTCACGATAAGTCGTCCGTTTCCATATTCATCACACGGCGCAATAATGACGGCATTGTCGTACGGATGCCGGTCAACAATCGAATCAAGGGGTACTTCTTCCACAGTTGCATGCGATTCAAGTGCATTCATAGCCGCAAGTACATGCACCAATGGCAAATGTTCAGCCGATCGAAATTGTGATCCATGAGAAGTATCTTCAATAATATCAGCGATAGAAATCACTTTAAAAACCGATTCTACTTGATAAAACACCTTCACCCATTCCACCACCTGTGGGCCATACACTAAAAAATCCGCATAATGATCTTTCCCTTTCATCCAAAAAATCACATCTTCTTTTCCGTTATCTTGTGCATTTTCTGCGTTTCGAGGCGCAGAATTGAGCGCGATAGGGAGTCGTTTTTTCTGTTCAATTCCAAAGAGAGTATTAAGCACCCAGTTGGCATTATCAACCGCCTTTGGGGCCAAGCATGTAGTTCCAGCGAATGCCACGTGTAGTGGAGAATGTCCTGCAGAAATGATGCAAGGATTTTGTACATTTGCGGCTTGATATTGCTGGCGAATTCTATATGCAGAATCCACTCCTTCAAACTCTGCCGCCCCCACATCGGTGATATGATCGAGCACAGAAGGAACTTTAACAAACGACATAAAAGGCTTGGATAATAAAAAAACGCCAAGATTTTGATTGGTTTAGGAATATTTGTAAAGAGGAAAAGAAGTGATGTGGGTAATGGGTAAAAACACAGAACAAGTTCACCCTTCGACTCAGCTCATGGTTCGCTATTGAAAAGAAATTTTTGGTAGGAGTTCAGGATTTTGACTCCTACATCTCTTCATTGTTCATTTCTCTGTCATGTTTTCACTCCGAGAAAACACTCGACTTTCATCATCGCTCACAATCGCTGTCCACACAGTGTCTCCCACTCGAATATCAGCAATATAATCGAGCCACCCACACAACATTGAATCCCCTGAAAATAGCCAAATGGTTTCATTCCGACCAGTATTCGTATTGGTGTGAGAATAGAAAGGAGAATGAGGAGAGGATAAATAATGGGGATATGGACCAGAAGTATTTGAAGAAGTAGTCCCCGTTTGATCGTGCGAATAGAGCTCAGGGCATCCATCTGCATCATCTACTCCATCTTTATCTTCTGGCACATTGGTGCAAATGGGGCCTTGAGGAGTGGAAACAGGAGAAGAGCTTGGGGGAGTTGATGAACCCTGAGGATTTGATGAACCCTGAGGATTTGATGAACCCTGAGGATTTGATGAACCCTGAGGATT
>CAZHIF010000019.1:0-4800 GCA_964532505.1 uncultured Candidatus Peribacteria bacterium
GTTCACAATATATTCTACACTGTTTTTTTTTTTTCAAGCTTTTTTTGCGAAAAAAGTGAAAAAAAGTAAAAAGGCTTTGTATATTTTAAACTATACTCTCTTTTGGAGATTATTTTTTCGATATATTTATTTATGAATTTCTTAGAATCCTACTCTCTTTTTTCTGATATTTTTGATGGGAAAAAATCATCAGAAGAAATAGAAGATATCCTTCGCTCGTTAGCAGAAAATGGAGAAAGTTTTGAAGAAATTGCAGGGGCTGCACAGGCGATGAGAGAGCATGCAACGGAGGTTGTTGTTCCGTTTGAAACATTTGACGTCTGTGGAACAGGAGGTAGTGCTGCTTCTAAGGCTTTTAACGTGTCCACTACGGTGGCTTTTATTTTGGCGTCTGCAGGCGTGAAAGTCGCGAAACACGGAAATAGGGCGGCGTCTTCCAAAAGTGGATCGGCAGATGTGCTCGAATCTCTGGGTGCGAAGATTACCCTTTCGCCCCAAGAAATGCAGAAAAATTTGGTGGATCATAATCTTTCGTTTTTGTTTGCACAGGTGCTGCATCCTGCTATGAAAAACCTCATGCCGATTCGAAAGAAGATAGGCAGCAGAACAATTTTCAATCTTCTGGGGCCTCTTACGAATCCCACAAACCCCACTCGGCAGTTGGTGGGTGTTTCTGATCAAAAATATATTATACCCATGATTGAGGCGATGAAATTACTTGGTAAAAAATCTGCTATGGTGGTGTGGGGAGAAGACGGCTTAGATGAAGTAACTTTGAGAGGAAATACTTTTTATGCGAAATTGTCTCATGACGGAACAATAACCCAAGGAAAGCTCTTTCCTGAACAGTTTGGGATTTCTTCTATTTCTTCAGATATGCCGATTGCAGGAGGCCCTCCTGATGAAAATGCGAAGATTATTACTGCTCTTTTGCAAAATGTTTTGTTTGGATCGGAGCGAGACCTTCTTCTTCTCAATGCTGGAATTGCTTTTTGGGTGGCGCAAAAAACAGCGTCCATAGAAGAAGGGATTGCCCTTGCTGAAAAACAAATTATTACAGGGGAAGCATATGCTCTTTTAAATACACTTAGATGATGTGGAAAATGTATCAGTTTTGGCTTTTGGTATTTTTTGCAGTGCTGTCGTGGGCGATGTTTACGCTTGTCATCACCAATATTTCTCCACTCGAATCTCCTCAGCTAGGCTTCCCTCTTCTCTATGTTTCTTTTTTCTTTGCCATACTCTTCAGCACTGCCTCTGCCATGAGCCTCGTCTGGAAAGCGATTTTTCCTGTGAAGTCGTCCTATTTGTGTCTCAGGCGGGGCATTCGGGAAGGTGTTTTTGTGGGGATTGCTGGTATTATTCTTTTGCTTTTTTTGCAGCTTCACACGTTTCATTGGGTGGAAGTGTTGGCGCTTTTGGGGATTATTGTGATTATTGAGTATGGAATAGGGGATGGTTAAAAAAGGTTTTTGAAATTATAAAAAAGTTTATTTTAAAAAATCTAAAACGAATGTTGCATGTCCAAGTCAAAAAACCGCATTTGCGCTCGGTCAAACCTGAGCTTACATTCTCCCACTGGTCCGTTTCGGTGTTTTCGCACATGAATTTCTGTTATGTCTCGATTTTCTTCGTCCGGTCCGTTGTAGTATTCGTCTCTATAAATCATTATAATAACATCTGCATCTTGCTCTATGGCTCCCGAATCTCGAAGGTCTGACATGATAGGGCGTTTGTCGTGCCTAGTTTCCACGCTTCGCGAAAGCTGAGAAAGAGCAATGATCGGAATATGCAATTCTCTTGCCAATGCCTTAAGGCTTCGTGAAATTTCTGAAATTTCATTTACCCGATTGAGTGCCATTTGAGCATTTCCTGTCGACATCAGTTGGAGATAATCGATGATAATCATATCCAGCCCGTGTTCCATTTGCAGTCGTCGTGATTTTGCTCGTAATGCGGCAATACTCGAATCAACGGTATCATCAATAAAAATAGGAAGTGCTGACAGTTCATCCATTGTTTTTCCCATTCTGCTAAATTCTGCATCGGTCAATTTTCCTTTTTGTAATTTCCATAAGTCTACTTGTAATAAATTGGAAAACATACGATCTACCAGTTGTTCTTTCGCCATTTCCAAAGAAAATACCCCAATTGTTTTTTTATGCATTTGAGCAGCATTGAGTCCCATTGCAAGTGCTAATCCTGTTTTCCCCATAGATGGACGAGCTGCTAAAATAATAAGATCAGAAGGCTGAAATCCTCCCAACAGATTATCGATTCCTTTAAATCCAGACATTACGCCTGTTTCAATCGCCTCATCTCCTGCGTCATATCGTTCGGAAAACACTTCAAATCGTTCGGAAAGAATTTCTTTAATCGAAACAAATTTGTTTTTCAAGAAAGTTTGCGAAATGGTAAATACTTCTTTTTCCGATTTTTCCAAGAGTTCTTCCAGTGGCTTTTCTTCTTGTGTTCCATATCCTGCAATTTTTTGTCCCGCTGCAATCATTTTTCGAAGTGTTGATTTTGTTTTTACAATATTAGCATATTCCAGCACATTAATAGACGATGGAACAACTGTAGTGAGTTCTACTAAAAAAGGGATTCCTCCCACAGATTCCAGCAGATTTTTTTCTTTTAGAAGTGTTGGAAGAGTCACCAAATCAATGGGTTTTCTGGAGTGCGAAAGTTCTAAAATGGCTCGATAGATATCGGCGTGGGTTGTGAGATAGAGATCTTCTGGAACGAGAAAATCAGAGATTTTGATCAGTGAAATCGGATCAATAATTAGTGATCCGAGGAGCGACTGTTCTGCTTCCAATGAATGTGGAGGAGTGTGCATAAAACAACTAACGTCTAATAACGAACAACGAACAATACTTTTGTATTCCTAATTCTGTATTTCCTTATATTTTTTCCCGAATTTTTTTCGGCGTCTTTCTTCTAGCTTTTCAAGATCTGGTTGCAAAAATCGGTGTAATGCGTCGCGCCAATGGGGAAGGGGAGGAAGAAGGGTGTTTTTTAGCACAGAGCATTCTGGTCTTTTGGCGGGCAATGGAAACTCTTCTACCTCCACTATTTCCGTTGAAAGTTCTAAAAATTTTTGAATTTCTTCCACGATTTCCTTTCGGCTAGCGATTCCTTCGTTTACGATGTGATAGATCTTTCCTCGGTGAGTTTCTGGTGTTTTGCAGAGTGATGCAATAGTGGTCGCCACGTCTTTTGCAAAAGATGGGCTTCCCCATTCATTTTTGATAACGCTTATGCTTTGTTCATTTTTAGAAAGGTGCACCATTTGATGAACAAAATTGTTTCCACCTTCGCCAGTAAGCCAAGCGGTTCTAAGAACTGTACTATTTTTATACTTGAGTACTTTTTGCTCTCCTTTTGCCTTACTCTTCCCATATTCGTTAATTGGATTTGGTTTGTCGTTTTCTGAAAAGCTTTCTTCATACCTCCCTGCAAATACATAATCGGTGGAAATATGAAAAAAAGTAGCGTTGTGATTATTGCACCACTTTGCCATATACTCTGGTGCATTCACATTCACTTCTTCCAATTCTTCTGTAAAATCTGGATTCTCCGCTTTATCTACTGAAGTGAACGCACTAGCGTTGATTACAATATTGGGATCAAACGCATCAAGAGTATCTTCTATCCATTGAGGATTTGTAATGTCGCCATTAAATCGGGCAAGTGGAATGATTTGCGATGTGGGGAACTCTTCGCTGAGCACTTCAAAAAGTTCAGATCCCAGCATCCCTTGCCCGCCAAAAAGTACAATAGTCATAATAATATCAAAACAAAGAAAGACTCTTTGTCTAAAGAGTCTTTCTGAGTATGCAGATTTTTTTTTGAAAAATCAATTGTTTATGCTGTTTTTCTTCGTCGTACGATCCATGCTCCTACGGCAAGAAATGAAAGCCCGAAAAGAATAAGCTCCTGCTCTGGACCAGTTTTTACCAAGTATTTTGGTTTTGCATGTGATCCTGTGAAATTGGCAACAAGTGGTTTTTCTGCTGGAATAACCTTTACATCCACTTGAGCTACGGCTTGTAGTTCAACTTCCACTTCGGGAGTAGTGTTTTCTGCCATGGCAGGAGAAGAGAACCATGCACCAATAATAGAAAATACATCACTTGGAGCTTGATATGCTACTGGAGAATTTTTATCAATTTGCAATGCTCGCATTTTTACAACGTTTGTGATGGTGGTTCCAGGTAAGACAGAAGTCTTTACTCTAAATGGAACGGTATATACGATTTTATCATTCATAGGAACAAATTTCTGTTTAAATTTGAGAGATGATTCATCAATTTGAAACGTTTTTGAAACCTCTATTGGTTCCAAGTATTGCGATGGAAATACATCTATGAGAATGAAATTTTTGAGATCTTTTCCAGAAGTGTTTTCAAAGGTAATGGTGTAGGTGAGCATTTCTCCTGGGCGTACAATAGATTTATCAGCCGTTTTTGTCAGTTTTACTTCTTGTGTATTAGAAGATCCTATTGTACTTCCCGATGGGCGATTCGCCTCTGCCGTGGAGGTTCCTGTTCCTGTGCTATAAGGAGTGCTCGTAGGAGTAGGAGTAGGAGTAGGAGTAGCTGTAGAAGTAGGGGTGTTTGTTGGACTAGGAGTTGGTGTGTTTGTCATCCAAAGCAGAGCGTTTCGCCCTCCACCTCCTCCGCTAGATGCTGAATTATAAATCACGGGCGTTGTAGTAGGTGTAGGGGTAGGTGTAGGGGTAGAAGTTGGCGTTGCAGTAGGCGTAGGAGTAGATGTTGGGGTAGAAGTTGGCGT
>CAZHIF010000020.1:0-3278 GCA_964532505.1 uncultured Candidatus Peribacteria bacterium
CCACTTTTTGGAATCGCACATTTAAATTTGTGCGTCCGAATAGCAGAAACATCCGAACGAATATTTTTGAGCCGAGCAAAATGCACTCGGTAACCTGTCAGTTTTTTTTCTTGAGACATATTAAATTGATAAATGAATTGACAAAAAAAGATAAAAAAGGGAAAATGTAAGCACATTGGAATAGACCTTTGGGGTTCGCCTTTGCTTTTTGCACTGACAAGCGGTAATCCTTCCCCTCAGACGAAACAATCTATAGCCTCTGTCCCCTAGAGCAAGTGGGAAGGAGGCTCTTTTGAATAACACGAAACAAAAAAAAATTGAGTATTTTTCTTTTTGTCTGTCTCTTTTCGTACATGCAAAAAAACAATATTTCCTTCTTGTGATAATCCTTTTATTTCAAATTCATTTTTATTTTTGGGATTTTGAATAGGAGTGCATTTTCCATTTTTCAAAATATCCATAGCACATGAAAAGCACGCCAACCTGTTTTTTCGAAGATTTTTTCTCTCCAAAATCACTTCTGGCAATTTTTCCAAAGAAATTTTTTTTCTAAATGACTTGGAATACAAGAATTTGTGTTTTTCTAAAAATTGAATCAATTCTTTTTCAAGTGTAGAAGTTCCTGCTTTTGAAATTTTCATGGAAGATTGGTACATAAAATAAGTTGAAAAAATAAAAGCCGAGTATTTTTAGCCAACAAGATCTCAAAGTTTCTACAATTTTTTTTAGGAAAGGAATTTTTTAAGTCTATTTCCTACTCGGCATTTATACGATAGTCTTTTTCTTTTTTTCTGTAAATAGATTTTTTGTTTGAGATGGCTATTTGCATTTTACTCGGCTCAAATTTTTACAATATATACAAATTTATTCTTTTTTTTAAAAAAAACAAAAATTTTCTTTTTCGATTGCAATATGTTAAGATATGGAAAATATAAATATTAAAAATTATGACACTTTTAACAGAGGGGAAATCAACAATTTTCTTTAAATCTTCAGATGGGAATTTTTTAAGTGTATCGAACAAAAGCTTTGTAGTAAGAGATATTAATAAAAAAATTCTGCAAAAAATACCCGCTATTGCTACGCGAGATATTTTAATTTTTGGGAAAAGCGATATTTCAGCAGAAGTTTTTTCACTTTCTTCTAAGGATGAAATTCCTATTCATTTCCTAGATGGAAATGGGAAATTTTTAGCCTCTATTCGTTATGATTTTTCAAAGAATATTTTTCTTCGTCATTCGCAAATCTTAACACATGATCACGACAAAAAAAGACTTGAGATAGCAAAAATATTTGTTATACAGAAAATTTATACGCAAAAAATTTGTTTCCAAAAATTGCGGATTGGTACGGATTTTTTTGAAAACTTTGAAGATTCCGTTAGCAATGCTAAAAGCCTAGAAAGCTTAAGAGGCGTGGAGGGAAATTACGCAAAACAGTATTTTGAAAGCTGGAAAAAAGAAAAAACAATCAAAAATACAGATTTTTCTTTTAATGGACGATGGAAGCGTCCTCCGCTAGATCCTGTAAACGCATTTTTAAGCTTTTGTTACACCATGATGCATCATGAAATTCTCACACAGCTTATGATTTGCGGACTTGATCCTTATTTCGGATTTTTACACGATCAACGCTATGGACATGCCTCCTTGGCTTCTGACTTTTTAGAGCTGTATCGAGGCATTATTGAACATTTTGTAATTACTAAAATAAATCTAAAAGAATTTAACAAAGACGATTTTGAAGAAGAACTTGGAGGAGCTTGGAAGTTTTCAAAAAATGGATTCCAAAAATTCTTTCCCAAATGGACCATTTTTTTACGAGGTGAACACTTTTGGAATGAAAAGAGTCTTACGGCTTATATAGAAAATGATATTCGAAAATTTACTCATTTTTTGATGAATGATGATAATTCTTTTATCCCAAAAAAATGGCAACGATAAGAGAAAGATTTTTTGTTGCATTTGATATTTCTAATGATCGACGAAGAAGACAGTTGGTGAAAATTTTAGAAACTTTTGGGGTTCGAGTGCAATATTCCCTTTTTGAATTTTGGCTAACAAGTGCACGAAAAAAAGAATTCTTATCATGCCTTCGGAAAAAATTATTTTTAGAACATAATGACGGAGAAAGTCTTTTATTTGTACCAATACCAGACTCTATTATTACAAAGATAGAAAGATACGGAGGAACTGATAAGACATTTGATAGTAAAAATATTATTATTTTTTAAAAATATGAACCCCTTATCATTTATTGCCGAATACTCCTACTGCCCACGAAGTGCATTTTGGCTTTTAACTAAAGCTCCTCGCTATCGAGATGAAAATGAATATATTCAAGATGGGCGAGATGCTCATGCAACCCTGCAAGAAAAATATTTTCGCTCAAATAAAGAGAAATCAACTCAAAGCGAAGTAAGAATTTTTTCAGAGAATTTTCATATTTCTGGGAAAATAGATGTTCTTGAGATTTACAAATCTTCAAAACAAATTATTCCTATAGAATTTAAGCGAGGAAAAACTAGAGTCAATCATATGCACCATATGCAACTGTTTCTCATGGCAATATGTCTAGAAGAAATGCTCCCGAACACCACCATTACAAAAGGAGGTATTTTTTTTACAGGGGATAGAAAAAAACAAGAAATAGAAATTACCACAGAGAATAAAAATCAAGCAAAACACTTAGCACAAACAGTATGGGAAAAAATCAACAAAGGGGTGTACCCAAAAGATTTTCCGATGCAAAAAGATGAACGATGTAAAGGGTGTTGTTTTTGGGATTTATGCTATATTTGAAACAAATAATATTATATATTTAACATATTTTTTAAAATAATTGTAATAAAAAATTGACATTTTTAATAATATAAAATACAATGTGAAAGATGCTCTTTCAATTTTGTTTCGAGCACCCTTCTACGGAAGGAAAATGAATTTTTTTGGGAAAGGAGTTCATTTTACGTTACTCTTTAATTTTTTAAGAGTTTAAATGTCGAATGTGTAAACCTTCGGCATTTTTTTGTTTTTTTATTCAGAACCTTTACCATCTTGGCTTTTACACTGTGTATATTTCACTTTTTGAAAAAATGAGGTTTGCACGAATTAAATCCCTGTACAATCATATAGTATGAAAAATGGCAATATTCTTTATTATTTTAAATCACTCAAAGCTGGCTTTATAAGCACATGTTTGCCGTGAAAAACTCCTTTCCCAAAGGAAACTCATAGAAACGCAGAAGCAAAGTCTAATGCCGAAAAAAATAGAGTGAAAAA
>CAZHIF010000021.1:0-3258 GCA_964532505.1 uncultured Candidatus Peribacteria bacterium
ACGGCCCAGCGACCGCGGACACCGCCGCCCGAAGCGCGGACGGTGGAGACAAGCGCCGACGGTGAAACGGAGCCGAACAACGGCGCCACTTGCGAAGCACGAAAGTCGGCGCTGGCGAGACGGCACATAAACGTGAAGGGCATAGCGGGCATGGGGGTTGGGGTCTAACGTCGAAGTTCAGGGGAGAGCGGAAGCGGGCGAAGCCCGCTGTAAGCCAGTCCCGCTTGACCGCAATGTTAGAGGGCGATTTCACCGACGACCTCTATTTCACAGGGCTCTAGGGCTATTGAATGTGAATGGCATTTGCCTTCAGTTTCGTTTGGCCAAGATTTTCGAATCCATGGTTGCCCATATTCGTCAATTTCCTCAACTTCGAATACTTCACCAATCATGGAAAAAACGTCGTCTTTTTCGTCAGCGGGAAGATCGTTTAACCACTGACCGGTGAGTGATAACAGACGCACACGCGTTCCAACGCTGACCACGTTTCCATTTTTGTCTGTTGGTGAGCGCGTCGTCATGCCAGCCCTCTAACGTTCGAGTTCAGCGGCGGCGAAACCGTCCGCTGGAACGAATTGTTAGACATTTGCAGACAACCAATTTAGTGCTTCTTCTGTAATACCGTTATACCAATCTACTTCATTGTTTGTCGAGTTTGCTAATTCATTTGAACGCTCGAAAAATCGTTGAACGTGTCTTGGTTCGGGAACATAGTTTGCATTATGAGAATCCTGAACCATTTTAATAAAAACACTTAAAGGCAATGGAACGATTGTCGAAGTTCCACCATAATATTGAATGTTCATTTTGTGTAGTGCGTAAAAATGGGCTTTGCAAGCGTCATTTATGTTTGGTGCAATAAACAGACAGTAAGCAGGTTTTTCAGTTTCACGCTTATATTTTGCAAGGTGTCTTGTTACTGGTTCTCCCTCTGTTTCATATTGTCTTTGTCCACCTTGCATAGTGACTTCAACTGTTAAACCGAAGTCGCCATAATCGCAAACAATATCAGCCATATTGCCCTGTGCTGTTGACATTGGATTTCCAAAATCGTCAAATTTCAAATTGGCTTTAATCTCTCCTCCATCCAACATTGTCATTGCTCGCCAAGTGTTCCATTCCAACATAAGTGGCGTGTCGTAAAGTGAATTATCAAGTATTTGGTCAAATGTTGTAGAAATATCTTCAAATAGTCTGTAGTCCTTGATTGCTGCAACTTGTTCGGTTATTATTTGCTCTTTTCGATTTTCTAATTGCTCAGCGAATATGTTTTTTAGTTCTTGTAATGTTGTGGTCTCAGCAATATTGAGTTGCGGAAACTCTGTTCTGATTTTTTGTTCTAATAGTTCTCTATTGTCTGTTAGCAGTATCGGAATTTGTGGATTACCAAGATAGGAAACATATTGTCCTTCATTATCAATAAAGCAAGGCTCTCTATCTGTGTGTTGTAAGAAATAATCAACTTCCTGAATTTTTCCAGGAACAATTGAGATTGATTTTCCTAAATGAGAAATGTTTACCAAACCCGTTGCCCTCAAATAACGAACACAAGCATCGGTATAATCTCGCATATTGCTTGCTTTGGTGCTTAGAAATTTTGCAATCGAAGCATCATTTGTTTCTCTGGTTCGTGTATTTCCTGAATTTATGTCAGCACTGTAAATTTCTCTTAACTCTCTGTCAATATACTCTGACCGAAAACGCTTGTAGTTTCCTTCGTTTTGTGCTTTTGCTATTCTAAATTGGTTGATTTTCTCAACAATTGTATCAAACTCACGGTAATCCACTAACTGCAAACCAAAAATCATTAACTCATCAAATTTCAATGAGCCAAAGTGTCTAACGAGTCTGAAAAGTTCAAGGTATGGTTTTACCCAAAATTCTGCTGAATTTTCAGTTGGTTTGTGGAATGGTGAAGGAACTTGAAATTTAAGAAGCTGCCTTAAAAATATTTCGTCTTTTCTTCTTGAATTTACGAGTTCTTCTCCTGCCGGTGTAAGTTGAATTGTCGGTGATAGAATTACAAAACCAAGTGCTTTTGGTGCTCTGTTTATTCTGTCTCTTGCACTAAATGCAGGGTCATTTGCACCTTCGCCATTGAAAAAGTTTTCCTCTCTCAATAGCTCCATAAAAGCTCTTTGAGTTTCGGTACTCCATCTTTGTCCTGCAAAATGGGCGTTCAAAAGCCCAATTTCAGGAATCATCTTTGCAGGTGTCCGTGGAGAAGTGGTTACAAAAATTACTTTGCTGTCAATTCTAGCCATGTGAAACAGATTCTTCTTCTAATATTAATTTTAGTTCTCTTTTTAATGCCTCATTGCCATAGTTAGAAATGAGAATGTGGCTCGCTTCGGACTTAAATCTGTTTCTAATATTTACCGCATATGATTTGCCATATTCATCCACAATGTAGTCGCGATATAATTTTTCTGTTAGCGGTGTTCTACCAATAACCATAAGTGCTTTGCACTTTAGTTTTTTATATTGGTTAGCTAATTCAATATGATTTTTTTCATTGAATCCGTCTTTGTGTTCAGTATTGCCATAATCAGAAAAAACGCAATCATATGGCGGGTCTAAAAACATAAAGTCGTCTTTAGTTGCCATTTGGAAAATATCGGAATAGTCGATATTATAAATATCTGTATTAGCAAGTAATTTGCTGTGAGAATTTGTTACCAATGAAGTATTTAGGTTTGCATATCGTCCATAAGGCACATTAAATTCTCCTTTTGTATTGTAGCGTATCATTCCCGAATATGCAGTCTTATTTATGAAGAAATAAAGCAAAGCATCAGAGTATTTTTTTTCTGTCAGTTCATTGAACATATCTCTGATTTGATAATAGAGTGGTTCGTTTTCATCTTCAACTCGCTTGTCAGGTGTTTTGCTTTTCAGTTCTTCAAAGGTTCTGCGGTTAATGGTGTAAATTCGCTCAATCTCCGATAGCTCTTTTTTGAGTTTGTAAAAATCATTTTTTACACCTAAGTAAAATGATATAAGCTTTGAATTAATGTCATTTATGATTGCTCTTTTCGGCTCTAAATGAAAGAACAGTGCGCCACCACCAAAAAACGGTTCAATATATCGTCCACCATATTGTGGAATGTGTTTAATCAGATGAGGTATTTCTTTTGACTTTCCTCCTCTGTATTTTACTAATGGCTTCATGCTTACATCCCGAGGTATAAATATGTGATGTCTAACGTTAAATAGCCGCCACATGGCGGGATAAAAGATTATTGGACATGCCTGATA